>CADBOP010000203.1 GCA_902796255.1 uncultured Ruminococcus sp.
GCTTTCTGCTGAAGCACAGGCCGAAGCCCGTTTCCTGATGCTGGCTGCCAACAACCTGTTAAAGCCTTCTGACGGCCGTCCTGTTGCCGTACCTTCTCAGGATATGGTACTTGGTTCTTACTATCTGACCTTGCTCAAGGAAAACGACAAGGGTGCAGGAAAATGTTTCCGTGATGTAGATGAAGCCATGATGGCTTACTATGAAGGCGATGTCACATTACATGCCCCTATTAAAGTCAGAATCACAAAAGACGTAGCTGAAAAGAAGCTTTCCAAAATCATTGACTGCACTATCGGCAGACTGATTTTCAACGAAAATATTCCGCAGAATTTAGGCTATGTAGACAGAACCAATTCAGAACGCCAGTTTGATTTGGAAATTTCTTTCTTAGTCCGCAAAGGACAGCTTTCTGAAATCATTGACAGATGCATTAAAATTCACGGCACAACGACAACTTCAGAAGTACTTGATAAAATCAAGGCATTGGGCTTTAAATATTCTACCAAGTCCGGCATTACCACTGCTGTATGTGATGCCACAATTCCGCCGCAGAAGAAAGAAATTCTTGCTGCTGCTGATGTCAAGATTGATGAAATCAACGAGATGTATAACAACGGCTATATCTCCGCACCTGAAAAATCTCAGCTTGTCGTACAGACATGGAACAAGGCGACTGATGATGTTACCGATGCCCTTCAGAAGAATATGGACCCCTATAACCCCATTCAGATGATGGCACATTCCGGTGCCCGTGGTTCTATTGCCCAGCTTCGTCAGCTTGCTGGTATGCGCGGACTGATTGCCAATACTTCCGGTACTACAATTGAAATTCCGATTCGTGCGAATTACCGTGAAGGTCTGAATATCTTGGAATACTTCATTTCTTCCCGTGGTGCCCGTAAAGGTCTGGCCGATACTGCACTCCGTACAGCCGACTCTGGTTATCTGACCCGCCGTCTGGTTGACGTTTCTCAGGATGTCATTATCCGTGAGCAGGACTGCGGTACAGAAGACGGTATTGAAATTTACGAAATCCGCAACGGTACAGAATTAATCGAAAAAATGCAGGACAGACTGGCAGGCCGTTTCCTCTGTCAGGATTTGCGTGATGCAGAAACTGGTGAGCTGATTATCAGCAAAGACAAGCTCATGACAGACAAAGATGCACAAAAGATTGTAGATTTGGGTATTGAGAAAATCAAAATCCGTTCTGTACTCAAATGCAAATCTAAAAAGGGTGTTTGTGCAAAGTGCTATGGTGCAAACCTTGCAAATAATAATCTTGTTTCTGTCGGTGAAGCAGTCGGCACAATTGCAGCACAGTCCATTGGTGAACCCGGTACGCAGCTGACAATGCGTACGTTCCATACAGGCGGCATTGCCTCCGGTGGTGAAGGTGACATCACACAGGGTCTTCCTCGTGTTGAAGAATTGTTTGAAGCCAGAAAACCGAAAAACGCTGCGATTATTGCAAGCATTGACGGTATTGTGCATTTGGAAGAAGTCAAGACAACCAGAACACTTACAATTCATAATCCTGAAACCGGTGAAGAAATCACTGAAATTATTCCCTATAACTATAAATACAAAGTACACGAAGGTGCAGTTGTCAAGAAGGGTGACCGCCTGACAGAAGGCAACGTTTCTCCTGCAAGAATCCTTGAAGTATTGGATACTTCTGCGGTACAGGATTATATCATCATCGAAGTACAGAAAGTATACCGTTTACAGGGTGTAGATATCAATGACAAGCATATTGAAGTCATTGTCCGCCAGATGCTCCGCAAAGTCCGCATTGAAGATGCCGGCAGCGGTAATGATGTACCGCATTCGGAATATCTCCTGCCCGGCACACTCATCGACCGCAAGCATGTAGATGAAATCAATGAAACCATTCAGAGATTAATCGACAGCGGCCGCACAGATTTGCAGCTTGTTACCATCGAGCCTGTATTACAGGGTATTACCAAAGCAGCTTCCAGCTCTGAAAGCTTTATCTCTGCTGCATCGTTCCAGGAAACCACTAAGGCTCTGACAGATGCTGCTATCCGTGGTAAGGTTGACCATCTGGAAGGTCTGAAGGAGAATGTCTGCATCGGTAAACTGATACCGGCCGGAACTGGTATGGATATTTACAACAATGTCCAGCTTGTCCGCACATCCAAGACAGAACCAGCAGCTCCGGAACATCCGGCTGCCCCCCTTCCCTCTATGATGTAAACTTATTTCAGACTCCTGCTGTAAAAACAGCAGGAGTTTTTTCTGTATCAGGCAAAAAATTCTGGCCTGCTTGACAAGTTCCGGAATCCGTGTTATAATAAGCTTAGTATTTCTATCAGAAAAGAGTGTGTATATGACTGTTAATTTAATTGAAGAATCTATTGTAAAAAAATTTAACAAGCCTGTCTGGCTGAAATTTCTCAAAGGCATCAAAGAATATGATATGATTCAGGAAGGCGATAAAATTGCTGTCTGTATCTCCGGCGGAAAAGATTCCATGCTGATGGCTCTGTGTATGAAACGGCTGCAAAAATACAGCAAATACCCGTTCGATGTGGAATATATCGTCATGAATCCCGGCTATAACGAAGAAAATCATCAGCAGATTTTAAAAAATGCGGCTTTGCTGGATATTCCTGTACATGTATTTGATGCAAGAATTTTTGATTATGTTGTCAATATCGACCGGAATCCCTGCTATCTTTGTGCAAGAATGCGCCGAGGCAATCTTTATAAAACAGCACAGGATTTAGGCTGCAATAAAATTGCCCTCGGTCATCATTTTGACGATGTCATTGAAACTATCCTGATGGGTATGCTGTACGGTTCGCAGATTCAGACCATGATGCCCAAGATTCACAGCGAAAATTTCAAGGGAATGCAGCTGATAAGGCCGATGTATCTTGTCCGTGAAAGTGATATTATCGCATGGAAAGAGTATCATAATTTAAAATTTCTGCAATGTGCCTGCCGTTTCACGGAAGAATATGAAAAAGATGAAAACGGCAGCGGTACTTCTAAAAGACAGGAAGTCAAAGAACTGTTAGCACAGCTCAGAAAAATCAGTCCTGCAATTGATAAAAATATTTTCCGGAGTGTTGAGAATGTCAATCTGAAAACACTGATTTCTTATCATATCGGGAATGAATATCATCATTTCTTAGACGATTTTGATAAAAATATCACTAATCATGGGACAGTCTCCGGTGAAGGCAGAGAGGAGAAAACAACATGCTGAATCAGTTTTCAAGAACAGAACTTTTATTCGGCAAAGAAGCTATGGAGATTCTGAAGCAGAGCCGTGTGGCAGTATTCGGAATCGGCGGTGTCGGAGGATATACAGTCGAAGCACTGGCCAGAAGCGGTATTGGTTCACTGGACCTGATTGACAATGATACTGTCAGCCTGACAAATCTGAACAGACAGATTATTGCTCTGCACAGTACAATCGGAAAATATAAAACTGATGTCGCTGAACAGAGAATTCATGATATCTGTCCGGAGATACAGGTATATAATCATAAATGCTTCTATATGCCGGATACTTCCGGTCAGTTTGATTTTACCAGTTATGATTATATCATAGATGCCATTGATACTGTCACCGGCAAGCTGGAGATTATCAAAAATGCACAGGAAGCCGGTGTGCGTGTGATTTCCTGTATGGGAACAGGAAACAAGCTTGACCCGACAGCTTTTAAAATTGCTGATATCTATGATACCCGTGTCTGTCCTCTTGCCCGTACCATGCGGCACGAATGCAAAAAACGAGGAATAAAAAAGCTGAAAGTCCTCTATTCTGAAGAACAGCCGGCAGTTCATGCAGGCATTTCAGAAGAACAAGCCAGAAACAACAAGCCCATTCCGGCCTCAAATGCCTTTGTTCCGCCGGCAGCTGGACTGATGATTGCGGGAGAAGTCATCAAAGACCTGCTGAAAAAATAAAAAAGCCCTGCTATACAACAGGACTTTTTATGATTTATTATACCTGTACTGTCTGGTTCAGGAAATTTTCTTCAAAATCCCTGACAGGCATAGGCTTTGCAAAATGATACCCCTGAAAAATATCACAGCCGTAATCTTTCAGAAAATCCACTTGTTCCTGTGTTTCCACACCTTCTGTAATTACTTCCATCTGGAGCGACTTTGCCAGAGAAACTACCATTTTAAGAATAATTTTACTGCGTTCCTGATTAGCAGTTTTCCTGAGAAAGCCCATATCAATTTTAAGTACATCTGCTTTCATATCTTTAAGTGTATTCAGCGAAGAATACCCGCTGCCGAAATCGTCAATTTCTATCATAAAGCCGTATTCTCTCAGCCTGCTGATAAGCGGAAGCTGTTCCTGCGGATTATTCATAATTGCAGTTTCTGTAATTTCCAGATGCAGCTGTTTGGGTGAAAGCTGATATTTTTCTATCAGAGAAGTGACAGTCTGGTAAACATCCAGCAAATAGAAATCCTTCTGGGAAATATTGACAGAAAGATACTGGTCAGTAAAGCCCTTTCTCTGCCATTCCTGCAATTTGATACAGGCTTGTTCCCACATATAGCTGTCCAGCCGGCCAATCAGACCGGTTTGTTCAAATACAGGAATAAACTTATACGGCGGAATCATACCGCTTTGCGGATGAATCCAGCGGACGAGCACTTCACCGCCACGGATTTTTCCGTCTTCGGAAAACACCTGCGGCTGGATATAAGGATGAAACTGTCCGGAACGGAGGGCAATATCAAATTCACTGATAAGTTTCTGTTCATTCAGGAAGTCTTCACGAAGCGTTTCTTTATAATAGGCAACAGAATTCTGATAGCTTTCTTTTACGGTTCTGATTGCCAGATTTGCCCTGTCACACATAATAGAAATTCTAAGGCTTTTGTCTTCAATAAAATATACGCCCATATGAATCTGAATTTTAAAAATATAATTTTCAGAGAGGCGGCACATCTTGGAAATTTCGTGCATAAATTCACTTTCGTCAAATTCTTTTTTGGGAAGGCAGATAGAGAATCTGTCTCCGGTAAGTCTTCCGAAAATCCAGCCGTCCTTGGCCATAAACCGAATAGCACTTGCAATTCGCATCAACAATTTATCCCCGACTTCCACACCGAAGACATCATTGATAATTTTAAAATTCTTGACATCTGTGCAGACAATGCAATATTCCGTTTCCGGATTTTCTTCAAACAATTTCTTGACTTTATCATAAAAATATTCTTTATTATAAATACCGGTCAATGCATCATGTGTGGCACGATATTTTTCAGCAGCGAGCCGGTTGGTTTCTACTGTACAATCTTTGATAATAAAAAAGCAGCCGATATTTTTTTCGTTCACATCGAACATTTTTCTATATTCAATTTCATAATGTCGTGTTTCATTTGCAATTTTTCTGGTATCTTTCCAGAAATAATATTCTTTTTCTGAAGTGATATTTTCCTCGAACCATTTCTTTACCTGTTCGTCAATTTCATCATTACAGTAAATTTTGGCTGCTTTATTCGCATGTACACATTTTCCCTGCAAATCCAGACAAACAATGCCATCTTTCATATTGGCAACTGTAAAAAACATCAGTCTGTCAATAAGACCATGCGGGACATAAATCATAGAATAATAATAAATTGACAGTGTAATAATTGACACCCAGAACAAAGAATAATCAATACGATAATCTAACTGCAAATAAGCACTGTGTACAATAGCAATAATACATGCCAGAATCAGAATCACAGCATACTTTACTTTATAAATTTTAGGAGACCGTATAATTTTACGGATAAGGTCAAACATCGCTACAAATCCGGCCAGAAATGTAAAACCAATATGATAAAAATACAAGCTTTCTCTCTGAGCCACATGCCATATCAGATTTCCCATTTCATCCTGTATCGATTCACAATGAAACATAATCGGAGTAAAATAATTAATCAACATCAGAACAGCATCAACATCTGCAAGTAATGTCATACCTACCTGCAATTTTTTTTCATAATTACGCAGTCCTGTATATCTTCGCACAAAAGACACAACACCAAGCAGCATTACATCTGTTGCAAAATAATACATACTAAACAGAGCACATGCCATCCGTTCACTGCTTGCCATCATAGCTCCGACATTCAGTACCACAGAAAGGCCGCCAAAGAAGAACAACATTCTGAGTGGTGGTTCTACACTGACATGACGGGGCTTTAAAAAATTATATATCAGCACCCCGAACATCAGCAATGAAGAAACCAATAAATATATAATATAAATCCATTTCATAGCATCACCTTTAAATTTCATATGATTTTCAGTATATATTAATTATAGCATATTTTCTGTAACTTGTCAATCAAAAAAAGCCGGCGATTATTATTCGCCGGCTTTTTTGAAAATATTATTTTGTCAGCAATGCTTTTTTCATCAGAATGAAATCATAGATATTTACTTTTCCGTCATGGTTCATATCTGCAATTGTATACTGGTCTTTTGTAAAACTATTAGTATTCAGCAGATATTTCTGGAGAGCAACTAAATCCAGAAGTGTTACTGTACCGTCATTATTCACATCACCGGAAACCGGCTTTGTTTCTGTCTGTGTAGTTGTTGTTTCAGATTCCGTTTCAGGGGCTTTGGTTGTTGTTGTCGTGGTAGTAGTTGTTGTTGTCGTAGTTGTAGTTTCCGTTGTGGTTTCTGTGATAGCTTCCCATTTCTGGCAGTTATTGCCGTTTGGCTGATACTGTTGTACATTTGCTCCGTTGTCCTTGCTTGCATTGACAATCTCTACCAGACAAGCATCTTTAGAAGCATGTGTTACGATTCCATAAGAACCATCCAGATTCTTTGTGAACCGGAACAGCATCGCACTGTCTTTATTAGAATATGTCATAATATCAATATTGCTGCCGTTAGTATTGCCTTCGGCTCTGAGTACAAAGCTGGTATCCTGCAAAGAACGGATATAATAATAATTTCCTGAACCGAATGCTTTCAGTGTCCATTTCTGGCAGTCGAATCCATTAGAATCCCACTGCTGCACATTAGAAGCATCTGCCATTGCACCGTTGACAATATCCATCACAAGCCCGCTGTTCACATTCTTGAATGTATAAACCACACTGGTATCCATAGCAGTACCGGGGTCTGTTACAGCTTCCAGAATCCAGTCCTGACAGTTTGCACCATTGACTTCCCATTCCTGTGCATTTGCACCAGATGTTTTATCTGCATTGATAATTTCCACAGCAGAAGCTTCGCCGGAAACTCTGGTTCTGATTTTATAAGAACCGTCAGCATTTTCCGTCAGCATAAACTGCTGATTTGTGCCGCCATTATACTGATAAATATCAATATTTGTACCGTTATCTGCTTTTTTGCCTGCTACATCCAGTACGAATGTACCGCCGTCACCAACGCAGGATACAAGATAATAATAGCCGTCTCCTGCACTGAACAGTTTCCAGATATTATGCACTTCAGAACCATCAGAACCCCACTGGTCAACGTTTGTACTGTTCTTGGCAGCTGCACCAGCTACTTCGAGATACAGACCGGAATTAACGTTCTTGATTCTATAAGCTGCACCCTCTGTAAAACTTGCCGGCACAATGGCAGCAGCAGCATTAGCCTCTTCATAATAGCCGGCACTCGGAACGCCCTTTGTTCCATAACGGATATACATCCAGTTAGAATTTGCACTTTGTACACCGCTGTAATTAGAGCAGTATGTTTTTGCCTGGTCAGCAGACAATGTCACATAGCTGTAATTATTTTTAGGTCTCCATGTACTTTCTACGGAATAGCTCGGATTATTAGTTGTACCCTCTCCACGAACGGTTCTGTTACAGCTGGAGAATTTAGAACCCGTTTCATAGTATGCACCAGGGTAAGTAATCTGATTCCAGTCGCAGATGACATTACCACCGTTTGCATAATAACAATTCTCAGCATAAATATCACAGCCGCTGTGAACAGTATAAGCCATACTGAACGTATCCACATAGTTATTAAACGAATGATAATAACCCCATCTCATCAGCCCCGGCCCTCTGGTCAGCGTTTTATAAAACTTATTACCAGCCAGTGTCATGCGGGGATAGCCGTCATATTTTGATTTCACATCAGCAGTATCATCCGGATAGCCTAAAATCAAACCATATTCATGCAGTCCGAAAGAACTGTCAGAAATTGTACAATAGTCTGCATCATAGCAGCAGGCTAAAAACTTATCATAGTCCGGCTGACCGGAAGAAGCCTTGTTATAATCCGCATGTCCGACAAAAGTCACATGGTCAACCCAGAGATTCTGACCTGCACCAAAATAAACAGAAATATTGTCATTGCCGTTAGCATTTGCATCATGCTGAATTTCCAAATTTTTCAGAATGACATTATTGCCCTGTTTGCTTCCCTGCTTTGTGCAGAGTGCAGTATTATACAAAACATGATTTCCATAACTGCCGATAATGGTTTTATTATCTGTAACGTAAATTCTGCCGTCAGGGTTATAATAATGGCTTTGACCGTCAATCTTGTAATTGCTTCCGCC
>CADBOP010000204.1 GCA_902796255.1 uncultured Ruminococcus sp.
AAGCATATTGTGGCTGAGAGTGCAAGTCTTCTGCACTCTCTTTTTTATTTTTTCTTTCCTCTTGCCAACGAAAATTTTACACTTACCTTTATTTTACAAAAAATATTCCTGATTTTTCTTTTAAGAAAAACATGCTCATTGCCTTAACTCCGCTCAGATATGCTTTGGAGAGCACAGAAAACTATTGTTATTTTTTAACAAAAAATATAAAACATATTGACAAAAACAGGATACTGTGATAAAATGTTTAATAGACATAGAAAAACTGCATCTGCTTTCCGGCAGTCCGGAAGAGATAATCCGCATCCTGAAAAACAGAAAACTTCTGTCTGTACTTCGCAGTTTACTTGTCTTTTTCAGATATTAAAATAAAACTGATATTCTTTCATACAGAGCGATAACTGTCCTTCTGTAGATATGTCAGGAAAATGAGGTGTTATCATGTCAGTTATAATTGGCATAGATTTCGGAACGTGCTTTTCTTCTGTATATTTTCTTCATGGTGACCAGTGTATGCCGCTGTCTCCGGAGGGAGAACAAAGTATGATTCCTACAGTATTCTATCATGATGAAAAAAAAGGAAATCTTGCCGGAAAGGCGGCACTGCGTGCCGGAAAAAACAAACCGGCGGGACTGCTGGAATATATCAAACGGCGGTATAAAGAACAGGAATTTCGCTTCGGAACTGATGTGCTCCGTACAGAGGAAATTATCAGCCATATGATTGGCTATTTAATGCAGGGAGCACGGAATGTTCTCCGTACACAGTATCACCTTGATGATTCTGACTTGTCCGCCGTACTCACGATACCGGTCACTTACGGCGAAGAATGGAAAAAAATGCTTATCAATGCACTGAAAAATGCAGATGTGAAAGTACATGCTGTCATTCAGGAACCTGTTGCGGCAGCGGTTTGTTTTTTGGAAACTAACCAAACCTCAGAGGATACAGTACTTGTCTATGACCTTGGTGGCGGTACGACAGATGTCACACTGCTGAAAAGAACTGGTACAGAACAGCAGCCTTATGCCGTTCTGGCACAGGAAGGAGATGTCATCGGCGGAAATGACTGGGATGAGCATCTGCTGACCCTTATCGAACAGCAACTTGATGCACAGCTCACAGAGATGCCGGAAGAAGAAAAAGAACATTTTTTTGTCAAAAATCACAGACGGCTTGCTGCACTTGCCAGAGAAATCAAGGAATTTCTCTCTGAAGAACAAGTATATGACATCCCCTGTGAAATCCGTGGAACACTCTATGATATCCGGATTACACGGGAAGAATTTGAAGCCTGTACTTCTTCTCTGCTGAACCGTACTATCCAGACCATCCGGAAAGTGATTAAAAATCAAAAAGCATTTCATGAAGTGATTCTTGTCGGCGGCGGTTCACATATGCCACAGGTCAAAACCAGAATTCAGAAGGAATTTCCTGACTGTCATGTCCGGATTTCTACTCCTGAATTTGCTGTTGCAATGGGAGCAGCCCGCTATGCAGTCATGTCAGCTCCTGTCCCTGTTCTGCTTAAATCCTCTCATTCTTATGGAATTATTTTTGAAGAAGGGCAAAATCGGAAAGTCCGGAATCTGATTTTTAAAAATGCAGTACTGCCTGCTTCCGGCAGATATGAATGGGAACTGTCCGGTCAGTTTCTTCAGTTTGCAGTCAGCGAAGGTGACTATCTCACAGAAGAAACAGCCGTCTTGCAGCAGGCCAGATATGCACTTTCCGTGGTGATATGGTTCAGCCGTCCTCCTGCTGCTGATACAAAATGCATTACAGAACTGGAACTTGACAGCAGTGGCCTGCTGAAAATGACCGTTTCTGACCAGAACGGAAATGAAATTTCCGGTGCTTCTGTCAGCATTTCCTGACAAAAACCACCATGCAGAAAGGAAAAAATTTCTATGAATATTGCAATCGGAATTGATTTTGGCACCAATTTTACCTATATCGGATTTGTACATGGCACAGAACCGGACGGTTCTGCACGGGTACAGGAACTTGTTTCTGCCAAGGATGCCTCACGGGGCATTCCGTCAGTCTACTGGAATGACGGCAAAAACGAACTGACCGGACGGGATGCCCTGAAAAAATACCGCACTCGTCCTGAATATGGTGTTGTTTCTGTCAAAAGCAAATTGGCGGAAAACAGTATCCGGCTGGGTGATACGGAATATACACCATTGGAAATTGTCCGCCGGATGATGACATCTTTTCTGGAAACAGCAGACGGCATTCTGCGGAAACAATATGCTCTCAATCCTTCTTCGCTGGATGTTGTTCTCACTGTTCCGGTATCATTTGACCAGTCTCAGGTCAGACTGCTCCGCAGTGCATTGGAATCCGTCACCCTGACAAATAATACAGCTGTTCTGGTCAAAAGCGTAATACAGGAACCTATTGCTTCAGCAGTGCGGTTTCTTGGCATTCATAGTGTTCCGGATGATTATATTGCAGTATTTGACCTTGGCGGTGGTACACTGGATGTTGCTGTTATGCATTATAAACCGTCTGCCTCTTCTCCTTATCGTGTTGTGGACCAAGACGGTGACAGCACGCTTGGCGGTGACAGATGGGATGAACGTATGCAGAAGGTGCTGGAAGATGCTTTCCGTAAAAAATACCAGACAGCCCTCAAAGATTCTGTCAGACGTAAACTGGCGGAAAATGCCAGAGAACTGAAAGAAGAACTCAGCGAAAACGCATCTGCTGAAGCACAGATTCAGAACGAGGGTGATTATATAGAACTTTCTGTCAGCCGGGAAGAGTTTGAAACTGCTTCCAAAGACCTGACTGACAGAGCTGTGAATGTGCTGAAAACCTTGTTCAGCCGTCAGAAAGACAAAAAAATCAGCCACCTGATTCTAACCGGAGGCGGAAGCCGAATGCCACAGATTCAGAATGCTATCCGGCAGGCAGACTTTCTTCCCGACAAAGTAGAAATCCGTTGTTTCAATCCGGAAAAGTCAATTGCGGAGGGTGCAGCATTGCTGTCCAGTTTTATGCAGTTTCCACAGGAAAAGGCTTCTTCCGGAAATTCACAGCTGCATTCGAGTGTTGCTAATATTGCACCGCATGGATATGGCATTGTAACAAATGTTCCCCAGCGGAACAATGAACCGTTGCTGCGGATTTTCTTCCTGAAAAACACACCTTTGACAGCTTCCGGCAAAGGCAGCACTGTTATGGGTGACCTGCCGGAAGAAAAACGCCGTATCAGTATTTATAATATTCTGGAAACAGACGTGCTGGAAGAAGGGACAGACCCTTATGAGAGCGGAAAATATATCCTGATTGACAATGTCCCCTATACAGCCTTATATCAGGGAAGGGAAGTGCTGGATGCTGTTCTGACCCGTTCCAGGGCTGTGCCTGCTGGTACACCTGCGACAGAGACACTCTCTATGAACGAAGCACTTCAGCTGGATTTTACTGCGGAAGATAAGTATGCCGGAATCCATCATACAGTAGATATAACCGGAAAAAATGCAAAATTTTGAAAAAATGCAGGCTGATATAATTACATGATAATTTAAGATTATGAAAGGAGCTGGCTGCCATATCTGAAATGTGCAGCAATTTGTTATGAGTGAAAAAAAATTACTTTCTATTGGCATTGATTTTGGTACTACTTTCAGCTTTTGTTGTTATCTTGAAAAAGGTACTGTTCGTTCTTTGATTCCCGTCACTGAAATTTATGGAATCCCTTCTTTATTTTACGATGACGGAAAACAAAAATCTTATGGCAGAATTGCCGAAAAAAAACTGTCCAATCCCCGTACTGCAAAGAATGTGATTTCTTCTGTAAAGCGCCGTCTGGAAGAATCCGGCTATCTGCTGACTGCCGGCGACCGTTGTTATACTGCCAAGGATATTATCCGTGAAATTGTCGGATATATGGTGCAGGGGGCTGTTAAAGTAGCAGAAGAAACATATCAGATTGATTTTTCCAAAAATTTTCGAGTAGAAGCAGTTGTTACCGTTCCTGTCGGATTTTCAGAACCACAGAAAAAGTTAATTGAAGAAGCTATTTCTTCTATCATTATGCCGAACGGAACACATCTTCTTGTGCGTAAGCTTCTTCCTGAACCAGTTGCCGCTGCTATAGAATATTTCGGCCTTCGGAACAAACAGGATGAAGATATTCTTGTCTATGACCTTGGCGGCGGCACATTCGATGCGGCATGGGTGCATTCCAACAAAGACAATAAAAAAATTGCTTATGAAGTGATTGACCAGGAGGGAGATTCCCATCTCGGAGGTGATGACTGGGATGCTGAAATTGCTAAATGGCTGAAAGAACAGTATCTTGCAGATAATCCCGGCGAAACAATGAGCAAGCACGATGAAGCTTATCTCTGCCGCTCTGCCCGTGAACTCAAGGAAGAACTTACTGAATTGGAAAGCACTTCATGGGAGCTGGATTTACATGGAAATGTTTCTGAAGGCGAACTGACAAGAAAAAAATTTGAACAGCTGACAAGACCGCTTCTTGACCGGACATTACAGAAAATGGAGATTATTATCCAGCGGCAGGGTGGAAAAAAGCCGAATCATATCATTCTGACAGGCGGCAGTTCTCTCATGCTGCAGGTACAGGCAGCCATCCGGCAGAAGTTTTCGGGTGTAGATGTCAGGAGCATTAATCCTGCACATGCTATTGCAAACGGTGCAGCACGTTATGCCGACTGGCTTCAGCAAACTCCCGTTGCTCAGGATAAAATTCAGCTGATTTCTTCTCATGCCTATGGCATAGGCTATCATTATGATGATACCAATCAGACAGAAATCCGTATCTTGATTCCTCGTGGTGCAAAACTTCCGTATTCCGGCACAGCAAAATCCTACACCAGATATAAAGACCAGTACAGTTCTTCTTTTACTGTATTTGAACTGGATTCTCACGAGCCGGTTGATACTCGTGTTCCTGAAAATACCGGAAGAGAAATCATGACTGTCACATTGCAACGGGCTTCTGATAAATCAGTTCCCAAAGGCAGAGAATCTATTGAAACACTGACCCTTTCTGAATCAGAACTGCTTTCTATCAAGGCTGTGGACAAAGTAGCAGACATAGAAGTAGAAGATTCTGTTTCCATCAAGCGTAATCATTGAGAGGTGTAACTATGAATAACAGAAATGAAGATGAAATTGTATTCAGTCGGGAATCTTTTAACATATATATGCCAGAAATAGAGACAGCACGTCAGGATAGAAGTATAATGCTTCCTTCTCAAAAGGAAAGCAGTTTTAAAAAAATCAAAGATGCTGTCCGCAAGGAATATCGAGAAGGCAAATATCCTGTTCTGACAGTACGGCTGCTGACTGCCGCTCTGGTAAATCCGAAAAGTATAGAATACTGGGATGTGTATCTTTACAGAAATATGATACAGCCGGAGTTGGATTTGAAAAAAGGAATTATCGATAATGCCGGAATGGTACTTACTGATGATGACAGGGAAAGACATATTAAACAACTGAAAGAAGATATTATACAACTGCATAATCTGTATTTTTCTAAGGAAGGCAAAGAACTGTTAGAACTTCGTAAACAGAAACAGGAGCTGGAGAATGCAATTCAGTCGAAAAAAGAAGAAATCGCTCAGTTCGAGCAGACAGAAAAAGAACGTATCAGGGAAGAACTTCGGCAGGAAAAAGAAAAACTGCTTTCTGAATTAAAAGAAAATCAGGAATATCTGTTCCGGTTTCAGGAAGCAGAAAAGCATAACAGGGAAATTAAAGAAATGGTCGAAGACCGCAGAAGTATGGAAAAACACCTTGCTGATGAAATGAACCGGACAAGCCGCAGTTTCCGTGACCGTACAGAAGAAGTGGTTACAACTATTCAGGATATCCTGAAAAGCTCTCTTCTGGAAATTGCAGAAAATACCCGCAAGGAAATAGACCAGCTGGAAAC
Organism: uncultured Ruminococcus sp.; assembly: GCA_902796255.1. Taxonomy (GTDB): domain Bacteria; phylum Bacillota; class Clostridia; order Oscillospirales; family Ruminococcaceae; genus UBA3855. Next base: position 5,925 of record CADBOP010000204.1, read on the forward strand.
CCATACTGAAAATGCCATTAATTCTGTTGCCGATATTAACAGAAAGTTGCAGAATGATGATTTTAAAACGCTGCTTCAGGGATACCAGCGGCTGGAAGAACAGCTTTATTATAAAAGCCGTTCCGGAACAGATACACCAGAGTATAAAACCTACTGGAGAAACGTTCAGGTCTATTTGAAAGGATTTGAAAAAACACTGAATAAACTGGGCTATTCCAGAATCTATCCGAAAGTCGGCTCTGTACTTGATGTGGAAACTATGGAAGTGTTTGAAGAAGGTGTTCAGGAAGATACTGACCTTCCGGAAGAATCTGAATTTGAAGAATATACTGTCGCTGCTGTCGTTTCCAGCGGTTTCTATGACAGTGCTTCTTTTGTGGAAGAAAAAGCAAAAGTTATCCCCAGAAAGAAAAATATGCTCCAGCAGGAAGGAAGTGACCTGTCGTGAGTCATATCGGTTTTGATTTCGGCACAACAAACAGTGTCATCAGCTTTCATGACACAGAAACCGGCTTCCTGAACTGTTTCCGTCTTGCCGCAGGAGAAACGGATTATATCCCCACTGTGATTTCCTATGAGGAACGGCGTGGAACTTCCTATGTACAGTTCGGACATGCTGCCAAATTACAAGGTGACGGTAAACCCAATGTATGCGGACGGTTCAAGCTCCGGCTTGGCTCACGCTTTGACGAGCTGATTCCCGGAAAGGAAAAAACAGCCCATGAAGCTGCAAGAGACTATATTCGGGAATTGCTGGATACGTTTCAGAAAAACGGCAATTCTATTGAAAGCATGGTCATGACCATCCCCGAAGCTTGGTACAGGGAACAGACAAATTATACTGCAAGAGAAAATATCCGCACCATTCTGACAGAAATCGGTCTGGAACAGTTTTCCTTCCAGAGTGAGCCTGTCGCTGCTGCTGCATATTTCTGCTGGCAGTGGCAGAAAAAAGAAAACAAACCCTATAACGGCAGTCTTCTCGTAGTAGATTACGGCGGCGGTACACTGGATATTACATTGTGTCAGGTGGAAAAAGGCAAAAAAATCCGCACCGTTCAAAGCTATGGCTCTGGTGAGGAAGGCACTGGCATTGAACAAGGCCATGCCGGAAGTGCGTTCCTTTCACATGTTATCCGGAATATCTGCGAAGAAAATCACCTCAGCCCAAATGAACGGACACTGGCACTTTCCCGCAACGAACTGGAAACTTTTCTCATCAGTCAGAAAAAAAATATCTCTGTTATGATGGAAGACTATGAAATCAGTCCAGAAGATATGGAAAACGAAGCCTTGTTTGAGCTTTCCCGTCTGGAAGACTGTCCTGTCATGTGCCGGCATCTTCAGCAAGCTTTTGAAACTGTCAATGCTCCTGTACTGAAAAATGCTCTTGACCGTATCTATGCTGCCGGAGACTATCAGCCCGAACAGACAAAAATTATTTTTGTCGGTGGATTCAGCAATTTCTGCTGTGTCGAAAATCAGGTAAGGAAATTTTTTAATTCTCGCCCTGATGCTGTTGACCCACGGTTTCCTGAACTGCTTTCAGAAGAAAACAGAGCCCTCGCCATTGCCAAGGGAGCTGCCCTGCTGGCTGACGGCAGTATTTCTGTTGACCCTGTTTTCCCTTATGAAGTCGGAATCATTGCTGCTGGTATCAATCCGGAACAACCAGAAGAATATGAAGATATTTATTTTCCCCTGATTGAAAAAAATGCCCGGAGAGACAACTATGAACAGCCGCAGTTTATTGAAAGAAAATTTCAGATTTTTTCCGGAACAGACCTGTTTATCCGGATGTACCGGAAAATCGGTGATGATATTCTTGTCTTCCGTCTGAGTAATGCAGATGACCTGAATCAGATTTTTCCGGTAATACACGAGGCACAGCAGATTTCTATCGGACTTTCTCTGGACAATGACATGATTCCTATGCTGCATACCAAAGACCAGACCGGTAAATCACGCAGTGTTTCACTGAATAAAATACTGGAACGTCTGGAATTGATTATCACAGAATGAAAGGCGGTTCATTTATGAATTTTTCTGATATTCGTTATTTTATAGAAAACCAGCTCAAAGAAGCAGAACAGCATCCTGATTCTCCGGAAGCAGGAGATGCACTGCTGCTGCTGGCAGATTACCTGCTGGAACAGGTACAGAATCAGCCGGATGCTTTTACACAAACTTCCGGTCGGGAACTGCGGCGAAAATTTCTTCGGTGCAGCAGCATGTCACGGCGTATCAGTACATTCGCTGATGAATACGGTGGTGCTGTCGCACAGGAAACAGCCAGCTCGCTGACGGCAATTGCACAGAATTATAAAAAAATTGAAGCTCTCCGGAAAGATTGCGAATCCGCAGAACAACAACTTGATACGTTACAAAAACAAGAACAGGAAATTCACAAACAAGCCCAGACACTGGAACAAAAAAATGCTGCTCTTCTTGCACAAAAATCTGCTTTGCAGAAAAGAGAACAGGAAGCAGAATCGCTCCGTAAGTGCATTCAGGAATGTCAGCGGATTCTGACAGAAATTACTGACCAGAAACTGGAAACGATGCGTGATGAACTGAAACAGCTGAAGCCAAAATCTGCACAGCAGAAAGAACAACATGATACTCTCTTCCAGAAATTGCAGGAACTGAAAAAATATTCCCATGATGTACAGGAAAATATCCGCCAGATAACAAAAGAAACAGACAATATCCAGCAGAAAATTTCAGAATCAGAAACACAGCTTTCTGAACTCCGGAATCAGAAAAACATTGCCGAACAGACCTGCACCAACTTGCTCCGGACAATTGACGAAGCCGGAAAGGAATATGAAGAATTTCAGGAACTTCTGAAAGAAAACCGCCGTATTGCAGACAGAATTCTGAAAAGTGGCTTTGTACTGGATGACCGGAACAGTTCTGATTCTTTTTATGTACGCATTGAAACTCTGGCACATCGTGCGGAAGATATCACAGAAGAATATAACACACTTCTCAAAAATGTTCTTACAGATGCCAAAACATTGTATCAGAAAATTCTTGAACGGCAAGAGCCTGCTTACAAAAATTAGGAGGAATATATTTTGCAGATTCGTATACATGCTGTGGAAAAAAATATCACCACTCTTGGCCCCGGCCGTAGATTCGGCATCTGGGTACAGGGGTGCGACAGGAAATGCCCCGGCTGTATGTCGCCGGAAACTTGGAATCCCAAAGGCGGTACACTGTACAATACCAGTGAACTCGCAGAAATGTTTCTGCATTCCGGTTGTGATGGTATCACCATCAGCGGCGGAGAAGCGTTTCTTCAGCCTGATGCTCTTGCGGAAGTAATCCGGCTTTCCGGCAATCCTGGTGTAATTATCTATACAGGATTTCTTTATGAAGAACTCCTCCTCCGTCAGGATGCAGCCCCATTGCTTGCTGTCTGTGATTTGCTGATTGACGGGGCATTTATTCAAAAATTGCAGGACGGAAAAAATCTTCGTGGTTCTTCTAATCAAAGAGCTTTGCCGCTCACAGACCGCTACAGGGAAACTGCTGCTTCTGCCGGAACTATGCCTGCCCAGATTGAGTTCTTCCTGCATGACAATGTCACCCGTCTGGTTGGTATTCCTTCACCGGAGTGGCTGGAACGTGTTAAAAAAATTAACTGGTAGCACGAGTACAAATTAAAATCAGGAGATGAAATTTTATGAGCTTTTTTGAAACTGCTTTAGCAGGTGCTGTGGTCACCGGACTTGCCGGACTTGCTCTGGGGACTGTCAGAGGCGTGGCATCCTCTGTCAGGGGAGGTATCAGACGGGCAGAACAGTACCATCAGCAGAGAGACACACTTTTCCGGCAGAATGAAACCGGACTCTGGCAGATGCAACAGAGATATGAACGCTCTGAACAGCA
>CADBOP010000205.1 GCA_902796255.1 uncultured Ruminococcus sp.
GAAATTTGTCTCAAAAGTGAGAGTGAAGTATTCCGGTCTGTTTTTCCGGTGTTGCTGAAAACGGTGTTCGGAGCGGCCGTGCCGCTTTCTATCGAAAATAAACCACGAAAAGACGGCGGGATTCTGACTATTTATAAAATTACAGGCCATGAACCCGTCACAAAAATCCGGCATACGTTTCATATTCATCAGGAACGCTGTATTGATATGCGGAATCTGCCTATGAACAGTATGGGGGCATTTCTTGGCGGTGTGTTTCTGACATGCGGCAGTATTACTGACCCTATGAAAGAATATCATCTGGAATTTTCTGCCCCGACAGAAAAACTTTGTAAAGATTTATGCGATATTCTCTACAGTGTCGGTGTACACCCGAATGTGATGCAGAGAAAATATGGCTGGTCAGCTTATCTCAAAGTCAGTGAAGAAATTGAAGATTTACTGACTTTTATCGGTGCACAGAAATGTACACTCCAGCTGATTGAAATTAAAATTAACAAACAGGTAATTAATCAGATTAACCGCCGGAACAACTGTGATATGGCGAATATTGACAAGACTATCTCGGCTTCTGAAAAACAGTGCCGTGATATTCAGGAGATTATCCGGCATAATGGCCTGAAAAAACTTTCTCCGGAATTGCAGGAACTCGCCGGTCTGCGGCTGGATAACCCGCATTTGAGTCTTGCAGACCTTGGACAGATGCTGGAAAAACCTATCAGCCGTTCCGGTGTAAATCATCGTTTCCGTAAATTAGCCGCTTTAGCAGAACAATACAGAAATTATGATACAGGGGAAAATTTATCATGAGCATACAAAATCAGGAGTTTGTACATCTGCATGTACACAGTGAATATAGTTTATTAAACAGTGCCTGCCGGATAAAAGAAATTATCCGACAGGTGAAATTATCCGGTCAGAAAGCTGTTGCTTTAACAGATACCGGAAATCTGTACGGAGCAGTTCTGTTCTATCAGGAAGCTGTCAGAGCTGGTATCAAACCGATTATTGGCTGTGAAATCAGGACGGAAGCACAGGACAGCCTTGTGCTTCTGTGTGAAAATCAGCAGGGATATCAGAATCTGATAAAATTAATATCAGAACAGAATGTTCCGGATTTTAAGAGATTAAAAAAATACCACGGAGGCCTGATTTGTCTGTTCTTGCCGGAAGTACTCGCAGAACTTTCTTTTTCTCAGGCTGTGCAGAAAATCCGGCAGTATCAGGAAGTATTTGAAGAAAGTGATTTTTTTATTGAAATCCGGAAAGAAACCCAAAAGCCTTTATTAAACGGTCTTTCACAGGCAACCGGAAGCCGTCTGGCAGCGGCAAGTCCTGTCTGGTATCTGAAACCGGAACACGCCGAAATTCAGAAAATTCTGACCTGTATCAGAAAAAATCAGACTCTTGAAGAGTTAAAAAATTCTGAAAATCCGGAATATAATTTTAAATCTTCCCAAGAAATGACAGATTTATTTTCTGATATGCCGGAAGCGGTACAGAATACACTCCGGATTGCAGAACGCTGTCATCTGGAATTTATATTTCATGAACAGAAACTGCCGCATTTTGTACAGGATGGTGTAACAGACAATCAGGCTTATTTTGAAATGCTCTGTACACAGGGAATGCATCGGCATTATGGCGAATATCCTGCTCCGGAGGTTCAGCAAAGACTTGCATATGAAATGCAGGTCATTGCCCAGATGGGCTTTACGGATTATTTTCTGATTGTACAGGATTTTGTCAGATATGCAAAGAATCAGGAAATTCCTGTCGGGGCAGGCCGTGGCTCAGCAGCCGGAAGCCTTTGTGCCTATTGTCTGGATATTACAGAAATTGACCCTGTTGCTGAAAATTTGTTGTTTGAGAGATTTTTAAACTCCGGCCGGCAGAGTATGCCGGATATTGATATTGATTTTTGTATTGAAGGCCGCTCCAAGGTCAGAGATTATGTTGTTCGCAGATATGGTGAAAAACATGTTGCGGAAATTGTTGCATTTGATACACTCAAAGCCAGAGCAGCTGTGCGGGATGTCGGCAGAATCCTCCGCCTGCCGTCCGGACTGATTGACAGAACAGCAAACCAGATAGAAAATAATCTGACTATTGCACAGGCTCTCGGGCAGTCTCCGGAACTCAAACAGGAGTATATGCAGAACCAGCAGGTACAGCAGCTTTTAGATATGGCTTCTGCAATCGAGGGTTTCCCCAGACATACGACAATTCATGCTGCCGGTGTGGTGATTACTGAAAAGCCCCTGACAGAATATATTCCTGTATTTCATGACGAAAAAATGCTTGTTTCACAATATACTGCTCCGGTACTGGAAGAACTGGGATTATTGAAAATTGATTTTTTAGGTCTGCGGAATCTGACAGTTATCAGAGAAGCAGAAAAAGCTGTGAGAATGCATGTGACAGGCTTTTCTGTGAAGAATATTGCTTCTGATGACAAAAAAACTTATGATTTGATTTCATCAGGAAATACTTCCGGTGTATTTCAGCTGGAAAGTGCAGGCATGAGAAAATTTCTGACAGGACTCAGGCCACAGAATATGCATGATATTATGACTGCACTTGCCATTTATCGGCCGGGGCCTGTGGAATCCATTCCGGAATATCTCAGAAACCGTCAGAATAAAAATCAGATTTCCTATCTGCATCCGGTTCTGAAAGAAATTTTAGAGCCGACATACGGGTGTATTCTGTATCAGGAGCAAGTCATGCAAATTTGCCGTAAAATGGCTGGTTATTCGCTTTCAGAAGCGGATAATGTCCGCCGTGCCATGTCCAAGAAAAAAACAGATATCATGCAGAAAGAACGCCGGAAATTTATCAGCGGTTCTGTCCGGAACGGTATTCCTGAACAGACAGCTGCTCAGGTATTTGCCCAGATGGAAAGCTTTGCAGCCTATGCATTCAATCAGTCCCATGCGGCAGCTTATGCAAAAATCGCTTATCAGACGGCTTATCTGAAAGCAAATTATTTTGGGGAATATATGGCCGCCCTTATGTCCAGTGTAATTTCTGAAAACGGAAAACTTGCACCATATCTGGAAGAATGCCGGAATGCCGGAATAGTTATCTGTCCGCCGGATGTAAATCAGAGCGAATGGAATTTTATTTTCCGGAATCAGAAATTATATTTCGGTCTGTTAGCTATCAAGGGAATCGGACGGGGCTTTATTGACAAATTAATTGAAGAAAAAAAAAAAAATGGGAAATTTTCAAGCTTTTCTGATTTCTGCCGGAGGGCTTCCAGACTGGGATTATTCAAAAAAATGCTGGAAAGCTTGATTCAGTCCGGAGCATTGGACAATCTGGACTGCAACCGGAAACAGATGCTGACCTGTTATGAATCTGTGCTGGATTCTGTAAACATTCAGAATCAGACTGTCATTGACGGCCAGATGTCGCTGTTTGGTGCTGTGGAATCTGAAAATGAAGTAAGACTTCCGGAAATGCAGGATTTTTCTGTTTCAGAAAAATTACAGATGGAGAAAATTTCCTGCGGAATGTATCTGTCCGGCTATCCTCTGGAGGAATTTGAATGGATAAAAGAAATCCTGCATTGCAGTCCGGCAGAAGCACTCCGGAATTTTCAGGAAAATCAGGAAGTAAAACTGCTTTGTCTGGTAAATCAGATAAAAAAATACCGGACGAAACAGAATGCAGAGATGTGTTTTCTCCGTCTGGAAGACAAATCCGGTATGATAGAAGCTGTTGTATTTCCGGATATATATACTGCTGTCAAAAAAAATCTGAAAGAAGGCAATATTTTATATCTGACCGGAAAAATTTCAAGAAAAAATCAGAATGCAAGTCTGATTTGTCAGTCTGTACAGGAACAGAAAAATTTTTATCCTATGCTGAATAAAATGCAGTTATGCCTGAAAGTCACGCATTCTCAGACAGATTTGCAGAAAATCAAGCAGATTTCTGAAATCTGCCGGAAGTATGCGGGCAATACACAAGTGGTTTTTTATTTTACTGATAACAGAAAATATGCTTATCCTAAAGAAAAATTATTTATTAATATTACAGAAAATTCTTACCGGCAGTTAAGCCGGATATTTGATAAAAAAAATATCGGCTGTATTTCTGAAATATAGCATTATCAAATTTTATAAATTCAAAGATACGGCTATTTTTCGTTATAAAATTAACAAACTTTTTTTGATATCCAAAATACTCTGAAAAAACACTTGACAGAATCACAGAAATATAGTAAAATAAAAATGTAAAAAAAATTATGAATTTTTTGCGTATGCAGAATGGAGAAGAAAAATTATGAAAAAAATCGGTGTTTTGACAAGCGGCGGCGACGCTCCGGGTATGAATGCGGCTGTCAGAGCAGTTGCTCGTACAGCTCTCGGCAAGGGCATGGAAGTCATCGGCATTCAGAGAGGTTATGTCGGCCTGCTGAATCATGAATTCGTTGACATGACTGCAAGAACAGTTTCCGGCATTATCCAGAGAGGCGGTACCTGCCTGTATACAGCAAGATGCCCTGAATTTCGCAATATGGACGGTGTTCTCAAAGGTAAGAAAGTCTGCGAGGAAATCGGCCTTGAAGGTCTGGTAGTCATCGGTGGTGACGGTTCTTTCCGTGGTGCGGGTGACCTGTCCAGTGTAGGTATTCCCTGTATCGGTATTCCGGGTACAATTGATAATGATATCCAGTGTACAGAATATACTATCGGCTATGATACAGCCATGAATACTGCTATGGAAATGATTGACAAACTCCGTGACACAACACAGTCTCATGACAGATGCTCTGTTGTAGAAGTAATGGGCAGACGTGCCGGATTTATCGCTGTCAACGTGGCAATGGCAGTCGGTGCAGAAGCTGCTATTACACTTGAACGTCCGTATGACCTGAATGAAATTGCAAAGAATATGACCAAAACAATGAGTGAAAAAGGCGGAAAGCATCATTTTATTCTGGTAGTTTCTGAAGGTGTCGGCCAGACAGAAAATATTGCAAGAGAAATTCAGGAAATGACAGGAGTAGAATCCAGAGCAACTATTTTAGGTCATGTACAGCGTGGCGGTTCTCCGACACTGAGAGACCGTGTTGTGGCTACAGAAATGGGTTATCATGCAGTAGAACTGCTCGAACAAGGCATCGGCAACAGAATTGTCGGTCTGAAAGACGGAAAAGTTTATGATATCGACCTTCAGGAAGGCCTTGCTATGAAGAAGCCGTTTATTGAACAGAGATATGATATTCTGGAAGCAACTGCTTATTAATTTTTAAAATTTAATTGATAAAAGCATACACAGAGTAGAAGTTTGTGCGTTAAGTGTCGGCTGAACGGGGAGTTGTCAGCCGGACGAAAAGGCATGCACTGTCTTGCGGTACAGGCTTCGCATCCCGCTTCGTATGGCACTACATGAAAAAATCAGATAGAAATACCTCTTTTTTCTGTTTCTGTCATTACAGCGGAAAAGGAGGTATTTTTATTATGTTTATGAAATCTGCAAAAGAATTTAAAGACATCCGGGCTCTGACTGTAACAGGAATGTTTATTGCCGTTTCGATGATTATCGAAAAATTTACGATTAATCTGAGTTTTGCAAAGATTAATTTTGCATTTCTGGCAATTGCTGTGATAGGTATGCTGACAGGCCCTGTGATGGGCTTTGCGGCCGGACTGCTTTGTGATATTGTGGGATATTTAGCCAATCCGGACGGTGCTTTTTTGCCAGTTTATACGCTTGTTGCCGGTGTGCAGGGGTTAATTTATGGTGTTTGCTTATACCGCAAACAGGAACATTTTCTGCTGTTCGGCATGAATGAACAGGTTTCCCTGATGATTCGTGCTGTGATTGCAAGGCTTCTGGATGTGATGATTATTAATCTTTGTCTGAATACGTTTTTGAATATGCATTACGGATTTATTCCGAAACAGGCATTCGGAGCAGCAATTTCTGCAAGATTAATCAAAAATTTATTGCAGCTGATTCCGGATATTCCGTTATTACTTCTATTGCTTCCGGCAGCTTTGCTTGCTTACAGGCGTGCGTTCCGCAACAGCATGTCCGTTTCTTAAAATATTAAAATTAAAATAGCATATAAAAGGATGATTTGTTATGAGTGAAAAAATCAAAGTCGGCTTTATCGGAGCTGGAAATATGGGTTCTGCTATCATGAAAGGCATCATGGGCTGTGAACTTGCTCAGAATATGGAAGTTTCTGCTTTTGACCCTGCGTCTGACAAGCTTGCAAAATTAACAGAAGCAGGCATCAGGGCATGTGCCTCTGGTCTGGAAGTAATGCAGAACTGCAAATATGTTTTCTTGGCTGTCAAGCCGCAGATGTTTGAACAGGTACTTGACCAGATTAAAGACGGAACAACAGAAGATACTGTTTTCGTTTCAATTGCTGCTGGAATTACCGCAGAATATATTCAGAGCAAAACACTTGCAAATGCAAAAGTAGTTCTTGTTATGCCGAATACCCCCCTGCTGTTAGGTGTCGGGGCTTCTGCTTTAGCTAAGGCAGAACCTACTACAGATGCAGAATTTCAGACTGTATGCAGTATTTTTAATGCCTGTGGTATCTCTGCACAGCTGCCGGAAAATAAAATGAAAGAAATCATTGCAATTAACGGCAGCAGTCCGGCATTTATTTATTTATTCGCCAAAGCGTTTGTAGATTATGCTGCCAAAGAGGGCATTTCTCAGGATGTATCTCTTCCGCTGTTTGCACAGAGTTTAATCGGCTCAGCAAAGATGCTGACAGATTCCGGTTATCGTATTGAAGAATTAATCAAGATGGTATCTTCTCCGGGTGGCACAACACTCGCCGGACTGGATGAGCTTTACAAGGGCAATCTGGAAGAAACAGTTGGCAAATGCTGTGAAGCCTGCACAAAACGGGCTTATGAACTTTCAAAATAATCTGCATAACAGAAAGGACATGCACATAGAATGTATTAAAAATACAGGAGTGATTGTGCATGAATCTGTTAAAGAAACGAAATCACCAGATTATTGTATTATTTCTGATTATGATTCTGGGGACGATAACCGGCAGTATTTTCAGTGCTTTGCACCCTGACTGGAGCATCTGGGAAAATCAGACTTTCCGGCAGGGCATGGGACTTATGACAGAGTGCAGGTTTTATTGTATCGCTGCCCCTGTTTTCTGGCTGGCACTGATGGGAATTCTTGGCCTTTCTGCAACAGGGCTGCCCATTGTGCCGTGTATCTTGTTTCTGAGAGGTGCAGCAGCCGGAGCAATTTTAGAACGGCTCTATGCGGAAGGTGGCTTTCTGGCTTCCTGTTCTTCTCTTTGTCTGATAATGCCTTATATTTATCTGACTTCTTTTGTAATGTTGTTCGGAGCAAGAGAGGCTCTGCGGTTTTCTATGCAGATTGCAGGGCTTCTCTGCGACAGGACACAGGAAGAAGAGGTGGCTGTAAAATTATATATTATCCGGTTTTTTGTTTTGTTTTTATTTATTATTATTTTAGGAGTATTGCAGAATTTTTTATTAGCTGAATTTTCCTGAATAAGAAAGGACGGATGTAAAAATTTATGAGTTTATTCGGGAATTATGAAAAAGCCGGTGCAGGGATTGCCAAAAATGCACCAAAGAAAAAAC
>CADBOP010000206.1 GCA_902796255.1 uncultured Ruminococcus sp.
GGTATCCTGTTCGGGCTGCTATTTCTGATGAAAAACAGCGAACATCTGGGAAATCTGCCGCTTCTTACAGTATACATCCGCAGACTTCTTCTGCCTGTGATGGCGGCTGCACCAGTCATCCATGCACCGACCGGCTCTTTGATTGCCGCTTTGAACAAGCTGAAAATTCCAAGAGCCGCAACGCTTTCCCTGACTGTGATGTTCCGGTTTATGCCAACACTTGCGGAAGAATATCTACGTATCCGAGAATCACAAAAAATAAGAGAAATAAGCATTTTTCGTCACCCTGTTAAGACTGCCGAGTGTATTCTTGTGCCAATGCTAATACGCACCAGTAAAGTGGCAGACGAACTTTCCGCATCGGTGCAGGTGCGTGGCATGAAGTTCGGCGGTGCGTATTCCTCATACAGAAAGTCAGAGTTCAATACAAGAGATAGGCGGCTGATGATGTTGGGAACGATAACAGTCCTGCTGATTTTTCTTACAGATTATTGTTTGCGGAGGGGTTAGCTTGCTGATTGAATTACATGATATATCCTATAAATATGCAGGTACATCTGATAAAAGCCTGAAAAATGTATCTCTCACTATGGACAAGGGAGAATGTATTCTGCTGACAGGCGAAAGCGGCTGCGGAAAGACGACTTTAACACGCATTATCAACGGCTTGTGTCCGAAGTTTTATGACGGTACATTCAGCGGCAGCTATCTGCTGGACGGCAAAAATGCACAAGAATTAGAGCTTGACGAAATCGGGAAATATATTGGAAACGTCTTTCAAGATCCACGAAGTCAGTTTTTTACGTCCAATGTAACAGATGAAATCGTGCTGGCGATGGAAAACCAGAACTACACCCGTGAACGGATGAAATGCCGTTTGTATGAGATTAGTACACTGCTTGGAATTGAGAACCTTCTGGAGAAAGACTTGCTCAGGCTCTCCAGCGGCGAAAAGCAGAAAGTTGCCGTAGCGGCTGCCTGCGTGACAAAACCCAAAATACTTGTACTGGACGAACCCTCTGCCAATCTCGATGCAGACAGTACCAGACAGCTCGGCGAACTTCTGTACAGACTGAAAATGCAGGGTATGACGATTATCATATCCGAGCATCGGCTCGAATATCTTGCTGACTTGATTGACAAAATGGTACTGATGAAAAACGGAGAAATCATTGCTGTTTACAGCGGTGAGGAAGCCAGACACCTGTCTGAAGATAGATTGTGTGAAATGGGACTTAGGCTTTTTTATCCGCGTGACTATCAAAATATATCAACTGAGATAGGGGCAGAATCCTTTCTGCAAATGAAACACATCGTCTGCAAGTGTAGAAAAGCAACAATTCTTGACCGTATCACATTGCATGCCACAAAGGGTAAAATCCTTGCAATCACGGGCAGGAACGGTACAGGCAAGACCACACTTTGCAGAATCGCTGCGGGACTCCGGAAAGAAAACAGCGGCGATGTCATAATAAACGGTGTGCATATCCGCAGGCAGGACAGGCTAAAAAAATGCTTTTTTGTCGGGCAGGATTCCGACTACCAGCTCTATGCACCGACCGTGCTTGACGAAATCCTGCTGAACAGAAAGAAAACTCCGGAAACTATCAGGCGAGCCGAACAGTTTTTGCAACAGCTTGATTTGTCAGCGTTTTCGGAGCGACACCCAGCATCGCTCTCAGGAGGACAGAAGCAGCGTGTTCTGCTTGCTGTGGCGGTCATGTGGGAACGACCGGTATTGATACTCGATGAACCGACAAGCGGACTGGACGGCAGGCACATGCGTGAAATGGCAAGCTTGCTACGAAAGATTGCTGACGATGGAATGTGCATCATTCTGATTACCCATGATGCGGAATTGATTGGGAATTGTGCGGATGCTGTTTATAAATTGGAATGCTCCTGTCTTGAAAAAATGAGTAAAGAAGTATTTTGATTTTTGCTATTCTTTACGGAAAAAGAATAACTTAATCATCGGTCAGGGGCATCACAGGGCGATTTTCAGCAAGCAGTTCTGTATTTTCACGTTCCATAACACCGACAGGCAATCAGTATATTTTTATGCTGTTCTGTTTCTGCTGTCACAGCAAAATTGCTGATAGAAATATTCAATTGCTATACAGCAAAATCCGGATTCTGTTGATAAATTTTCTGTGCTTCTTTTACAAATGCAAGCACGAAATCACGCTTGTCAGATTTATGCGTATACAAGGCACAAGGCATTTTTTCCTCACAGTTAAACGGAATCCATGCGAATTCTCCGTTATGGTCATTCAGAAACCCCGGTGCAAGGCAGATTCCACGCTTGGCTGCGACATTTGTCAGAGTCGTGTCATGATTCGGACTGTTGAAATAATTGATATTTCCGGATAGTATCAGCCTCTGCTGTACTGCACGGAGTTCCGGAGGAGAACCGCCGCCGACCATGAGCGTGTGTCCGGATAAATCTTCTGGATGAATGCTATTTTTTTCTGCTAATTTATCCATTTTCTGACAGATTAAATAAATCCGGCTGTCAAATAAATGATGCTGTTTCACATCGTGAACACGTTTCAGATTGTGCTCCAAAGAGAAAGCAATATCCATCTCACCGGACAGGAATTTATCCAGATACCCTTTATAAATAAAATACGGTGTGACGGAAATCTCCGGATATTTTTCAGCATAAGCATTCATAATCTGCGGAAGAAAATAAACTGCTGACCGGACAGGCATACAGATATTGATATTTTCCCGATACTGTGCATTGAAATTCTGACCGTTTTCAATTGCCTGTTTCAGTTCTGCGAGAATATTCCGAGCAGTTGTACAGAACTGTTCTCCGGCAGGAGTCAGGGCTGCACCTTTTCCGGAACGTTCAAAAATCGGGAATCCGATTTCATCTTCCAGAGCCTTAATCTGATAAGTCAGCGTTGGCTGTGAGATGAATAAATTTTCAGCGGCTCGGTTGAAATTCAAAGTCTTTGCCAGTTCAGCGGCATAAGCTAACTGTTTGGTTGTCATGAAATCACCTCAATTTATTTTTTCTATCAGGTATTTAAGTTTTCTATTGGACTTTTTCATTATATCATGCTATAATAAAATTGTCAAGAGAAAATCTCAAAAAATTGAAGCAAAGGAGAATTTTTGATGAATACTTTTAAATTAAACGATAATACAACAATTCCGGCAATTGGTTTCGGTGTATTCATGATTCCGAACAACGGCGAAACAGAAAAGGCAGTTTCCACAGCTCTGAAAGAAGGCTATCGCCTGATTGATACCGCCGCCGCTTATCAGAATGAAAGTGATGTCGGAAAAGCTGTCAGAAACAGCGGTATTCCCCGTGAAGAAATTTATATTACATCCAAACTCTGGTTACAGGATTTCGGCTATGAAGCAGCGAAAAAGGCAATTGATACTTCTCTGAAAAATCTTGGTCTGGATTATATGGATTTATATCTTCTGCATCAGCCCTACGGTGATACTGCCGGAGCTTGGAAAGCTCTTGAAGAAGCTGTCAGAGCCGGAAAAATCAAGTCTATCGGAATCAGCAATCATACAGTCAAATTTATGAAAAAACTCATTCCGCAGATGGAAATTATGCCCGTTGTGAATCAGATGGAATGCAATCCGTTTTTCCAGCAGAAAGAACTTCGGGAATATCTGAATCAGTACGGCATTCGTATGGAAGCATGGTATCCGCTTGGTCATGCCAATAAGAAACTTCTCACAGACAAGCAGCTTGTACAGATTGGTAAAAAATACGGAAAATCCGTTGCTCAGATAATTTTAAGATGGCATTTGCAGGAGGGAATTATTGCACTTCCAAAAGCGACTTCTCTGGAACATATCCGTGAGAATTTCAATATTTTTGATTTCGCTCTCGATGATGAAGATATGAGTATCATTCGTTCGATGGACACCGGCAAGGGAACACACAATCCCGATAATATGGCGAATGCTGTCACTTTAGGTATGTATAAAATTCATTGAAAATAAGGAGGTAATTTATCATGATTTTTGACAGAAACGAAAACAGACCTGTCTCTGTTCTGCTTGGTGCAGGCAGTATGGGAACAGCCATTCTCCGCAGAGTTGCCGCAGGAACAACAATTCTGTTCGGTGACATCAGTGAAAAACGCCTTGCAGAGGTCAAAAAAGAATATGAAGGTTACGGCTATGCAGTCGAAACGCAGATTGTCGATGCCAATTCCAGAGAATCTATCGAAAAATTCGCCAAAAAAGCCGCTTCTCTCGGTGAAGTGAAATATTATATTCATACTGCCGGAGCATCTCCGAATCAGGCTTCTCCTGAAAAGATTATTGCTTTGGATTTAGTCGGCTCTGCTTATGCACTGGACGCATTCGGAAGGGTGATTGCAAAAGGTGGAGCAGGATTGCTGATTTCCAGTCAGACAGGATATATGTTTCCGCCCTTATCGCCGGAAGAAGAATTGCAGATTATGACCACTCCGGCAGAGAAACTGTCTGCATTGCCGTGCTTATCTCCTGAACGAATCAATAATTCCGGTACAGCCTATATTGTCGCAAAGAAAGCAAATCATTTGCAGGTGCAGTATGCCGCCGCCAATCAATGGGGAGAACGTGGTGCAAGAATCAATACATTATCCCCCGGAATCATTGTAACTCCGCTCGCTTATGACGAATTTCAGGCAAACGGTGCAGGCTATCAGCGTATGATTGATGCCACTCCTGCAAAGCGTGTCGGCACTCCTGACGAAATCGGAGCAGCAGGAGCATTCCTGCTCAGTGATGCTGCAAGCTATATCACAGGAACTGACCTGCTTGTTGATGGCGGAACTATTGCCGCTCTGAAAAATGGAAAGTTCAAACTTGGTGCATAATCATGAAAAAGTTAATTTTTCAATTGGACTTTCTCCGTATTTTGATGTATAATAAAAAATATCAAACTGACCCAAAATATCGCTTGAATTTTATTCAAAGATAGTGTATAATAATAGTATTATCAAAATTGAAAGCCATGATTCTGCACAGAGTCA
>CADBOP010000207.1 GCA_902796255.1 uncultured Ruminococcus sp.
CTTCAGCAGCGGTAGGAACTGCTGCATGTGCAGGTACAGCATCTGCATCATCTGAAGAACAAATAGAACAAACCGCTGGTGTGCTGGCAATATCCGATGAAATAGTTGAAGAGCCGTCAATTGAAGATATGCCAACAGCGGGTATGATAGCTCCGCCAGATGACAGTATTGAACAGCCTACAGAAGAAATTCCACCTCTTGTGGGTGAACCAATGCCCACTGATGAGCTGATAGACTCTACAGAAGAAGAATTTCCGCCAGTAGAAGGAGAAATCGTTCCCCCAGATGAATGGATAGAAGCCACTACAGAAGAACTTCCGCCTCTGGCTGGAGATGTTTTACCACTGGACGGAGATGTTGATTTAAATGGTTCGTTTAGTGTCTCTGACATTGTCATGTTCCAGAAATGGCTGTCGGCTTCTTCTGATGTCCATCTTTCCTACTGGCAGGCTGCGGATTTCAATTATGATAACAAACTCAATATTTTCGACCTCTGTCTGATGAAAAAAGCTTTGATTGAGAAGAACATGTTATCATAATCATCAAGCGGAATCTCCCTGATATTCCTACCGTTCAATGATTCATTAATATAATGCAGCAGCTTTCATTTTCTTTTTGCATGTATACATTCTCTGGTCAGCAAGCCGTTCCACCTCTGTCAGTTCTTCAGAGGGAGTATATTCTGCATATCCATAAGCGATTTCCAGCGGAACAGGAGGCTTTTCCCTGTTGTTATATGCATGAATTTTTCTTTGCATTTCTTCGAGTGCATTTTCTGTTTCTGTTTTACCGCCATATTCAGCTACTACAATAAATTCATCACCGCCAGTCCGGTAACAGATACCAATCTTTTCAAAGCTGTCACGAATAATATGGGCAGCTGCGATGATATGCCTGTCACCTTCGGCATGTCCATAGACATCATTTACTTTTTTCAGAAAATTGACATCAAGCTGGACAACCACACAGGATTTTTCATTGCTGCATATTTCCTTTTCTTTTTCACTGAAGGCAATCCGGTTATGCAGTTCTGTCAGCCCGTCAGTATATGCCATCTTTGCCATTATTTCTGCTCGGTTTCGTTCAATTGTCAGCCGGTGGCGTTCATGAATCAAATGGATACCCAGCACAAGCAAGAATATCAGTACACCGATTCTGGTGAAAGCACTTGTTCCCAGTATATGATTTTCTCCTATTTTATAACGAATCAGGTCTGCTGATATTCCTATGACAGCAGGGCCTATCCCAGTACCAAGTGTCTGTGCAAAATGCTTGTCAATGCTTTTATGCCGTACTGCCCGAATCAGCAAATAAATTGCCATACAGATTGATAATGCAATTATTGCCAGTGAAACATTGAGCATATAATGCATATCACAGATTCCCCAGGCATTCAGCAGAAGTGTCAGTGTAAAATTGACTACGACAAGCACACGGAGAATTTTCAGCAATACCGTATTTTTATGATTGGTCGCACTTGCAATGAAAGAGATGGACGGATACGCATTAAAAATAAGACATAAATAATTCAGAAGTTTTATCATCGCCGGAAACTGTGTCAGTGCTTGCAGAATATAAGTATCATTTACAGCCCATAGACCGTTAAGAACAGCAAATGTACCAAGAGAGTAAAAATTCATATCATTCTCTTGTTTCAGGTTTTTGTTTGTAACTCCCATAAAAAGCATGACAATTCCAAATGTGACCATAAGCAGACAGACAGAATAATCCGGCAGTGCCTTTCTGTACAGATTGCCCATATACATTCCGGCATCTTCCATAACTGCATCTTCCAAATCGGCAGGAGCTTCTTTAAAAATCGGATGTACTGAAAGTGTGAGTTTCTTTGTCTCCGGCGGAACAGGAATTGTATGCAGATATCTGCCATAGGATTTTCCAAGAAATTTCGGCTGTTCCGGTGCATATGTATAGACTGTTTTTCCGTCAGCAGCAACTTCAATAAATGTATCTATACTTTTCAGACAAAATTGCTTGTCCGCTATCTCCATTCCCTCGAGTGAGTGTGTCATGACAATATTTCCCTTTGGCAGTGCCTCCAGCGAATAGTTTTCACCGTCAGCAGCTTCCCACTGTGTCATCATATTTATTGCAGATTCGGAAAACTGTTTTTCTGGTGCATCAAAACAGACTGCAACCATCAGCAACAATAATGCGATGACAAATAAAGCACTCATATCCATTAATATCCATGAAGAACGTTTTTTCTGCTTTTTCATATATATTCACCTCGGATATCTCTCAATTGTTTACTGCCTT
This sequence comes from uncultured Ruminococcus sp., assembly GCA_902796255.1. Lineage (GTDB taxonomy): Bacteria > Bacillota > Clostridia > Oscillospirales > Ruminococcaceae > UBA3855. Next base: position 2,278 of record CADBOP010000207.1, read on the forward strand.
TTATTATAACATCTTTGCAGACAGCTGTCAATCATCTTTGCAGAAAATATAATTGATTTCTTTCAGAGGATATGCTGTGCCGGAGACAGCAGTATAAAAAAACAGGCTGAAAAATGCCTGTTTTTTTATGCAGATATAATATTTAATTCAGTTTGCTGTAATCTTCATCAGCTACAGCTTCAAGCCATTCTGTACTTCCGTCTTCTGCGGGTATTTCTATCGCAAGATGTGAAAACCAGCTGTCTGGTGCAGCACCGTGCCAGTGCTTGACATTTGCAGGAATATTGACAACAGAACCGGCTGTCATTTCTACAGCTTCTTTTCCCCATTCCTGATAGTATCCCCTTCCGCCTACACAGATGAGCATCTGTCCTCCGCCGCTTTTTGCATGATGAATATGCCAGTGATTCCGGCAGGCAGGCTCAAAAGTCACGTTGAAAACAGGAATCTGTGTTGTTGAAACAGGTGCAAGATAACTGTGTCCGTCAAAATAATCACCATAAGGATTCGGCTCACCGATGGGAAAGAAAATCGTATTCTGATATTTGTCTTTATCAGAAAGTTCCGGAACGGTTTCGTTCCAGACTTCTTTTGCAAGCCGGAATACTGCCCAGCCTTTCGGCCAGCCAACATACATTGTAGCATGTGTAATAATTGCTGCTATTTCCTCTCTGGTCACACCGTGAGCCTTGGCATTCTGTAAATGATAGGTCAGAGAACTGTCAGTGATACCTGATGCCATCAGGGACACAACTGTAATAATACATTTGGTTTTGACATCAATTGCCTGTTCATTCCAGACTTCTCCGAACAGCACATCATCATTCAGATGTGCAAACAAAGGGGCAAATTCACCGAGCTGATTTCTGCCGGCTGTCTGTACTATTTTTTCACTCATAATAAAACATCTCCTGATTATATTTTAAGATTTTTCGCTGGATAAA
>CADBOP010000208.1 GCA_902796255.1 uncultured Ruminococcus sp.
AAAAAAAGCACATAAAAAATACCCCTGCAAAGAGGTATTTTTATTATAACATATTGATTTTTATTTGTCAAGAGGTTTTATGAGATTTTTTGCATGAAAATTATATTCTGCCTTCTGCACACATGGTAAGCAATAGTGGTATGAGACAGAACAGAAATGTGATAATTCCCATACTGATACGTTCTCTGAATGGCTTTTTGGGGTTTTCGTCTGTCAGGAATGTAATGATATGCATCAGCAGGAAAACAATAATGGCATTTTTCATATCATGAAATTGCCTCCCTGGGCAAGGCTGGAGTAGTAACTGCTCAATAATTTTGCAGATTCTGCAATAATCTGGTTGGCCTGTGCAATTCTTGCCTGATTGGCATACAGGCCGAGGCCGGCTTCTTCGGCAGCCAGTCTTGCATGTGTGACAGCCTGCTGGAGCTGCTCGGTCTGGTTAGAGTCAGAGAGCTGTTCAGCGGTTTTCAGATGGGCAATACTGCGGATAGCGTGTAATTCGTCTTTAAACATTCCTTCGGGCTTGATAGTTTCCAGAAGCTGGGCATAATTGTTTTCAGCCAGCAGTTTCTTGGCATTCTGAAGAATCTGAAAGTCTGGGATTTCTGTGCTTTCCTCGAAGGAATCAGACAGAAGTTTGTCCATAGAAAGATTCAGCACTTCAGATAAATATTCAAGTGTTTTCATAGAAGGGGTGGCATTTCCGCTTTCAATCAGGCTGAGCATATTTCTGGTGATAAAATTTCCGGCGACTTCACTTTGTGTCATTTTTTTAGAGAGTCTTGCATTTTTGAGTCTTTTTCCTAATTCTGCATTATCCATGAAACCAGTCCTTTCTTACATATTTTCTCTTTCATGTAAATGTTGTTTACTCTGTTTTTTATATCATAGCACAAATCAGAAAAAAATGCAAGAGGTTTTTGTAAATTTTTCAGAAAAAATACTTGACAAATCAGGAAAACTGTGATATGATATTTTCAGTAAATAAAATTTACATGAAAGAAGGGAAATTCTATGCAGGCATGGTGGGAAAGTTTATCACAGATTTTAAGAATATTGTATTGCATTGCAATACCGTCAACGCTGGTGCTGCTTTTACAGATGATTCTTGCCATGATGGGTGGTCATCATGATGCCGGAGTTGAATTTTCTGATACATCCGGCATTGATGATTTAAATCTGGATTTAGACGGTGACGGCATACCGGATATTGATATGCCGGAAGCTTCTAATATCGGCTCAGACGGCGGCAATCCAGCAGATTTCGGCACACTGAAATTATTGACTTTGCAGACAGTTGTTACATTTCTGGCTGTTTTCGGCTGGGTATCGATTATCTGTATTGGTTCCGGACTGACAAATATTGCTTCGCTTCTGGTTGGTGCTGTATGTGGTCTGGCTATGATGCTGATTGTTGCAAAGATGGTACAGGCAACAGCAAAGCTTGCTGAAAACGGTACACTGAATCTGAAAAATGCCATTGGTGAAACGGCGACTGTCTATATTCCGATTCCGCCGAAAAATCAGGGAACAGGGAAAGTCACCATGCAGCTGCAAGGCAGATTCTGTGAACTGGACGCTGTCAATGACGGGGAAGAAACCCTTGCTACCGGTGCACAGGTGCTTGTTTCAGATGTAGTGGGAGATACGCTTGTTGTAGAAGAATGCTGATATTATATGTATTTTTACAGGAATCTCTTTTAGTGAGGTGAATCCAATGAATCGGACAGTAAAACAGCTGTAATAGTACCGGATGTATTTCAGACAGGGAGTGAAAAATTATGTATCGCAGAGGAGATTCGCCAATTGTATATATTGTATTTATTATAATATCACTTCTGATAATGATTGACACACGGATTCTGGGGGCAGTAGTTTGTATTCCGGTAGGGGCTCTGATGCTCAGCCGGTGCCATAAAGAAACAGAAGAAGCAGAAAAATATGACCCCGTTGCTGTGGTCGGCGGTATTGGCTTGCTGTTCTTTGGCTTATGCATTATCATAAATTATTTTTTTATTAAATAAGGAGAATTGTTATGGAGAACTTTGGAGTATTGCTTGTCATTTGTGTTGTCGTGGTGATTTTGTTCGCCGCATTGATTGCCATTCTGTCACGTTACAGAAAATGCCCGTCTGATAAGATTTTAGTTATTTATGGTAAAGTCGGCACAGATGAAAACGGCCAGCCCAGAAGTGCAAAATGTATCCACGGTGGTGCGGCATTTATTGTTCCTGTGATTCAGTCTTATCAGTATCTGGATTTAACACCTATCTCTATGAATGTCGATTTGAAAAATGCACTCTCAAAACAGAATATCAGAATCAATGTGCCGTCCAGATTTACAGTCGGTATCTCTACTGAACCGGGTGTGATGCAGAATGCAGCGGAACGCCTGCTCGGACTGAAACTGATTGAAATTCAGGAACTCGCAAGAGATATTATTTTCGGTCAGTTAAGACTGATTATTGCCACTATGGATATTGAGGAAATCAATGCCGACAGAGACAAATTCCTGATTGCAGTTTCCAAGAACGTAGAAATTGAACTGAAAAAAATCGGCCTGAGATTAATCAATGTCAATGTTACAGATATCACAGATGAATCCGGTTATCTGGAAGCCCTCGGTAAAGAAGCCGCTGCCAAGGCTGTCAACGATGCCAAGAAAAGCGTAGCCGAAAAGAACCGTGATGGTGAAATCGGTCAGGCTAATGCACAGCAGGAACAGCGTGTACAGGTATCTGCTGCCAATGCTGCCGCTATCGAAGGCGAAAATAAAGCCAAAGTCGCTGTTGCACAGTCCGAAGCCGTCCGCCGTGAACGTGAGGCAGAAGCACTCCGTCAGGCAACTGCTGCCGAAGCCGTGCAGTCTGCCAAGGCAAAACAGGAAGCCTATGCTGCTCAGCAGGAAGCAGAAATGACCCGTGCCGAACTCGAAAAAGCTACACAGAAGGCCGATGTCATCGTAAAGGCTGAAATCGCTAAGGAACAGGCCGAAATTGCTGCTGAAGCCGAAGCAGAAGTTACCAGAAGAAAAGCCCGTGGTGAAGCAGATGCTATCTTTGCCAAGATGCAGGCAGAAGCAAAAGGTCAGCAGGAAATCCTGACCCGTCAGGCCGAAGGTATGAAAAAGATTGTCGAAGCTGCCGGCGGCGATGCCAATGCGGCTGTGAAACTCCTGATTGCTGAAAAAATTGAAGATTTGGTATCTATTCAGGTGGAAGCTATCAAGAATATCAAGATTGATAAAATTACTGTCTGGGATTCCGGCAAGGGTTCTGACGGCAAGACCTCTACAGCAGATTTTATCTCTGGTATGATGCAGTCTGTTCCCCCTCTGAATGAGCTGTTCAAACAGGCTGGTATGGAACTTCCGGACTTGTTGGGCAAACAACATCCGGAACAGGAAACCGTTTCAGCTGAAATTCCGGTTGTGCCTGCGGAAATTGCAGAAGAAGTGCCGGAAACATCGGGAGCACCAGAACAGGAAAACCCTGAAATAAAACAGCAGATTGAAGAAATAATGCAGAAAAGAAAAAAAGAAGCTCCGCCTATCGATTATAGTATTCTTCCAAAAGATGAGAAAATCAATTTAGAAGATTTGATATAAAAATAATTTGTCATGAAAAACAGAATGCCGGAATGCATCAGTTCCGGCATTCTGTTTATTTGCTCCCGTACCCGAAAAGAAAAAACAGCAGAAGCCGGATAATAAACCACACCAGAGGCACATAGACCACAAGTCCGGCAATGCCCCAGAGTATCAGCAGAAGTATGTCTTTTGCGTTTTTCTGTTCATGCAGAAGCTGTATCTGGTTTTTGATTCGGTACGGACAAAGAAATAATAATATCACATAACCCAGAGCTAATAGTTTTTCCATGAAGATTTCCCCTTGTGTTTTTATTTTATGATAACACAGAAAAATAAATTTGTCCAGTTCTTTCTACAGATTTATATGCATAGAATAAACAAAATTACAGAATTTTGACAAATTCAAACCGGAGTTCTGGTTTTTTCCAAAAAACACTTGCAGTTTTTCTCAAAATATGATACAATAGTGAAAGCATTGATTACAGTGCTGAAAAGGAGTTGTAGAATTATGACAAAGATAAAAGTAGCTGTATTATTCGGCGGTGCGTCAAGCGAACATGATATTTCTCTCAAATCCGCTACGCATATTATTAAAAATATTCCCCGTGACAAATATGATGTGGTCTGCATCGGCATTACCAAAAAAGGCCGCTGGCTTTATTATCCCGGACAGGTAGAGGCCATTGAGTCCGGTGAATGGGAAAGAAATCATGACTGCACCTCTGCTGTGCTGTCTCCTGACCCGATTCATAAAGGCTTTATTGTCATCGAAAACGGAAAAGCAACTGTCAAAAAAGTAGATGTTGTATTCCCTGTACTGCATGGGAAAAACGGTGAAGACGGTACAGTACAGGGCTTGCTGGAAATGGCGAAAATGCCGTATGTCGGCTGTGGCCTGCTTGCTTCTGCGGCATGTATGGATAAAGCCGCTGCACATACGATTCTGGAATATAATGGCATTCACATGGCCAAATGGAAACCCATATTCCAGAGAGAAATGAACCACCTGAAAGAACGTTGTCAGGAAATAGCGGCAGTATTAGGCTATCCGCTGTTTATCAAGCCTGCCAATGCCGGTTCTTCTATCGGTGTCAGCCGTGCGGAAAATGAAGAAGAATTAATCACAGGTGTGAAAAATGCGTTTATTCATGATGATAAAGTCATTATTGAAGAATGCATTGTCGGCAGAGAATTAGAAACAGCCGTGTTTGGCTATGATGCTCCGTTTTCTTCTGTTGTCGGAGAAATTGCAGCCTGCAATACTTTCTATGATTTCGATGCAAAATATATTTTAAGTGATTCTAAATTAACCATTCCGGCAGACCTGCCGATAGAAAAAGCCAGAGAAATTCAGAAAATTGCTGTAAAAGCTTATATGGCAATCGGCTGTTCCGGCTTGTCCCGTGTCGATTTCTTCCTGAAAGAAGACGGCGAAGTGATTTTAAATGAAATTAATACCATGCCGGGCTTTACTTCTATCAGCATGTACCCGAAACTGATGGAATATATGGGCATGTCTCCTTCTTATCTGGTAGATAAAATTATCGAACAGGCAGTGGCAACAGAAAGAACCTGCTGAGTTTTCGGAGGGATAGTTTAGTATGAATCATGATGCAATTGGAGTATTTGATTCTGGTCTTGGCGGCCTGACAGCGGTCAAGGCCCTGAACGAGATACTTCCAAATGAAAATATTATCTTTTTCGGTGATACCGCAAGAGTCCCCTATGGTACGAGAAGCCGGCAGACGATTCTGAGATATACCAAAGAAGATGTTGCATTTCTGCGGCGGCATCCGGTCAAGATGATTATTGCCGCCTGCGGGACAGTCAGTTCTATGCTCGGCACAGATTCTCCTGTAGAAGATATGCCGTTTACAGGGGTTGTCTATCCGGCAGCAAAAAAAGCTGCTGAGGTGACTGAAAACGGGCGTGTCGGTGTGATTGGCACACCGGCAACCATTAAAAGCGGCAGTTATGAAACCGCCTTGCATAATATAAATTCTAAAATAGATGTCACAGCAATGCCGTGTCCGCTGCTGGTGCATCTGGTAGAATATGGCTATACAGACAGAAATAACCAGATTACAAGGCTTGCTGCTGAAGAATACCTGACCCCCATACGGAATGCCGGTGTGGATACGCTGATTATGGGCTGTACACATTATCCGATTATTAAAAATATCATTGCTGATATTATGGGCGAAAATGTTACGCTTCTGTCTGCCGGAGAAGAAGCCGCACATTTTGCAAAAACTTGTCTGGAAGAACAGGATTTATTAACTGACAGCACAGAACAAGGTCATAATATTTACTATGTCAGTGACAGCGTTTCCAGTTTCAGGGAAAATGCGAAAAACTTTCTCGCTGATGCTGCCTATGGACAGGTATTCAGCAGCAGAATTTAATCATTTGAAAGGGTGAAACACTTGCCGGAAGAAATAACCAGTCAATGGGCAATGACACTGAAAAGCATTCAGTATGATGAAGACGAAAAAACAGAAACTGTGCTGAATACGGAAATTTTATATTATATTGATACCAACGGCGAACGTGTGATTTCTTATCAGGAATCAGAAACAACAGGCATGGAAGGTTCTGAAATGCAGCTGAGAATATCGCCGGACAATATGGTTTCTATTATACGGACAGGGACTTATCAGACACATTTGTTTGTACAGGTCGGGAAAAAACATTTCTGCCACTATGAAACCCCTCACGGAGATTTTGCGGTCGGTGTATTTGCCAGATATGTGAAAAACCGTCTGACTGATGAAGGCGGTACACTCAGACTGCGGTATACTGTCGATGCAAATTCGACTTTGCTGTCTGATAATGAAATTTGGATTGAAGTAAAGAAATATGGAGTTGAGTAATGATGACAAATATGATGGAAGCTGCACAGAAACAGCTTCGTGAAATGCTTATGCAGGCAATGGGACAGCTCGTGACAGACGGAAAAATTCCGGCAGAGGCTCTGCCTGCATTCAGAATTGAAGTGCCTGCCGATAAATCACATGGAGATTTTTCTTCTAATATTGCAATGGCTTCGGCCAAGGTTCTGCACATGCCGCCCAGAAAAATTGCAGAATTATTAATCGAAGCTTTTTATTTTAAAGGCTCTTATTTTGAAAGAGCAGAAACAGCCGGCCCCGGTTTCCTGAATTTTTTCTTGGAAAAGAAATGGTTCTCTGATACCGTGCAGGCTGTTCTGAATGAAACTACAGAATATGGAAAATCTGAAGACGGCAAGGGCAAAAAAGCTCTGGTAGAGTTTGTATCTGCCAACCCTACAGGCCCGATGCATGTCGGCAATGCCAGAGGTGCAGCCCTTGGTGATGGGATTGCCTCCCTGCTGGAATGGACTGGCTGGCATACCGAACGTGAATTTTATATCAACGATGCCGGCAATCAGATTGAAAAATTTGCTACTTCTCTGGAAGTGCGTTATCTCCAGAAATGCGGCAGGGAAATCGAAATGCCGGAAGATGCCTATCATGGTGCAGATATTACCGCTCATGCAGAAAATTTCTATGCTGAGAACGGGGACAAGTTTGCTGATACAGACAGCAAAACCCGCAGAGATGCCCTTGTTGCCTTTGCCCTGCCGAAAAATATTGCCGGTCTGGAACGTGACCTGAAAAGCTATCGTGTTGAATATGACAACTGGTTCAGTGAAAGCACACTGCATAAAAACGGAGCTGTCATGGACATTGTCAGAAAACTGACTGACAAAGGCTATACTTACGAACAGGAAGGTGCTGTCTGGTTCAAGGCAGAACAGTTCGGTGCAGATAAAGATTTTGTCTTGGTTCGTGCAAACGGCATTCCGACTTACATTGTTCCGGATATTGCCTATCACTGTGATAAACTCGTGACCAGAAATTTTGATAAAGCCATTAATGTATTAGGTGCTGACCATCACGGCTATGTGCCCAGACTGAAAGCCGCCCTGAAAGCTCTTGATGTCAATACAGACAAGCTTGACGTTGTTCTGATGCAGATGGTAATTTTATTAAGAAACGGTGAAGTTGCCAAGCTCTCTAAAAGAAGCGGCAAGGCCATCGGTTTAGTCACCTTGCTGGAAGATATTCCGCTTGATGCAGCAAGATTTTTCTTCAATATGCGTGAAGCAAATTCGCATTTTGAATTTGACTTGGATTTGGCAGTAGAAAAATCTTCTCAGAATCCTGTTTACTATGTCCAGTATGCACATGCAAGAATTTGCAGCATTCTCCGGACATTACAGGAAGAAGGCTTATATCAGGAGGGAACACCTCTGGAACATCTCCCAGCACCGGAAACCCAGCAGGAAATTGAGCTGATTCGTCATTTAGCTGCTTTTCCGGCAGAAATTTCTGCTGCTGCAAAAGTCTATGACCCTTCCAGAATTACAAAATATGCACTGGAACTGGCAAATTTATATCATAAATTCTATGATGTCTGCTCGGTAAAGAATGCAGAAACCCCAGAACTGCGTGAATTCAGAACTGACCTTTGCCGTGCTGCCGGACAGGTACTCCGGAATGCAATGGCAATTTTAAAAATCGACTGTCCTGAAAAAATGTAAGCTTTCCTCTGAAAAATTACAGAATGGTTACAAAATCCAAAAAAATTTTTGTGATGAATATACAAACAATTTGGAAAAAATTCGCCGTTTTCACGAAAATAAATAAAAAATTAACAAATTGTTCATATTATGTTCATAACTATATGTTACAATTTGTAATATGTAAAGAATATACGAAAATTATACCGGTAGTTACAGATTAGATGGTAAAATTTTAAAAATCAGAAAGGAAATCAGCTTATGTCAAACAGATTGTTTCAAGGACTCGTTCACCAGATGCGGGATACAATGGATGCTACTATCGGCGTAGTGGATGAGAACGCAACGATTATTGCGTGCAGCGATTTGGCAAAAGTCGGCACAACAAACGAATTCGTTTCTCTCGATTTGAGTGATACACATGATATTTTTATCCGTGACGGCTACACATATAAGCCGTTCGGTACACGCTCAAAACCAGATTATGCTGTGTTTGTAGAGGGCACAGATGATACTTCTGCAAAATATGCAAGTATTCTTTCTATTACACTCTCTAATATCAAACAGTATTATGACGAAAAATATGACAGAAATAATTTCATCAAGAATGTCGTTCTGGACAATGTACTCCCCGGCGATATTGTGATTAAGGCAAGAGAATTGCATTTCAATGCAGAAATCAGCAGAGTTGTGCTGTTAATCCGGATTGTTTCTTCTAATGATATTTCTGCTTATGATGTCATTCAGAACCTGTTTCCGGACAAGAACAAAGATTTTGTATTTAATATCACAGAATCAGATATCGTACTTGTCAAGGAAATCAAAAGCAGCGTGGATTCCAAGGATTTGGAAAAATTAGCCCGTTCGATTGCAGATACCCTCAGCAGTGAGTTCTATACCAGAGTCAATGTCGGCATTGGTACGGCTGTGACAACGGTAAAAGATTTGGCACGTTCGTTCAAAGAAGCCCAGACTGCTCTGGAAGTCGGAAAAGTATTCGATACAGATAAAATTATTGTCAGCTATGATAATCTGGGGATTGCCCGTCTGATTTATCATCTGCCCACAACACTGTGCGAAACTTTTCTGCATGAAGTATTCAAGCGCGGCAGTATTGAATCGCTTGACCATGAAACACTGTTTACAATTCAGAGATTTTTTGAAAATAATCTGAACGTCTCTGAAACTTCAAGAAAATTATTTGTTCACAGAAATACACTCGTATACAGACTGGAAAAAATCAAGAAACTGACAGGACTTGACCTGAGAGAATTTGACCATGCAATTATTTTTAAAATTGCTCTGATGGTGAAAAAATATTTACAGGCAAATCCGACAAAGTTCTGATTTTTCTCCTCGAAAATGCGTTTCTTTGCCTGACAGTTCCGGCTTTGCTAAACGTTGACTGTCAGGCAAAAATTGTGCCCTGAAAATGATAACAGAAAAAGGATATATTTTGGATTTATGGTAGAATTAAAAGACGTTTCCGTTACATATTCCAGTGGGGTGGATGCACTGGAACATGTCAGTCTGAAAATCAATGACGGTGATTTTGCTTTCGTTGTCGGAGCATCCGGTGCCGGAAAAAGTACACTGATTAAATTATTGCTGAAAGAAATTGATGCAACAAGCGGAACAGTGACAGTCAACGGCTATCAGCTCGGAACACTCCAGAAGAAAAAAATTCCGGAGCTAAGAAGAACCATCGGAATTGTATTTCAGGACTTCCGGCTGATTTCTTCTATGACCGTGTATGAAAATATTGCTTTTGTACTGCGAGTGATAGATTCGCCCAGAAAATTAATCAGAAAACGTGTCCCTTATGTGATGAGCCTTGTCGGGTTGCAGGAAAAGGCAAATGCCTATCCACGGGAGCTTTCCGGCGGGGAACTGCAAAGGGTTGCTATCGCAAGAGCTCTGGTAAATGACCCGAAATTAATTATTGCTGATGAGCCTACCGGTAATATTGACCCCGAATTGTCTTATGAAATTGTGGAACTGCTCAGAACAATCAATATGCAGGGAACAACTGTATTGATGGTAACACATGAGCATGAGCTTGTCAAGAGATTCGGCGGAAGGATTATTAATATTACAGACGGTCAGGTTGTTTTTGATGAAATTATGGAGGGAACAGACTATGAAGCTTAGCGGTGTCCGGTATCTGGTGGGGCAGGGGATAGAAAATATCTCGAAAAACAGTATGATGGCTTTTGCTTCTTTCTGTGTGCTGTTAGTATCGCTTCTGCTGGTAGGCATATCTGTACTGGCATATGAAAATATCAGTTCCATGGTTGGCGGCGTAGAGGCCAAAAATGAAATTATTGTCTATATGAATGACGGCACTTCTGAAGAAACACTCGGCAAGGTGGAAGAAAGTATCAAACAAACACCGAATGTCATAAGTGTGCGGTTTTATTCCAAAGAAGAAGAATATCTCGCACTGAAAGAACGTATGGCAGAATATGATGCTTTGTTCGATGCCCTCGGAGATGATAATCCCTTGGTCGATTCGTTTCGGGTTAAAATTGCAGATATTACCCAGATGAACAAGACAATCTCACAGATTCAGCAGATAGATAATATTATGAAAATCAATGCTCCTTATGAGTTTGTCAGCTTTCTGACCCAGCTGAGAACTATCCTGACTTGGGTCATGGGGGCACTGATTGGAGCAATGGTGATTGTTTCCATGGTAATTATTTCCAATACGACAAGAACCAGCGTTTATGCCCGCCGTGAGGAAATTCAGATTATGAAATATGTCGGTGCAACAGATACGTTCATTCGTGTGCCTTTTTTTATTGAAGGCATGATTACCGGCTTTTTTGCAGGGTGCGGGGCACTTGTGATTACATGGCTGGTTTATGATGCTGTTGTCAGAATCGTAGAAAATCAAGTCACTTTGCTGAATATCATCGGCATCGGCAGTATTATTAAATTTGATGATATTTATTTGCCGGCGGCACTTGCCTATGTGTTCGGCGGTGCGTTGATTGGGGCACTCGGCAGTGCATTCAGTACAAGAAAATATATCAATGTCTGATTTTTTTTGAATTGAAATTTTATGTTTATATGATGAAAAAAGGAGTGTGACATCTGCTTTTGGCAGAGTATGATTTATGAGTATGTTTACATGGAAAAAAGCCCTTGCAATGGCTCTTGCAGTCGTTACATGCGGCACATTGATGCTCGCACAGCCTTCTGGCTGGAATCTTCAGGATAAAGCACAGGCTGCTACCATCGCAGAGCTTGAGGCCAGAAAACAGGAAAATAACAGAAAAATTCAGGAGTATGAAAATAAACTCTCACAGTTCTCAGAGAGCCAGAAGCAGGCGGAAGCCTATCAGGCAGCCTTGCAGGAAAAAATTAATGCCATGCAGAGTAATATGCAGATTCTGGATACAGAACTGGAAGGCATTAAAAAAAATATATATGATTTGGAAACAGATATCCGGAATTTAGAACAGGAAATTGCAGAACAGGAAAAAAGAATCAGCAAAGGACTGGAAGAATTTAAACTCCGTATCCGTGCAATGTATATCAGCGGAAATGACAGCCTGATTTCTGCCCTCGCCGGTGCAACTGATTTTTATGACCTGCTGTCAAAATATGAACTGATTTCCTGCATTGCCAAGCATGATGACGAACTTGTCAATCAGCTGAAAGCAGAACTGGAAGCATATGAGCAGAATAAAACAATTCTGGATTCCCAGAAAACAGAACTTGAAAAAGCCAAAACTGATAAAGAATCCATGCAGCAGGAAATGAAAGAAGCTATGAGCCAGCTGCGGTTTGCTTATGCAGATTCGGAATCTGAACAGGAACGCCTTGCATTTGAACAGGATGCTGCGAATCAGTCAATTGCACAGCTGGAAGCAGATAACAAGCTTGCAGATTCTGCTGAAGCAGAAATCCGTGAACAGATTCGCCTTGCCGAAGCAGAAAAGAAAAAAGCAGCAGAAACAACAAGTGTGAAAACAACAACGGCGGCAACATCTGTCAGAAAAACAAGTACTGTAGTTACAACAGCATCTGCTGCGGCAACCGCTGTACAGCCGCAGGAAACAACAGCGGTTTCTGCCGGACAGACAGAAGCTCTTGATTCTGCCCCGCAGGTCGCACCGGATGTGGAAACAACTGCTGTCCAAGATGATAATATTATCAGAAGAATTACTACAGCTGCACCGCAGACAACTGTAAAAACTACTACTACTGTTACAACAACCGTTGTGACAGAACCGGAAACTGTCCCAGAACCGGAAACTATGCCCGAAACTGTTCCGGATTATGATGACACCGCTTTCGGCTGGCCGTGCCCCGGATATTATTATATTTCCAGCGGATTCGGCTCACGGTGGGGAACAAATCATAAGGGCATTGATATCGCCCAGAATGCCGGAGCAGATGCGGTGGCTTCCAGAGCCGGAAAAGTAATCAAAATTAATACCAGCTGTACGCACAATTACGGCAAAAGCAGTAACTGCTGCGGTAATGGCTATGGAAATTATGTTTTAATCGACCATGAGGACGGGACATATTCTACAATGTATGCACACTTGCAGTCAGTCGTTGTTTCTGTCGGCGATTATGTCGAGAAAGGCCAGACTGTCGGCTATGTCGGCACAACAGGCTGGTCTACAGGCTATCACCTGCATTTTGAAATCCGGAAAGACGGTGTGGCTGTAAATCCAAGTGATTATCTGAATTATTAAGAATTAAGTGAGAATTATGAAACAGATTCGTTTGCTGACTGCTGTCTGCGTGACTGCTCTGTGCTGTGCTGTGACTTTTTCGGGGACTGTTCTGGGAATGCAGTTCTGGTATCATAAAACAGAACAGAAATTCGAGCGTCTTGCAGAACTGGACGGTTATATCCAGAATAATTATTATACTGATTTTGATGAAAATGCTCTGATGGATACCATGCTGAAAGGCTATGTAGCCGGCCTCGGTGACAGATATTCCCAGTATCTGACACCAGATGAATACGGAGCACTCATGACCAAAGAAGCCGGAAAAACTGTCGGCATTGGTGTGACAGTCATTCAGAATGAAGAGGGCTATCCCCAGATTATTGAAGTACAGGAAAATTCTCCGGCACAAAAGGCAGGATTACAGAAAGAAGATGTACTTCTGGCAGTAAATGGAGAAGATATTGTACAAAAAGGCTATGAAGAAGCAATTGCAGAAATCAAAGGCGAAGAGGGTTCTGCTGTGAAACTGACCGTCCGGCAGAACGGAACAGAAAAAGAAATTTCTGTAATCCGTGAAACGTTTGATATTATGACAGTCAGCAGTGAAATGCTTGACGGACATATCGGCTATATTGCAGTCAGCAATTTCCGTGAGAACACAGCGGAACAATTTCAGAATGCTCTGGAAGAACTGCTGAAACAGGGAGCAGATGCCTTATTGTTTGATATGCGTAATAACGGCGGCGGTCTGCTGACATCTCTGGAGAAAATGCTTGACCCGCTTCTTCCGGAAGGGGAAATTGCAACAGCAACATATCATGGAAATAAAACAGAAGTGATTTTAAAATCAGATAGTAAAGAAATGAATCTGCCTATGGCAGTACTGGTGAACGGAAATACAGCAAGTGCGGCGGAATTGTTTGCGGCATCACTGAGAGATTTCAAGCAGGCAAAACTTGTCGGTACACAGACATTCGGGAAAGGCATCATGCAGGTGACAACAACAATGGAAGATGGCGGCGGCCTGACACTGACTGTGGCGACTTATCAGACAACAAAATCAGAATGCTATCACGGAATCGGCCTCGAACCTGATGTTGTTATAGAAATTTCTGAAACAGATACAGAAGATGTTCAGCTTGAAGCCGCTAAAAAATTATTTGAATCATAAAAACTATTTATCAAATATTGCATTAAAAAGCTCTGTAAGCAGATGTTATATCTGTCTACAGAGCTTTTGCTTTAAGCAAGAAGCATTCTCTTCAAAGCAATCAAATCATAGATATTGATAATTTCATCTTCTGTCAGGTCAGCCCTCTGCCAGCTGGCAAGTTTTTCACGACCGAGAAGATATTTCTGTAATTTGATAATATCTGCAACAGAGCATTTCCCGTCCTGATTGACATCGCCCTTGACAGAACTGCTTTCAGAATCCGCAGTATAGACGTTCTGGTACATGGTTTCCGCCCAGATACGCCGCATTTCTTCGTAGCCTTCGCTGTTCGGGTGAACCCCGTCAGAACTCAGATATTCCGGATGTTCTCTCATAATAGCATCAAAATCAGGGCCTTTGACAACTTCCGGAATTTCTTCATAGATTCTGTCAATCATAGCATTGTAATCATCAAGATAATCTGCAACGCCGGCCTCTTCTGCATGAGGGATTTTCGGCAGAACAGGAATTTTTCCGGCATCAAGAACTTTCTGAATCATAGCAACCGTATTTTCATAATATTTCTGTGCACCGGACTGATTTCCCCATGCATCATTTGTACCATAAGCAATGCTGACATATCTGCCCGGAAAAACAGAAAGCCACCTGTCAATATTATTTAATCCGTCTGTGCTGGTAATACCGCCGATACCGCCGTTTTCCTGAACAGGAAAATAGTTTTCATCCAGTCTGTTGATATAAGTTGCAAAGCCTGTCCCATAGCAGTTGTTCATACCTCCGGCTGTAATCGAATCGCCATAGAAAATCCAGCTGTCTGTGACACCTTCAGAGACATCATGAATATCAAAATTCACCATGCAGCTGCCTTCTGTTTTCTCATCGACTCCGGTGATATGCAGGCGAATCCAGTTATAGCCCTCAAAATTGACAATATGCTGACGGGAACTGAGAGTATTTCCGGTAACGGTTTCTACAATTTCCCAGCCGTCCTCCGGATAAGTACCGCCTTCTGCGGCATTGATTTCGATAGTATAGTCAGAAGGCTCTTGATTCCGGTTGATATACAGGCCGATAACATCATAAGCACTGGTATTATACCAGACAGCATCTATGATTTTGCGGTTTTCTTCCGGAACACCCGATAAATCATAAGCTAAATAATCATCCGGAGCAGCCCCCTGCCAGAATGAGAAATAATGCTCATCATTTCCGGCAACGGCAGTAGCCGGATTTGTTCCGGAATATGCCGGACAGTTCCGGCTGATAACCGGATTCGGCCTGACTGCTGCACAAACAGGCAGACTCATCGGCAAAGCGGCAAGCATCAGACCGCTTGTCATAACGGCTAACATTTTCTTTTTCATAACACAATTTCCCCTTATGATAAATTTATTTTAAATTCTGAAACAAATCAAAATTTAAGAATCTGTATAAACAAGAATATAATCCTGTTCATTAAATGTAAAAGAAATAACAGCATTTTTCTCGAATTGATAAGGAATCTTATCAGCAGTATATTCCCCCCGTACAACATGCCCGTCTTTTGCAATTGTTTCTGATATTTTACGAAGTTCGAGATATTCCGGCTCAATTAAAAAGCATTCTTCCTCACCGTTATGATAAAATTTAGCTTCTGTAATAAAAGAATGCGGGTCAGTTGGATAAATCACAAATGTTGCAGATTTATCTTTTGTTTGATAAATACCAGATATATCTTCAGGCTTTTTATACAGCAGATTTACAATTAGTAAGACAATTATTATGATTAATAATGAAATTAATATATAAATCTTAGCTAATTTAATTATAAATTTAAATATTTTATTTATAATGTTATTCATAATTTTATTTTTTAAGCAGAGCTTTTTTCATAAATATCCAGTCATAGATATTGACGATATTATCATGATTGGTATCAGAAGCAGACGGATTCGCCACGGACTTTCCGGAGAGAAGCCATTTCTGGAGAGCGATAACATCCGATACATTGAATACACCGTCATTGGTGACATCCATTTCGATTTCAGAAAGTTCCGGTGCAGGATAGCCATAGAAGGCTAATTCGTTGAAATCGCCTCCGCCTTTGACGATTCTGAGTGTATCGACCGGAATACTGTCAGCAGTGAGTTCGATATTTCTGGAC
>CADBOP010000209.1 GCA_902796255.1 uncultured Ruminococcus sp.
CGGCTCTGATGGATGAATTTTGGGATGTCGAAAGCACTTCCGGTTTAAGAACAGTTGATGTTTATATGCGGAAACTTCGGGAAAAATTTCAAGATTGTGAAGATTTTGAGATTGTCACTGTTCATGGACTCGGCTATAAGGCGGTTATCAAATGAAAACAAAACAGAAAAAATTATTAGGCATTTATAAATTTATTGTATTTTTCCTGCTAATCGCCTTTGTCGTAAGCTGTTCGTTTATTTTATTTCTGCATTTTCTGGATTTTTCCACAGAGGAAATTAAATCCGCTGCTCCGGTGACATTCGGAAATGTTGTGTTTTTAACACTTTTGTTCTGGATTCTTGATACTGTGCGGATGCATCTGGTTCAGGACAAGCCTGTCAAAAGCATCAGAGAAGGACTGGAGAAAATCACCAGCGGAGACTTCAAAACCAGAATTGCACCCGTTTCACAGGTTTCCGGTCTGGCTGAATATAACGAAATTATTCAGTATATTAATAAAATGACAGAAGAACTTTCTGGTGTGGAAACGCTCAGAACGGATTTTGTATCCAATGTTTCCCACGAAATGAAAACCCCTCTGGCTGTGATTCAGAATTATGCACAGCTTTTACAGCAGACTGATATTTCAGAACAGGAAAGAATGGAATATGCTTCAGCGATTATGAACGCTTCACAGAGATTATCAGAATTAATCATGAATATATTAAAATTAAATAAGCTGGAAAATCAGCAGATTTATCCGGACAGGAAAAGCTATAATCTTTCAGAACAGCTTTGCGAATGCATTCTGGATTTTGAAAATATATGGGAAGAAAAACAGATTGAAATTCAGACAGATATTCAGGAAGATGTCATAATTCAGTCTGATGCCGACTTGCTGTCACTGGTCTGGCACAATCTGCTTTCAAATGCGATGAAGTTCACAGAAGCCGGCGGAACAGTCAGCGTGTCGCTCCGGACGGAACAGAATAATGCCGTGATTTCTGTGGCTGATACGGGATGTGGTATCTCTCCGGAAACCGGAAAACATATTTTTGATAAATTTTATCAGGGTGATACTTCCCATGCAGAAAAAGGGAACGGACTGGGGCTGGCTCTGGTCAGGAGGATTATAGACATTACTAATTCTGAAATCTCTGTACAGAGCGAAATAGGAAAGGGCAGTGTATTTACCGTCAGACTCAGAAGAGAGGAGAATTCTCATGAGTGAAAAATTTAATTATACTTATTCTGCCCGTGAACAGGCAGAAATGGAAGAAATCCGGAGAAAATACATCACTCCGGAACAGAAGCCCGACAAACTCGAATTAATGCGGAAATTAGATAAAAAAGCAGAAATGACAGGAACAATTTCTGCTATCTGTATTGGCTTGTTTGGTACAATGCTGTTAGGTATCGGGCTTTCGCTGATTCTTGAATTTGATAATTTTATTACCGGAATTGTGTTAGGGCTGTTTGGTATGGGAATTATGGCCTTGGCCTATCCGGCTTTCCGGAAGATTACAGAACTCCAGAGAAAAAAAGTCGCTCCTGAGATTCTCCGGCTCAGTGAGGAAATAAAAAACGGCTTTTAACAAAACATAAACATTTCCTGAATATTTTAAAAATATTTCTCCTGTATGATAAGCTTGTAAACAGAAACAAGTTACACATACAGGAGGTTTTTATAATGAAATTTCAGAAATTATTCAGTTTGTTTATGGCTTCGGCTATGATACTCTCACAGACACAAATGCTCACAGGCTTTGCAAAAGAAAAAGTTATCTCTGATTCCTATACAGAAGCTGCTTTGTTTGACAGCCAGAAAATGCATACGGTCAATCTGCATATCAGTCAGGAAAACTGGGATTTTATGATTGCTCATGCTACAGAAGAAAAATATGTTTCCTGTGATGCCGAAATTGACGGAGAACTGATTCAGAATATCGCTGTCCGGCCGAAAGGCAATTCGTCTCTGACTTCTATCAGCCAGCAGGGGAGTGAACATTTCAGTTTCAAGATTGAATTTGACCATAATGATGAAACTACTACTTATCATGGGCTGGATAAGTTATGCCTGAACAATCTCGGACAAGACCCCAGCTGTATGAAAGATTTTATGGCCTATCATCTTATGAATGATATGGGAGTACCTGCACCGCTGTCAAGTTACGTGCTGATGCAGGTCAATGGTGAGGATTTTGGTTTATATCTCGCTGTAGAGGCAGTGGAAGACAGTTTCTGTTATCGGAATTACGGAGAAAATCCGGTTCAGCTTTACAAACCTGACAGTTTTGCTATGGATACGCTTGATACCAGTGCAATGCTCAAATATGAGGAGGGTTCTTCTCTCTGGACGATTGAACAGATTATGAACGGTTCTTATTATGCAGATGCTTCTGCCGGAGAACGTGCCGATATTCTGGGAACAATGCTCAGCAGTGTATTTCCGCCGGAGCAGACTGCTGTGGCTTCTCTGAAATATCTGGGAGAAGATGCAGGAAATTATCAGAATCTGTGGGATACTGCTGTCTTCAAGCCGGATGCAGAGGACAAAACAAGAGCAATAAACTCTATTGAAATTTTAAATAATTCTGAAAATCCACAGACTGTTCTGGATGTGGATTCGCTTCTGAAATATTTTATTGTTCATGGTTTTGTTAATAACTATGATGGCTATACCAGTATGTTTGTGCATAATTTCTATCTTTGCGAACAGGATGGAATTTTATCTATGATTCCATGGGATTATAATTTGGCTTTCGGTTCGTTTACGTATGAATCAGCCGTATCCAGCATTCTGAATCCTGAGGAGTTCAATGCCATTCCTGAAACCGGAACGGCGATGAACAGCAATACCAGCATGATTAACTATCCGATTGACACCCCTGTATTCAGTGTAGAAATGCAGGACAGACCATTGCTGAATGCTTTGCTTTCAGATGCTGAAACACTGGAAATCTATCATGAATTTTATAATACATTTTTGCAGGACTGCTTTGAAAACGGAAAATATCAGGAAATCTATACGGAAATTTATACTCTCATCCGGCCGTATGTTGAAAAAAATCTGACGTTTTATGATATTTCTAAATTCGAGTCTGGTGCAGAGGCAATGCAGAAATATCTGCAATATCGTACTGAAAGCATTCGCAAACAGCTGGACGGCGATTTGCCGGCAACACTCGAAGGGCAGAAACAGAATGCAGAAAATCTTGTCATTCCTGAAAATTTAAATCTTTCAGCTTTAGCTGATTTTGCCTCTCTCAAACCGGAACTCAATTCTGGTATGATTATAAAAATTCTGCATATTTTCTTACAGGATGATTTTTCTTATGATACCAAAGGTACTGTAAATGCAGTATATTATTATAAGGCTCATCCGCTGAAACTGGCCGGAAAAATTCCTGCCCTGATGCAGATTCCCTATATCAGAAATTTAATTCTGCCGAAAGCTGTTCCGGTTTTATTAATTTTTATTTTAATCCCTGTAATCATTATTTTTATTGTCAGACGCAGAAATAAATTAAGCGATAGATAAAATCTATATCCCTCAGTATTTTTCTGAGGGATTATTATATGCAGTAAAATTTTACAAACCTTTCTGGTAATATTTGTGAAATTTGCTGATTTTTACATAATTACAAAAAAAGGCTTGAAAAGTTTTCATTTTTGTGTTATAATTGTGAAAAAGAAGTGAAAATTCAGAAAACTAAACGTTTTCGTTCATGTAAAATTTATATTTTATTCATAAAACAGGGGGATGACATAGCAATGCTGAATTATCAAAAGAACTATCAGGATAAAAATAAGAAGAGTATTGTTGTGCCTTGCCTGCAATCACATAGTAATGTCATGCGTATACGGCAGAATAATGCATTCTGACCTGTATACGCTTTTTACATTTTTCTGAAAGGATTATCATTATGAAAATCAGACTGGGAATCCTGACAAAAGATTTATTGTATGCCAGCCGTCTGACTGCGGCTCTTACTGCAAAATATTCACAGGATTTTGAAATTTATTCATTTACTAAAGAAGATATCGCTCTGAAAGAAGGACAGACACATAAAATAGAAATCATGCTTGCGGATGAAACAATTATTTCTGATGAAAATGCTTTTCTCAAGCATTTCTATCTGGTGTATCTGACAGAATCCAGAGATATTGAGTTTATTCGTCAGCAGCCGGCAGTGTTCAAGTATCAGAAAACAGAACTGATTGTCAAGCAGCTTTGGAATCTGTATTCAGAAGTAATTGGTAATTCTAAAGAATTATATAAAAATACAAATACCAATTGCCGGATTTTAGCATTCGCTTCTCCTTGCGGCGGATGCGGTTCGTCTTCAATGGCAGCGGCGGCAGCAGTACATTTCGCAAGGCACAACAAGAAAACAATGTATCTGAATCTTGAAAAAATCGGTTCGTCAGATGTTTATTTTCATGGAGATGGTACACAGAATTTCAGTGATATTATTTTTGCCCTCAAAGGCAAGAAAGCAAATCTTGCACTGAAAATAGAGGCTTGCTTAAAACAGGATTCCTACGGCGTTTCTTTCTTTTCACAGACACCGCAGATTCTGGATATGTATGAGCTGAATCATGAGGAAGAAAAAAATTTAATTCAGTCTCTTGCAGAATCAGATGCATTTGATGTGCTGATATTAGATTTGGATTTTGACCTGCATGAACAGCAAAGAAAAATTTATGCCCTTGCAGATGCAGTTGTTTTAACAGATGACGGCTCAGAAGTAAATAATCAGAAACTGAACCGTGCATGGCAAAGCTTGAATATTCTTGAACAGAGTAATAAAATTCCACTGACAGATAAAATATTTTTATTATATAATCAATTTAAGCCAGGCAGTACAATGCCCACAGATGTGCCTTTAAATGTACTTGGTACTGTGCCTTATTTGCAGAATACACAGCAGATGCTGGAACAGCTTTCTGCATATGAATTCTTCAGCAGTCTGCTGTAAAAAATTCATGAGAAAAGGAAGAAAATATCTATGAATCAGGAACAAGAACAGCAGTTTGCTGCTGAAGTCAGAAATTATATTACAGATTATCTGCCTTTGAACCAGCTTACAGATGAAGAACTGGAAGAACAGATTGAACAGATTGTACTGGAAAAATTACAAGGACAGTATTGCTCGATTGAACAGAAACGTTCTCTGACAGACCAGATTTATGGTTCTATCCGTGGCTTCGGCATTCTGGATTCTATTCTGAAAGATGAGAGTGTCACGGAAATTATGATTAATGGCCCTGACCATATCTTTGTAGAAAAAGCCGGTGCTCTCTTTCAGTTAAACAAGCAGTTCGAGAGTGAAAGAAGTCTGGAAGATGTCATTCAGCGTATTGTTGGACTGGCTGGCAGAGAAGTAAATCAGGCAAACCCTATTTGTGATACCCGTCTGCCGGATGGTTCTCGTGTCAATGTCGTATTATCACCAATTGCACTCTGTGGGCATACTGTAACAATCCGTAAATTCTCCAAAGACCCTATGACGATTGAAAAGCTGATTCAATACGGTTCAATTACAAGGGAAATTGCCGATGTGCTCGAAAAACTGGTAAAAGCAAAATATAATATTTTCATCGCCGGCGGTACAGGTTCAGGGAAGACCACATTTCTGAATGCTTTATCAAATTATATCCCGAAAGATGAACGTGTTATTACGATTGAAGACTCGGCAGAATTACAAATTAAAGGTGTCGAGAATCTGGTAAGTCTGGAAACCAGAAATGCAAATGCTTCTGGTTCTGGTGAAATTACTATCAGAGATTTAATTAAATCTTCTCTCCGTATGCGTCCGGAACGGATTGTTGTCGGAGAGGTTCGTGGCGGTGAAGCTCTGGACATGTTGCAGGCAATGAATACCGGCCATGATGGTTCACTTTCTACCGGCCATGCTAACTCGACCCATGATATGCTCAGCCGTCTGGAAACGATGGTACTTCAGGGAGCAGCCGGACTGCCGCTCGAAGCTATCCGGCAGCAGATTGCTTCTGCTGTGGATATTATTATTCATTTATCCAGACTGCGTGACAAATCCCGTAAAACAATGGCCATTACTGAAGTAGTCGGCTATGAAAACGGTGAAATTATTCTTAATCCGTTATATGAATTTCATGAAGATGAGCATTCCACACTGCGGAAAGTTTCCGGTAGCTTACAGCGGACGAAAAATCCGCTTAAAAATGTTCTGAAATTACAGATGGCGGGTATTGATATTAATATTTAATATAAATTCTGAAGGGAGAAAGGCATGAAAAAAGAAACTGAGCCGGAGTTTATTAATTCTCCGCTGAATCATCCCATGCCAAATTATAATGTTTATCGCATCAAAAAAACAGAAAGTATTCTGGTGCATGTGATTAGTTTTATTCTGGGCGGCCTTGCCGGACTGGTTTTTTATTGCGATTTGTTTATGAAAGACGGCGAACGGACACTTGCTACACATATTTCCAATACTGTTGTATTTATTGTCATTGGCCTGCTGGCAGAAAAATTTCTCGTGCCGATGTATATTAACAGTCAGCTGACCAAGCAGAAAAATCAGCTGAAAACACAGTTCTGCAATATGCTCGAATCTCTGACTTCTTCATTTTCAACCGGCAGTAATGTTGTCAATGCGTTTGAAGCAGCCACTAAGGATTTGAAAATGCAGTACGATGACAAATCTTTTATTGTACAGGAAATGGAAGAAATTCTCAGCGGTATTTCACAAAATATCAATATAGAAGTAATGCTCAAAAATTTCGGTGAACGCAGCGGCAACGAAGATATCAGCAGTTTTGCTGATGTATTTGAAATCTGTTACCGCAAAGGCGGTGACATGCAGTCGGCAATTGCTCGCACACACAGTGTGATTACTGAAAAAATTGCGATTTCTGATGAAATTGAAACTAAGCTGACTTCTAACAAAATGCAACATAATGTTATGAGTATTATGCCGATTGTTCTTGTAGCAATGCTGCGAATGACAAATGATGCATTTGCAAGTTCTTTCACCTCGCTTTCAGGTGTGATTGTAAATACCGTTGCCATTGGTATTTTTATCGGGGCATATAAATACGGCCTCAAAATTGTGAATATTAAGGGGTGATTTATTTGCTGGTTCTCAAACTGCTGTTTTTGATTCTGGCGACAATCTGCCTGTTCCTGCTGATACTTTCTCTGGCAAAAGGCAAAGCATTCGTGGCTATGGTTGAAAATCTCGACAGTGAGATGTATTTTATGAAAGACTGGTATACCATTGGGTTTTATCTGAATTCAACAAAGTTGTTCCGTCTTCGGGGAAAACTGGAATCAGATATGAAAACACAGGCAAAATTAGTGTTTGGCAATGTTTATTATGAATATTATGCCACACTTGCATGGGCACAGTTTCTGACCTTTGCACTGGTGATTTGTTCTGTCGGATTGACAGCTGCCAGCCTTGCCGGACTGGAAGGCGGAGTGTTCTTTCTGGTTGTGACGGGGTTTGCTGTTGCGATAGCATGGTATATGTGTGTGGCCAAAATGAAGGAAACCGTCACAACAAGACGGGAAGCCTGTGAAGAGGAGTTCCCGAATATGGTTTCCAAGCTTTGTCTGCTGATTAATTCCGGCATGACACTGCATGAAGCATGGGTTTATGTCTCTTACAGTAAAGAGGGCATGTTATATGACATGATGCGTTCTTCCTGTCAGGATATGAACAACGGTGATTCTGACCGTGATGCGATTTATAAATTCGGCATACTGACAGATTCTTCTGATATTAAAAAATTTACTGGCAATATTATTTCCAGCATCGAAAAAGGCCCGAAAGAGCTTTCTAATATGCTGATGGCTCAGACTACAGAACTCTGGGCACATAAAAGACAGGTTTCCCTGCAAAAAGGAGAGATTGCCGCAGGTAAACTGATTGTACCGCTTGGCATTACCTTTGCAGGTATTATCCTGATTGTTGTTTCGGGTGCGATGCAAAGTATGCAATTCTGATTTATCGCAGAGATTCCATGGGTTCTGCTGATAATATACTGAATTTTATTATAAGAAGGGAGGAGAAAGAAATGAGCGATAAAGCTTTAATGCTGTACATCAAGGCACAGAACAAGCTTAACAATGCACAGGCAAAAGCAGAAGCTTTTCTGCATGACGAAGAAGGTGACACCAACTTCCTGTCTGTTATCATCCTGTTAGGTATTGCTCTGGCTCTGGCAGCTGTATTCATTGGTTTTAAAGACCAGATTCTTAGCTGGTTCCATACCAATGCTGATGGCTTCCTTGGCACATCCGGCGGCGACAGCAACAATACATTCGGAGCTGGAGGTTAATCCTCGGTTATGCAGGAAACACAGTGCACGGTGTTTCCTGCACATCTTAATGTAAGCTGAATTTTAAACAGAAAGGAAGTAGGCGTTTGTATCCTGTATTGACTGTAATCATCTGGGTGCTGTGCTCGGCAGGGGTCATATTTCTGATGACAAAAGAAACCAACCGCCGTATTGCTGAAGCTGTCAGCAGTGAAGCATTACCCGAAGAAGAACAAGAAACACAGAAAACAAAGCGTTCCGCTGTTCCATATGCATGGAATACCGGAAATATTGTTCTTTTTATATTAAGCATTCTGTTTTCTGGCATCTGTGCGTATGTTGTGCAGGCAAGCGTCACTTCTGTGATATTCTGTATTGAGATGGGACTTTGTTACATAACACTGCTTGGTGCAGCTGTGGTAGACAGAAAATGCAAGGAAATTCCCAATATGGTTTCAGCATTTTTAGCTGTTGCCGGTATCATTATGCTGGCAGTACAAAGTATTTTTATTGATTCTTCTATGTTGTATGCACTGAGTTCGCTTCTTGGGTGTTTTCTGGCATTTGCAGTGCTTATGATTGCCGGAAAAATGGCAAAGGGCGGCATCGGCATGGGAGATATCAAGCTGCTGAGTGCGGTCGGACTGACAGCCGGCCTGCAAGTGGTGATTTCTACGCTGATTCTTGCATTATTTTGCTGTCTCGCTGGTATGCTGTACATGAAAGCAGCAGCATATCTGCATAAAAAAGAAGATACGAAACAGTTTGACGGTGTTTTGCCGTTTGCACCGTTCCTGTATCTTGGTTTTCTAATTATGTGTATTTTTAAAATTTATTAATAAATAAAATTATTTTTCAGAATATTGAAAGAAACGGGTGAGATGTTTGGGCATATTCAAAGTCGTTCTGCCTGTAGCGATTTCAGGAGCATTGCTGCTTTCGTGGGGACAGTTTGCAGGAGATGTTTCACGGCAGGGGCAGGGATACCGCCGCTGTTTGAAACTTGCAGAAGAAAGTTATCAGAAAGGCCTTTATGAACAGGCTGTGGAATATTATAAAAATTCTCTGGAATATAAAAATGTTCTGGGGGTGTATGACGAAATCTGCAAAACCTGCAAAGTGTTTTATGAAGAAGAGGACTCTAAACATGCAAGGAATTTATATATTCAATGCCTGCTGGAAGCTGCGGAGGCTGTGCCTGAAAATGCAGAATACTGGGTGACAGCGGTCAAAATGTATAAAGAAGCAGAAGATTATTCCTCTGCCTATTCTACTGTAAAAAAAGCTCTCAACAAAGGCACACAGACTGAAGAACTGATTGCTCTTTATCGGGAGCTGAAATATATGTTCCAGATTGATTACCAGTTATATACAGAATATAAAAACTGGCTGGGGGGATATATTTCGTTATATAATGCAGACGGCTGGGTAAGGTCCAATCCGGTCGGGAAAGTAACCAGTTCACAAACATATCAGTTTCTGGGAATGATAAATGATAATGGCTGGGGTTTGTATACAAACGATATTGATACCCGTATGCTGGACAAAAATGAAGTTGTCAGAGCAAGATTTGATTTTTCTGTACAGGATGCAGGTATCTATTCACCGGAATCAGGCTGGATGCCCGTGCGGAAAGAATTGTACTGGCAGTTCATGAATTTAGAAGGCGAATTCCTGCCGGGAGAATATCAGCATGTCAGCTGTTTTGTGAATGGCAAAGCGGCTGTGGAAACCAAAGACGGCGGCTGGTATCTGATTAATACACAGGGCGAAAAAGTTTCAGAAGTTTATCAGGATATCAAACTGGATTTGTCTGGTTCTTATTTGCGGGATGGCGTAATTTTAGCAAAATCTGGTGATGCTTATCATATTTATCAGTCGGATTGGACACAAGTGAGTGACTTTTCCTGTGAAGATATAGACATTTGTCTTGGTGATAACTGGATTGCTTATAAAGACGGCGGAAAATGGGGCTTTGTTGATAAAGAAGGGAATGTGAAAATAGAACCTGCTTATGAAAAAGCCAAAAGCTTTTCCAATGGTCTGGCAGCTGTTTGCCAAAACCAGAAATGGGGCTTTATTGATACGACAAATACTCTTGTCATTGACTATCAGTTTACAGATGCTACGTATTTTAACCGGTATCATTATTGTCTTATCAGTCAGGATGATGAAAATTATCAGTTCATGCATCTGATGTTTGACTGAAGCTGCTGGAAGGAGAGACTTAATTATGTCAAAACGGCGTATTTTTCATTGTATTTTAGCAATTGTGTTTGCTGTAATCATGTTTGTTGTACTGCATTACAATGTCTTGCCACAGCTGTGGGATGCATGGAAAGCATTTCAGCGGGCATCTGGTATAGCGTGAAAGTCTGGTGAGAGCTATGAAGAAAATTTTGAAAAATCAGTCTGGTTATATTATGTTGGAATCACTGATTGTATATCTGATTACACTTGTCCTGCTTTTTTTTATTCTTGCAGTATTTTGTGTCATGTTCCAGAGATGGAATATTCAAATTATTGCAAATAATACAGCAACCAGTATTGCTCAGAGCTATCGTTTTAAAAATGCAGATACAATGAGCGGATATACAGATAAAGACGAAATTAATAATGTAGATATATGGCGTTATGTTTGGGGACATGATGCAGAAATGGACGAAGCCGCAGAGGAAAACAGTCAGCATTATATTATAGAAAGACTCGCCCGCACAACATTTACACATGAAGTTTCTGACCCTGTTATTACAGTTGATGTGGAGAAAGACTGCCTTCGCAGACGACATGTAAACGTGACAATTTCCGGTGAATATGCTGTACCGCTTAGGGCAATTATGGAACCGCTTGGCTTTGCCAGCACTACAAAATATACAGTAACTGGTTCGGCAGAATGTCTGGATTTGATGGAATATCTCATAATGTCGGATTATGAAAACCGGATGCTTAAGCCCGGTGGTTTAATAAAAAGCGAGACGGTAAGTTTTGTTGATTCTTTTCTGAAGCTGGTAAATCATGGCATAAAGCATTTTACTGATGAAGATGATTCTTAAAGGAGGCAGCAGCATGAAAAAGAAACAAAAATTCGGATTAAAGGCAAAACTTCGGCAGGGTGCAAGAGGAGCAATTTCCTTGTTCCTGATTGTACTGCTGACACCATTTGTGACAATTGCAGCACTTCTTCTGGAAATTCAGCATTATCACAGTTCTGTGGCACTTCTGGATGAAGCAATGGGGGTTTCGGCTGTCTCTGTGCTTTCTAATTATGACAGCTATATCAAGGACCGCTGGGGACTGGCTGTTACAGACCAGAACAACGGAGATTTGAACGATATTTTTGCCAGCTATCTCGAACCGAATACCAGCGTGCTGGGCAACAGCATTCAGCTCAATTCGACTGAGATTAACGGACAGTATCCGCTGACAGACCCTGAGGTACTGGGAAACAGAATTGTAGAATATTCAAAATATAATATTCCTACAGAGGTGGCCAAGGAATTGCTTCCTATTGATAAATATATTAAAGAATTGGAAGGAAAATTCAATTTGGCTTCATGGCTGAAAACTTTGAAATCTGGTACGGAATCACTGGATGCGGGTCTTGACCTTGTAGAAAGTCAGGAGAAAATAGAAAAATCTATTAAAAACATTCAAGATGCAGAAAGTACTTATAATTCTAAATATGAAGAGTATAAAAATGCTGTCAGCGAACTGGCTACATTACTGGCCAATCCGCCAGCAGATGATGCGGACGAAGAAACCGTTAAAAAATATAATGCTGATGTAGAAGAGAAAGAAAATAATCTGGCAAGTAAGAAATCAGAATATCAGAGTGCTATCGGCGAGCTGACATCGGCTTTTTCAGATTATGAAACCAATATGGAAACCCTGAATAACAGTGTTAAGAAGTTGAATGACAAAGTAATAGATACTGTTAAAAATACTGGTGACTTGGCTATCAAATTGTCAGAATCAAACAAAAATCTGGAAACCACTAAAAAAAGTATCAAAACTAATGAAGACAAAATTAAAGAAAATGAAAAAACTATTGAAAGCAATAAAACAGCTAAGGGAAAAAAAGAGGCTGAAATTAGTACTCTCGAAAGTCAGATGAATGCCATGTCTGACCATACCACACAGGCTTATCGGGATTTAGAAACAGAAATAAATCAGAAACATTCTGAAATACAGACACTCACTAACAGTAATGCCACACTTCGTGCAGAAAATACAAATCTTGAAAATGATAATGAAGATTTGAAAAAAGACAAGGAAAAATATGAGGTTGAAGTCAAGGAATATGAAACACAAAAGAGTTTTGCAGATGCCGGTATGGAAGGCGATAAAAAATTAGTAGAGCAGTTAACCAAAACTACGAATAAATATGACAAAGGTCTGGTAGACAATAAAATCAATGAACTGAATAATGTCAAAGACACAATGCTCAATAGTCTTGAGGTAGACAAAGATACTTCAATAGATGATTCTTATCATCCCTCTACTAATGTATATATCACTTCTGATGAACTGGGCGAAGTTATCGCCGAAATGGAAGAAGAATGCCTCAAAGAAGACGGAAAATCTTTCATTAAAGCAATGATGACAGCCCTGAAATCTCTTGTAAAATGTACTGCTCTGTATGAACCTTCTTTTGATGCGTTGATTAATACAGGTGCTTACGATGAAGTGGGCGGTCTGCCGGGGGAAGGCAGCAATAACTATGCGATGAATGCCATTGAAGATATCGGCAGTGCGATAGAAGCGGCTGACGGCTTGTACCACCTTGAAGGAACAGGACTCAAAAGACTCAAAAATCTATTTAAAAATGCCAAAAAACTTGTTGAAAGCATTAACAGTGCAATTGATAATATTATACTTTTCCAAGGTAAAGTATTGGCCGACATACCTCAAAATATTGGTAATTTCTTTTCAACTAACCGTGTATGGTATGTGCTGTACTGCAATTATCTGCTGCCATGCCGTACCGAATCAGCGACACTTGGCAAAGCGAAACTGCCGCCAAATGAAGCTGTACTTACTGATATCCCCGGTATCGGAGATATTGCGGCAATTGTGCATACATTCAATGCCATGAAAGATGGCGGTGCTGGTGGTGATTTGGCATTTTATCAGGCTGAACTGGAATATATCATGCTCGGCACGAAAAGCGAACTTGCCAATCAGATTTATGTATTTGGTGTAACTTATCTAATTCGTCTGCTGCTTGATATACCTGCTGTCTTTTCCAACAGCGAAGTAGAAGCAATCGCCAGTGCTTTGGGTGTTGTTCCGGTAGTTGGCCCTGTGCTCGAATGCCTGGTCTATATTCTGGAAGTCTTCCTGGAGCCGTTTGTGGATACGCTGATTCTTGTCAACAACGGAAAAATTCCGATGCTGTTTGAAAGTACACTCTACCTGACCCCCAGTGGCATTCCTAATCTGGTAACCGCAATTTTAAGCTTTAAGAAAATGACAGACGAACAGAAAAAAGCACAAGCTAAAGAAATCACAAAAGAATTTTCTGATATGTCCAAATCTATGGGCGGTGATGAAATCTCTGAAAGTATTGTAGACAGCGGCGGCAGTGGTAATATTCTGACCGAGTTGAATATTAATTACCATCATCATACGATGCTTTTACTTGCTCTGACTGTCAATAATCAGGATATTCTGGCCCGTCTGATGAATCTCATGGAAATGGAATCTTATTATAATGCACAGCAAGCCTCAACCCCAATGAGCTTTGACCTGCATAAGAGCTACACCAATCTGGAACTTTCAGCAGATGTGAAAATAAACCAGATTGCACCATCACTCACAGACCAGTCAATATTTGAAACCAAACGTACACTGTACAGGGGGTATTAATATGAAAACTGAAAAAGGTATGGTGACACTTGAAGCCTGTGTTGCCCTTCTGTTGTTCATGATTATCATGCTTCTGATGTACGGACTTTTCCCCATGTATATGGCACAGAGTGCTACTGCACATGCCCTGTTGCAAACTTCCCAGAGTCTTGCACTGGATAACTATGCTGCAAAACAGGTGGGAGAAGGGAAAATTTTGGGTGAAGATGGTGTTAAAGATGTAATGGTTCTGCTTGTAGGTGATTTCTTGAATATTATACCAGAAAGCGATTCCGGTTTTGCTACCAATAAAGAATTTACAGAAAAAACAGACAATGTTCCTGAAATTGCCAAAAAACGTTTTGTTTCATATCTGGTAGGTGATGACAGCAGTGAAGCCGAAACCAAGGCAGATGAAATGCTGAAATTGCTGCGTGTGGAAGGTGGTCTTTCCGGACTGGATTTTTCAGATTCCAAAGTAGAGGGTGAAGATTTAAAAATTATATTAAAATATAAACTTAACTATGCTTTTGAATTGGATGAGCTTGGCAAGGCAGATGTCTATCAGGAAACCAGTTCTAAATTATGGAGCTGACAGAAGTAAAATAAAAAATTAATTTTTA
>CADBOP010000210.1 GCA_902796255.1 uncultured Ruminococcus sp.
AAATTCGTCACCGCCTGCACGGAAAATTTCATGAATGGCGAATACATCCCGCAATGCATCTGCTGCATTTTTCAGCAGCATATCACCAGCATTGTGTCCTTCATTGTCATTAATGGATTTCAGGCCGTTCAAATCCGCAAACAGTACTCCCACAGATTTTCCAGATGCACTTTTAGATAATGCATCGATATAATTATTCATTTCATTCCGGTTCATCACACCTGTAAGCATATCTGTAGAACTGAGAATATGAAGCTTATCTATCATCCGATAGCTGTACAGCTCGGAAGCTAAAATAAAAGTAGTCAGCTCAAACGTTTCTTTAATTGTATCCGCAGCATTGGCATCAAAATTAATTGCCCAGATATAGCCCAGCAGTTCCCCTTTGAATTTCAGTGGAAACAGCACGATGGTTTTGCCGCCTGCTGATGTGATAGACTCAAACCATATCGGGTTACGTTCTTTCACAATTTCCATATCATGTTCATTTCTGACAATCAGGCAATTACTGCCTGCGATTGTATCTTCCCATGAAGCAGCAATATCATAGAAAGCCTCATTCACATATGTTTCCATCGGCAGCAACTTCGTATTTTCAGAAAAGGCTTCACAAAGCACCGAACAGGTACGTTTTTCTGTATCCATCAGCAGAATACAGCAATGTTCAGAATCACAGAGGTCACGGATATCTTTACAGATAGATGTCATAGTTTCCTGAAAATCATCCGGACTTCTGAGCTTGATACAAGTTTCGAGAACCGCTGAGGCAATATCGGCGGATATGGAAGACAGCCGTTTCGCATCCATTTTCAGATTAATTTCCATGATATACATACAATAGCAGATATCACCATCATCGGGAGAAAGCGGAAGAAATGTCATATTGAACCACACATCAAACCTTGCCGGATGTGCATACGCATGAAGGCATTTTTTGTTGACGGCTGCATTATAGCAAGCATTCTCGAAATTTATGTCACGGGTCAGATAATTTGTATATTCACTGTTCGGCACAAATTTTCTTGAAAGCATTGTTACATTATCCGGCGGCTGTTCGATGCTGTCAATATATATCCGGTTTCCGGTGACAATACGCACAGCCCCATAGTTCCCATTTTCAAGTTTTTCAACAGATACCACGCAGGCAGCTGTCGGCACACTATCCACAAACGATTGAAAGTTCATAAAAAAAATTCTCCTTTTCTTATGCTGGAGTTATTTCTTAAATTATAACATGTTTTAAATAAAATTACAAGTATTTGTCAATTTTTTTATTGCTTGCAGTAATCATATCTTCTTCGAAGAACTGAACAGTCACATCTGCATTATGATAAATCACCTGCATAAACTTTTCTGTCAAATCAGAATCTATTGATTTTTCCCATATCTGCCAGATTTCAGAATGTTTATCTTCAAATTCAGAAATATCATACTCGCTGTAATCCTCATAACGATACAGCATCGGAAAGCTGAGTGCTTTTAATTCTCTGCCAAATCATAGCAAAGACTTACAAGATTCTGATTTCTGATATGATATTTTTTCAGAAAAAAATGATATTTTTCCTTAGAGTCAGCCATTTTCTGCAAAGCTCTATCATATGTCAGATTCTGCTGTGAAAGCAGTGCTTTCCGTGAAATATAATTTTCGCCTGCCGATTGATATACTGATAAATTTCATAATCTATATCATAATTCATATTGCACCTCATCGAATTAAACTGCCTGACAGAAATGTTCTGAATTATCAGAAATAACAGCAATTGTATCTGCAAGGAATCCCCCGCCTCTTTAGGCGGGGGAGGATGTCACTAAAAATATCCAGTTCCTCAACAGTTAATTTTCTATAAGTAATTGCCATAAATATACCTCCAGTATCTTTTACTTATGCAGTTTCATTTATTTTTATCCAGTTATCCAGAAACTGCATCTGTTCTTCTGTATGAAACCAGTGTTCGCCGTTTTTCATAACAGTCAGTTTTGCATGAATTCGATTCGCAAAGTCAGAAATCGTCTCATAAGAAGTTATAGTATCATTTTCTCCGTACAATATTTCAGAAGGATTTTTCCATTTGATGGGATGCTCTCTCACATAACACAGATAATCCCATGACAGAGTTTCTCCAAATGTTGTAGGGATTACTTTCTTATTCTTCAATTCTTCCTCAGTAACACCAGCCCACAGCATCATGTTCAGAATCAGCTTTTCCATATCCACAACAGGAGATATGAGAAATGTCTTGTCAATGCGTTTATCAGATAATGTATGCATTGCAAAATATGCTCCGATGCTGTTTGCAATCAAAATAACAGATTCATATTTTTGAGATATCAAATCCATAAACTGAGGAAATTCTGTTTTCGCCTCCCATGGTGTACAGGATTGATAATCAAATCCCATGACAGCATAGTTTTGAAAAAGAGGTTTATAATGCTCTGCTTCGTCTGCATTACCACCTTTGCCATGTATATAAATAACAGCTTTTTTCATTTGTATTTCTCCTTCAGATTGACTTCTGTAAATAAATCATATCTATAAGCTGTACACCGCATTCAATAATAGAATGGTCATAATTTTCAGTAAAGAAATTTTTAATGACATGATGTCGTTTGAATCCACATTTTTCATAAAATGGAATTGTTAGCGGACTGTCACCTGTCCCAACCTGTAAGATATCAAAATCTTCTGAATAAAATTTTTCTAAGAAATCCAGCAGTTTCTTTCCGTAGCCTTTGCCTTGAAATTCTGGATATACCGCAATATTTTTTATTTCCAGAATTCTATTTCCTGCATCAGTTACGACACATTCCGCTTTTACTTCTGAATCTTTCAGTATAAACATTGTACCTGATTCAAGATAGTGGTCAATCATATTTTCCTGTTCATCTGCTAAAAGCAGTAAAGAAAGATACTGTTTTTTGTTATCAGTAATTTCTCTTATTTCCATATACTTGCCTCTGAGTCAATCTGTAAGCGGTATCACATAGTTTTCAATAAATGCAATACGGTCGAATATTCT
>CADBOP010000211.1 GCA_902796255.1 uncultured Ruminococcus sp.
GAACGGAAACCGTCAGACGGAAAAGCGGAGCTATTAACTATCAATCCACAAAAAATCAAAAATACAATTATTGAAAGTCAGTCAGTC
Organism: uncultured Ruminococcus sp.; assembly: GCA_902796255.1. GTDB lineage: Bacteria > Bacillota > Clostridia > Oscillospirales > Ruminococcaceae > UBA3855. The sequence goes on from CADBOP010000211.1 coordinate 88, forward strand.
GCAGGAGCAGACCAGACGGACGGACTTTCTGCTGAAAAAGAAGAATCCTCTGAAAATTCAGAGGACACAAGGCAGTCATTGGCGATTTTCTATGATACGCAGAGAGTTCTGAAAGAAATGACGGATTTCAATCATCTTCCTCCTGATGAGTTCAAAGTGTTCACAGAACAGGCATTCAGGTATATCAGCGAAATTATTTCTTCCGGAAGTGCCGACCCTGTGGAAGTTATTAATCAGATAAAAGTGATTCATTCTGCTGAAAAGTCCCTGATTCCGTTCATGGAAAAAATGATGAAATACTGCAAAAAAGCAGTCAAGAACATAAAATATCCCAAAGCAAGGGACAGCTATCTGAAAAAGGTCATTCTTGGCTTTTTAACAAGATATACTCCTGTTTCCGCTGAAAAGAAAAATGCTGATGAGGGCGAATCAGTCCGATTTGAACGTGCTATGCCGTTCGGTCAGATGCTTCTTGAAATGCACCACCCTGACGTGAATCAGAATAATTATCAGAACTTTCCATTTGATACACAGGAGCATTTTATTGAGCATTATGGAGAAGATTGCAACTATTGGAAGAAAGAGGACTGCTATATTCCCGAAAGTTTCATTGTTCAGCCGATGACCATGCTCAATGCCCTGAATTTCCTGTTCAGCTTTTGCTATAAAAAGACAGGAGATATGGAATTCAGGACATTTTCAAGGGAATGTGTTGCTTATATCGCAGAATCGATTTGCACAGGCATGAGAAGCTATAAACAGCATATAAGTCCGACTGTCATTCTGTCGAAAATCAACAATCTGAACATGGGATTCTGCGGAAGTGGCTGTTCTCTGTACACATTCATGAAAAGCTTCCAGTATCATCTGAAAGAAAAATTGGAGTGCTATTCCGTCAAATCGAACTATAAAGGCTATCTCACGACAATGCTTCTGTCATTCCTGTGCAATGAATATACCGCCAAAAGCAGGATAAAATCCACTGAATTTGAGATTTTTTACGGCTCTAATTATGATGACGATTAACTTTGAATCCAGTGGAGTCAAAGTTGATATATTTGTAGAATTTTATTTATTTTTATTCTCATTGTAGTTTTTCAAAAAAATGTCTGTTTGCAACATAAGCCAAAAAATACCTTCAAGCAATTTTACAGGGATACTATTTCCAGCCATGCGAATAATTTTATCTCTTGGGAATAAAAAACTATTTTTATGGATTTCAATATTACGCTTTTTGATATTTTTAAAATCTTTATCTTTGAATCCCATAAACAGCAGACATTCTCTGGGAGTAAGATATCGAAATTTACTTCTGCCAGCTATTCCGCTATCAAAATATAGATTACCTGAATTGGGGTTTCTATCTTGTTTGGTAGTAATTGTACGAATATATTTAATTTCAGGATTAGGTGTATCGTCTGGAAGGATAATTTGAGGATTTTCTTCCCATATTTTTCTTCTGGAGGGAGTATCATTTGGAGTACATTCAATCGCTTCTTCCAACAATCGCTTATCGGTATAATTGGTTCTAAGAAGTTTATGAATTTTTCTTTTTCCATGCTTGTAATATGGTGTTTTTTGATATAATTTTATTACTTTTTCTTCATTGATAGTTTCAAAATATTCTTCTAATTGTTGGTATAATTCTTCATCATTTCCAAACCAAACACTAAGCATTAGTAAACGAGGACGATTTTGTGGAAGTCCAAAATCTAAAGCGTTTAATTGAAAATATCTGCTAAAATAGCCGAGTTTTTTCAAATCATCAATCCATGTCTTAAAGTTTCCAAAATGTCTTTTGGATAATAAAGTAGGCACATTTTCCATAACAAGAAAACGAGGAAGTGATTTATCAGCATTCTTCATTTCTTGAAGAATCCTGCCTACTTGCCACAAAAGGCTTGACCTGCTGTTGGAATCTTTATCAATCCCCTTGTTATATCCATGAAAAGCACCAACATTGGATAAATCTTGGCAAGGGAAAGAGTATGTAAGTATATCAATATTCTCAGGCATACTCGAACCATCTAATGAACTAATATCGACAAAATTATTACTTTTTTGAATACCAGAAAGAATATAGCGAAGTACCTCGACTGAATAAGTTTTCAATATAGCATATTCCATTGCCTGCTTGCCATCATTGCTTAATGTATATTTTTTAAGAATATCAAGTATATCGTCCTTTTCCATCTGTGCAAATTCATCATCAAGTTCAGGCGAGTTGTGAATTGCATCGTATGCTACGAAAGCATGAATGTCCCATTCACAAGTAGCAAGTGTATTTACTGTAAGTTCCAGATTTTCAAGCGCACGTGCCTGACTGCCGATTCCACTAAAAAATTCAACTAAATTATAAACCTGATTCATTATTTCTTGAGCAACCCTTCTGTTATTAATTTATTTTCAAGTGCCTGTGCCGTTTGGATTGCTTTTGTGACCTTAGACGGAACTTTTCCCGATGATGTACTCGGAATATTTCCCGTTTCAGCCATATCAATTACTTGTTTGATAGCCGTTAATTCTTGGAACGAAACACTTATCTTATTTTCTTTTGCTATTTTTACAACATTTTGCCAATAAGGAACACCTTGTTTTAAGATTTCCATAATATGTTGCAAACTAACATCTTCTTTTTTCTGAGATTTTGCTGACTTTTCTTTTTCCTTGATTGCTTTTGTAACAACAAGTTCTTTTAAGAAATCAGCAGAGGGCATATAGCTTATTGTATCACGGAATTTTTCCCATGTTACTTGCTTTTTGCAATATTCTGTCACAATTACACCATTACTATCACAAATGAAATTTGTCATTTTAGTAACAATTTCAATCTCACGCATAAAAGCAGGGGATATTGCTTGTTTACTCCAAATATATGCCCAATCAATAGAATATCCCTCTGGAATAGAAGAAATAATCTTGGCAATGGAATAAGGAACAATGTTCAGCTTATATCCACCTGTTTTATACCAAAATCCAGTAGGGTTTCTGGCAGAATCTTTATGTGTTTCCAAATAATTGTCTACAGACCGATATATAATTGCAGCACAAATACATTTTTTGAAGTAAAATTCGTTAAAAGACTCTCTATCCTTTCTAAAGGCTTCACTGATTTCAGAACCAAAGGATTTCATAGTCCAGTTTTTACCTCTTGAAACAATATCTGGACGGAGCGAAAATACTGCTGTAATATATACTGCGAGCTGTTCTTTCGTGATAATTTGTGCTTTTGGAAATTTGGAAAGAAAACGCTTTTGACCGTCTTTGGACAGCTTGATTTGTTCCTGCTTGTATTTTTTTCGTGACCGTTCATAGTACCAGCCTGTAGGGACAGCAAATTTAGCTGGCGGTGCAAGAAAGCGTTTTGACATTTGTTCCATCTGAATATGGAATGGGTCATTAGAAAATAAATCCGCAGCCGTAACTTTATTTTGACTATTTGCAAATTTTGCAATTGACTGTACCATAGCATCATAAAAACGTATGCCGTTCTCATCTTCTGTTTCTCGGTCATCAATCACTGTAAGTTTCATAGGAACATAAATACCGCTTAACTCAGTATTTGTTTTCTTTAAAATCGCTTCTGCGAGAGATGCTGTTGTTTGACCGCCATTGATAATTTGCAAATCGACAATTCGTGTAATATATAACTGACCATCAATTAAGTCAGTTTCTACATCGGAAGCCGTAGTAGCAATACCGTTATTATATGTGAAAAATTTTGTAGGGTCATTGTTAATTGTCCGCTTTATACCGCTGTTTACACTTTTTGAACCGCTTGTTCCAAGAAATGCCCTAACATTTCCTTCAAGCACACGGCTGCCGTGTTCGATATAAATATCTGCAAGCAATTTTCCGGAAATGATTGCGATATATGCTTCATATCCAAGATTATCGCCAATATCCCCTTTAATACATGGAATACCTATACAGTTGTAATTTGCAGGCACATCAATAACAATTGGTTCAGTGTTATTGCTGTTTTCCATTTCAAAAAAACGCTCTGGATACCATAAGGCAATTTCAAGAGGTTTTCCGTTAAAATCTCCTTTTTTAATTCTTTTAGTTGTTTTGGCTGTCTTTTTCTTTCCTTTTGTATTATTAATTGTAGTTTCCAGAAGATTTGTGCTAAGAAGCCTTGCACGAGAAATCTCAGCATACCATTCAGCCGATGCTTTATGTGTCCAAATGCGGAATAAATCTTCATAGCCTCGTCTATAGCCGAACCATCTGCCCATTTGCATCAAAACATCATAAGTACAAGTGTTACGATAAAAATAGCTGATAATCAATCCTTCCAACGTCAATCCTCTTGAAAGTGCAAGTCCGCCAATCGCAATAACTCTAATGCCCTCATTAGTAGGGTATACTAATTTATCAGTATTTTTAGCACTATTGACTACCTTAATAAGAATAGTATCAACCGCATCATAAAGTACATCAACAATGTCATCCCACTTAAATTCTACCTCTGAAAAATATTGATTCCAAACAGAATAAATCCGCTTCAAGATAGGACTTTTCATAGATTCATTAAAATCGTGACTTAAATTGAATTTTATTTCCCTATATGCTATCGCATGAATTTCTTCAATTACAGAACGAATATAATTTTGTACCTTGACAAATCGTGACATATTTACAAGCATTGAACGATGTGCCTTTCTATCTCCACGTAAATCTCTTATTGCATTAACAAGATAGAAAGCATAAATCGCATCGGTA
>CADBOP010000212.1 GCA_902796255.1 uncultured Ruminococcus sp.
AGAACATTATGACAACAGTCAGATTCGCTGGTATCCGGCAGATTATGAATCAGAATCAGGAGTGCAATAAAAACAGAGCACTCGTCATTAAAGGAGAGAATAACTCGGAGATGGAGAAATTTATTATCAACGGCGGTAATCCGCTGAAAGGAGATATCTGGGTCAGCGGTGCTAAAAATTCCGCAGTGGCTATCCTTCCTGCTGTCCTGCTGCTCGATGTTCCTTGTATTATTGAAAACGTACCTGACATCAGTGATGTAAAAATCTGTCTTAAAATCCTGAAAGGTCTTGGGGCAGATATCCGGCAGCTTGACAAACAGGGCAATACTTACTGGATTTCCTGTAAAAACGTAAAAGACTATTATGTCCCTTATGATGAAGCAAAAAAAATGAGGGCTTCTTATTATTTCCTTGGTGCATTGCTTGGCAGGTGCAACAATGCGAGAGCGGCTATGCCCGGAGGATGTCCGCTGGGTGCAAGACCGATTGACCAGCATCTGAAAGCATTTGAAATTCTCGGGGCGGAACAGATTATCACTGACCCCAGCTCTGATATTGTTGCATTACACGCAAACTGGTTACACGGTGATGTTATCAGTTTTGATGTTGTTTCTGTCGGGGCTACTATGAATGCTATTCTGGCGGCAGTCAAGGCAGAGGGAACAACGATTATTGAAAATGCTGCCAAAGAACCCCATATTGTAGATTTAGCTAATTTCCTCAATTATATGGGTGCTCATATCAAGGGAGCAGGAACAGACACTATTAAAATCAAGGGTGTTCAGAAACTGATGGGGAATGCTGGAGAGGGCTCTACTGTAAACTACCGTTATGCGGTTGTTCCTGACCAGATTGAAGCAGGTACTTTTATGATTGCTGCTGCTGTGACACAGGGTGATGTTGTTATCCATGGGGTAATTCCCAAACATCTGGAAGCGATTACAAAAAAGCTTCGGGCTGTGGGTATCAGTGTAGAAGAGCTTGAAGATGAAGATGCAGTGCATGTATTTGTCGAACCGGATGCAAAACTGAAATCTACCAATATCAAAACCGAGCCTTATCCCGGATTTCCTACAGATATGCAGCCGCAGATGGCTGTACTTCTGACGCTGGTTGAGGGTCAGAGCACGATTACTGAAAACGTCTGGGAAGACCGTTTCCGCTATGTTGAAGAACTTGCGAAGATGGGTGCTAAAATTGACATTACCCAGAACGGTGCTCTTGTCTATGGCAGTGCAGAGCTGCAAGGCACACTTGTCAATGCATGTGACCTGCGGGCTGGTGCAGCTATGATTTTAGCCGGCCTTGCTGCTCAGGGACAAACTTCCATTACGGAAATCCAGCATATTGAACGTGGTTATGCCGATATTGCCGGAAAGCTTCGGGGTATTGGTGCAGACATCTTTAAAATCTAACAATCTTTCAGGCAGCACTTCTTCTCTGTGCTGCCCTGCTTTTTACTTCCTGTGAGGTGATTTTTTGGCTAAATTCTATCCCCTGTTCAGTTCCAGCAGCGGCAATTCTTCTTTTATCGGCTCGAAAACAGAAGGGATTCTCATTGATGCAGGTGTCAGCTGCAAAAAAATTCTTGCAGCCCTTGCCTGCAATGACATTCAGAAATCTGCTGTAAGGGGTATTTTCATCACGCATACTCATTCTGACCATATCAGTGGTCTGAAAGTTTTATCCAAAAAGCTGAAAGCACCTGTTTATGCTTCTCAGACGACACTTTCCTTTCTGACCCACAAAGAATATCTTTCTTCTGATATTCCCGTGATTCCTGTTGACACCCGTGCTGTTGACTGCGGGGGGTGTGAAATCACGGCTTTCCCTACCATGCATGATGCTCCCGGCAGTATGGGCTTTCACATTCATACTGCTGATGACAAGCACTGTGCTGTCTGTACTGATTTAGGGGTTATCACTCCGGAGGTCAGAAATGCTGTCAGGGGCTGTGACATGCTTCTGCTCGAAGCCAATTATGACCCTTCTCTGCTCTGGGGCGGTCTTTATCCCATTGAACTCAAACGCCGCATTACTTCCCCATACGGTCATCTTTCCAATCAGGATTCTGCACAGTTTGCGGATTTCCTTATCCGTAACGGGACAACAAGGATTCTGCTTGGTCATCTCAGTCCGCATAATAACACCCCTCTCCTTGCAGCTCAGACTGTTGTGCAGAATCTTCATGATTTCAGGCAGAATTTTGATTATCTGCTTGGCATTGCTCCGCCGGAGTCTCAGGGAGGTGCAGTTATTTTCTGATGCTTATCCAGTTAATCACTGTCGGAAAGCAGAAAGAGCCCCATCTTGTACAGGCACAGGAACTTTATCAGAAGCGGCTTGCACCTTTCTGTAAATTTGATTTTATTCAGCTTCCTGCCGTCCGGCTTTCCGACCACCCGTCAGAAAAAGAAATTCAAAAAGCACTCAGTCAGGAATCTCTCAGCATTCAAAAATATCTCAAAGGTCTTTCCATTCCTCTGTGCATTGAAGGAAAACAGCTTGACAGCCAGAGTTTTTCCCAGCTTCTGACGCATAAAATCCCTTTGCAAAATTCTGCTGTTTCTTTTATTATCGGCAGTTCTTTCGGACTTGACCAGAGTCTTAAAAATTCTGCTTTTCTGAAATTATCCATGTCAGCAATGACATTTCCCCATGCACTTGCTTCTGTCATGCTCATGGAACAAATCTATCGGGCATATCAAATTGATAAAAATACAGGCTATCATAAATAACCTATTTTTTTTATTACTTTTCTTTAAGGATGTGTTTTTTTATGAAAAAAGCGATGACTCTTTCTTATGAAGTCGGTGATAACCTCTATATCAATATCACCAATCAATGCTCCTGCAACTGTATTTTCTGCATTCGCAAGAATGATGACGGTGCTTACGGTTCTGACCCTCTCTGGCTGGAGCATGAGCCTTCTATGGCAGAAATGCAGGAAAATCTTATGCAGCGTAATTTATCCCAGTATCAGGAACTTGTTTTCTGTGGTTATGGTGAACCTACTATGCGGCTTGATTTTGCCTGTGAACTTGCCCAATGGCTTAAATCTGTTTCTCCTGCTTCCTGTCTTCGTCTTAATACCAACGGGCTTGCCGACATCTATTCTCCTTCTCCGAACGGCAAGGCTGCTGCACTTGTTTCACAATATTTCGATAAAGTCTCCATCAGTCTCAACGGCGGTGATTCTGCTACCTATCTCCGTGTAACAAATCCTAAAAACCGTCCTGACAATGCTTACCACACCATGCTGCAATTTGCTCAGACCTGCAAACAGAACGGGCTTGACACCTGTTTTACCGTTGTTGACGTTATCTCTCCGGAGGAAATCCGGCTTGCACAGCAAGTTGCCGATTCGCTTGCTATTCCTCTCCATATCAGAAATTACATCTCCTAATCTCTTTTCATCATATCTCATAAAAATCAGCATTCTGTTTTATACAGAATGCTGATTTTTTTATCCCTTCTCAAATTTTTTTTAAAATTGCATTTTCCTGTGCAATTTCTCCCCTTTTTCTCCCTATTAGTGAAAGGAGGTCGCTCACCTATGAGCAAAAAATCAGATACACAGCTTGTCATTGACGGGCTTAAAAAGCTTGCTTTCGGAAAAGTCAATGATGCTGTAACACTTGTATTCGCTGAAGACATTCCCCCTCCCGAACTTCTTGCTAAAATGCAGCTGTTCAATCTTTCTTCTGTAAAGCGTGTCAAAGGCGGGGGCGTAGAAATCCAGTTCTTTGACAGACAGAAGGCACTTGAAAAACTCTATGAATATGCCATCACCGCTCAGAACGGTAAACTTTCAGAAAATCTTCTCAAGGCTCTGGCCGATTCCGGAGATGATGAACTTGCTGTTTGACACTTTCTCCAAAAAACAGAGGCTTGCTCTCCAGTGGTGGGCATTGCCGGAGTATCAGCATTTTGATGCGATTATCTGTGACGGGGCTGTCAGAAGCGGAAAAACTTTTTCCATGTCTCTGGGCTTTGTCTGCTGGGCGATGACACATTTTCAGAATACTTCTTTTGCTGTCTGCGGCAAGACAATCACTTCCGCAGAAAGAAATCTTATCCGGCCTCTTGTCTTTCTTCTCAAAGATGTCGGCTTTCATGTCAAAGAATCCCTCAGCAAGCATTATCTTGACATTACTGCTGTCGGGATTACGAACCGTTTCTATCTTTTTGGCGGCAAAGATGAAAGCTCGGCCTCTATGATTCAGGGCATGACGCTTGGAGGAGTACTCTTTGACGAAGTAGTTCTGATGCCACGTTCTTTTGTTGAACAGGCTGTTGCCAGATGTTCTCTCTCCAATGCGAAGCTCTGGTTTAACTGCAATCCTGAAAATCCGTATCACTGGTTCTATCAGGAGTGGATTCTCAAAAAAGACTCTAAAAATGCATTTTATCTCCATTTTACAATGGATGACAATCCTTCGCTTTCTCCTGCGGTCAAAGAACGCTATCAGCGTATGTATGCCGGTGTCTTCTATGACAGATTTGTCCTTGGCAAATGGACTGTTTCTGAAGGTGTCGTCTATCCGATGTTCAATCCTGCCGTTCATGTCATTCATGAACTTCCTGCTGTTTTCTCCCGTTATGTCCTTTCCTGCGACTATGGCACTGTCAACCCTACTTCTGTCGGACTGTGGGGCGAATCGGGCGGCATCTGGTACAGAATCAAAGAATATTACTATGATTCCCGCCGTGAGGGCATTCAGAAAACAGATGAAGAACATTATACCGCACTGGAACTTCTTGCTGGTTCTCTTCCGGTTGACTGTGTTATTGTTGACCCTTCAGCAGCAAGCTTTATTGCCTGTATCCGTTCGCATCAGAAATTCAAAGTCATCAAGGCACAGAATGATGTGATTGCCGGCATTCAGCATGTCAGCGACATGCTTTCTAAAAACAAACTTCTCTTTCATGATTCCTGTCATGACATTCAGAAAGAATTCACGCAGTACTGCTGGGATTCCGGCTCTGCCAAAGAAGCACCCAAAAAAGAATATGACCATGCTATGGACGATATGCGTTATTTTGTCAGCACTATCCTCTTTGGCCGCACAGACAATTTCTTTGCTGTTTCTCTCAAACGCTAATACCTCTCTCAGAAAGGAGTGATTTTTTCTCTCATGTTCTCATCTGAAAATACTCCTGTTCTTCCTGCTGTACAAACCGCAGGTGCAAGAACTATCTACGACTTCCCTGTGCATTTTTACACGTATGACCTTTTTGACAAAATCCGCCGGACTGTTCCTATTATTGATGCAGCTATCTCCAAGCTTATCCGGCTAATCGGTTCTTTTCATGTGCAGTGTTCTGACCCGAAACAGCAGCGAGCACTTGAAACTTTCCTTTTCAACGTTCCTGTCGGTCTGACAGGGCAATCCATCTACAGTTTTATTGATTCCTATCTGGACAGTCTCCTTATCTACGGAAACGCTGTCGGGGAAATCGTTCTTGACAAGAAAAACTCCTATATTACCGGACTCTGGAACGGCAATATCCGTGACATTTCTGTTGCTCCTGCTTCTTCTCCGATGGAACGTCAGTTCTTCCTTCACACCAAAGACGGTGAAAAGCTGTTGCCGCACCCTGAACGCATTCTCTTTTCGGCTCTGAAACCGCCAAGCGGCGGTATCTATGGCATATCCCTGCTGCAAGGGCTTCCGGCACTTGCCAATATTCTGCTCAGAATCTATGAATCTGTCGGCCAGAACTTTGACAGAGCAGGAAATATCCGTTATGCTGTGACTTATAAGCCGTCAGATTCTTCTGATTTTGCCTATGCAAAAGAGCGGGCCGAAGTGATTGCACAGGAATGGTCTGCTGGTATGCAGGCGGCCAGATGCGGTGAAATCCGTGATTTTGTCTCTGTAGGTGATATTGACATCAAAGTTATCGGGGCAGATTCGGAAATGCCTTCTACAGAAATTCCCGTCCGTCAGCTTCTAGAACAAATTCTTTCCAAGCTTTCTGTTCCGCCGTTTCTGCTTGGCCTGAGCTGGTCTTCTACGGAGAGAATGTCTGCACAGCAGGCGGATATTCTCACTTCTGAACTTGAATATTACCGCAGACTTTTAGAACCTGTCATCCGCAAAATTTCTCTTTCTTTTCTTCAGCTTCACGGTTCTTTTTCTGATGTTTCTATTATCTGGGACAATATCAATCTTCAGGATGAAGTTGAACTGGCACAGGCGAGACTGTATTCTGCACAGGCTCAGGAAATCGAACAAAATCTTAATTAATCCCTTTATGGAGGTATCTTATTTATGTATCAGTACGAAACTGTTAAACTTGAAAAAGGCATGTATCATCTCACTAACAAGAACTTCTTACAGGCACTGGAAGAAGCAGACCCTTCTAATCTTTATCTTAATTCTCCGCTTTCTCATCTTGATGCTTATGAACGTCAGCTCAAACGTTTTGATATTCATGTTTCCGGTGCAAACTGTGACAAGGTGGAAAAATTTTTCACTACTACGGAAAGTGCGGTTTTATTCCCTGAATTTGTCCGCCGTTCTGTGATGCAGGGGATGGAAGAATCTATTCTCCCACAGATTACGGCTGCTGTTTCCCGATGTGATTCCAACCGTTATCAGGGCTGTGAACTGGCGGACAACGCTGTTTATTCTGTTATCAATGCAGGCACAGCGATGGCTGTTTCTTCTATTGTGGAAAGCAATTCTGTCATCACTCTTGAAAAATATGGCAGAGACATTCAGGCTTCCTATGAGGCTGTCCGTCAGCAGAGGCTGGATGTTTTCGGGCTTATGCTCCGCAGAGTCGGCCGCAGACTGGCTGACAAAATCACTTCTAAAGCCGTTGAAGTTCTTAAAACATCTGCAAACAACGCTTCAAAAATCACAGTTGTTTCTGACGCTTTTTCTTATGCCAATCTGGCGGCACTTTATGGCAAATTTACAAATTTCAACATGAAAACTGTGCTTGCTTCTCCGGCTACCATGGCACGTATTCTTGTCATGCAGGAAATGATTGAAATTTCTTCTAAAGATGTGACAGAAATCCGTCTGCCTTTCGGGACAAAGCTTATCAACTGTCCGCAGCTGGACAATGAAACAATTCTGGGTATCGATACAGACTTTGCACTTGAGCAGATTCAGAGCAGTGAAATCGTACTTGAAACAGACAAACTGATTGGCAGACAGCTTGATTCCATTACTATTTCTGTCAATATTGCTTTCCGCACGCTTATGACAGATGCTGTAAAAATGATTGCACTGACGACCTGACGGCAGCAGAGAGATTCTTTCTCTCTGCCGTGCTATATTTTATTATCTTCTGAAAGGACTGTATTTCATGTCAACACCTATTGAAAAAATCAATCAGTTCACCAGACGGGAACTTTCTGAAAGCGAAGTTTATCTCTTTGATGTTATCTTATGTGACAATGACATTGACCGTGATTTAGAGAGCTTTTCTGAATCTGCTCTTATCCAGATGCAGAAGCTCTTTATTGGCAAAACGGGTATTTTTGACCATAATCTTCAGTCTGCCGGCCAGACGGCCAGAATCTATGATACAGAACTTGTCAAATCTCCTGACAAAAAAACCAAAGACGGCAGAACGCTGCTTTCTCTGAAAGCACATGCCTATATGATTCGGACAGATTCCAATCTTGATTTTATCAAAGAAATTGATGCTGGCATAAAAAAAGAGGTCAGTGTTTCCTGTTCAGCCGGACGGCATCTCTGTTCGGTCTGCGGGACAGATAAAGCCCTGTCTGCCTGCAATCACATTTCCGGCAAAAAATACGGGCAAAAAACCTGTTACACTATCCTTGATGATATTCAAGATGCTTATGAATGGAGTTTTGTTGCTGTTCCTGCACAGCCTGCCGCAGGTGTCACCAAATATTTCAAAACCGCCTCTGTTTCTGTTCCTGATGCGGAACTTTCCCAGCTTCTTTCTGAACTTGAACAGCAGACACGTTCTGAAATTTTTACACTTTGCAGAAATCAGGCACTTCCTGTTTCCAAAGCTCTCTGTACTGCTGCTGAAAAAATGGACCTGCGAGAATTAGTGCAGTTTAAAAAATCTCTGCTTGAGCAGGAACATTCTCTGAGTCAGGCAGATGTGCAGCTTGCTGATTTCCGGCAGAAATAAGGAGGTTTCCTGTTTATGAACATGCAGATGATTTATTCACTTTTCCGGCTTTTTTCCGGTGAGGAAGATTCTGAAAAATATATGCCCCTGTTGCTTTCTGCGATTGAAGAAATCAAAGCCAGCCTGAAAACGCAGGAATCTGTTACAGAAATCCGTCTTTGTTATCTTGCGGCGGCTGTGGCTAATCTTCGTTATACGCAGATATTTGGCGCACGTGAAAAGGCTCTGGCCACGTATGCGGGCAATCTTACCAGAGAATCTGACCTTTCGCATCAAATCCGTTTTGCGGAACAGCTTGTGCATTCTTACAAAGCACTCTGTTCTGATTTACTCAAAGAAGAAAACTTCTTTTTTGCTGCTGTGCGGGGGTGATTTTGATGCATACACTGCTTCAGTTCTTCATGACTCTGCTCAAAGAACAGCCATCTCTTAAAAATCTTGAAATTTACTCCTCTTTTGATGCTGTTCCGGTTTCTTCCAAATCCAAAAAGCTATTTCTTGTTATTTCTCCCGAATGCATCAGGCTCGGCGAGCCTTTTTCTGATGCTTCCGGCAGAATAGCTCCGTTTACGGCAGATTTCCGTTTTTCTCTCCTTGCACCCATGACGACACCCAACACTACTTTGCTTTCGTTTTTTGAGTCTGTTCTTCTTCCTGCCCTGCATTCACAGAATTGTTTTCTCTATGAGATACAGACTGATTCTCCCAAATCTGATTATAAACTTCAGAAGCTGGTCTATTCTGCTGTATTCCGTATGAAAGGCCTGTGTTTCCCCGATGCTCAGGAGGTTTCTATATGAACTATCTTATCCAGAAACTGAAAAATTTTCCTGTTACTTTTGGCAGTCTGACACTTTTTCTTTCCGGCTGTCAGTTTTCCGGCAGCAGTACTCTGAAAGAATCTGGTACTGCTGACGGCACAACTGTTCTTTCCGGCTATTGGAAGCAGGGCTGCCGGCTGAAATTAAAAGGCAAGCTGCCGCCGGAAACTTCTCCGGAGCAGGTAATTCTGCATCTGACAGAAAACATGCTTGTCCCGCAGGATTTCGTACTTGGTTCGCTTTCTTTTCCTGATGCCATGCTTTGTGGTTATACTCTTACGGAACAGCAGGATACACCGGAACTTTCCCTGTTATTTTACTGTCCTTCTTCTCCTTTGCCTGTACAGGAGGAGAATCCTGCATGAATCAAAATCTTTTTCTTTACCTCTTTTCCGGTGAAAATGCAGTCCGGATAGTTCCCTGTCTTTCTTTTTCTCTTGAACGGGAAGTCTATACGCCTTTTGAGTCTGTCACAGCGGAATATCTTGCTGATACTTCTGAGCTTCCTGCTGCTGACAGGATTGGCATTTATCTCAATCAGCTCTGTATTTTTCACGGTCTTGTTGATTCCGTCCAGCAGTATACCAGCAATCATGCATCTTTTATCAGAATCAAATCCAGAAGCTTTACTTCTCTTCTCACACAGAATGAACTTGAACCCGGACTGCACAGCAATCTTACCATTGATTCACTGATGACGCAGTTCTATCAATTCCCTTATATCACTTATGAAAACTTTTCGGGTTCCGGCTATATTTTTGTAAAATCCGGCAATACTATGTGGGACGGCGTTGTCAGTTTCGGTTATAAACTGACGGGACATTATCCTTATATCCTGCATAATCACATCTGTCTTTCACCGCCGCAGAATACGAATCATACTACTTTTTCAGAAAATCAAGTTTCAGAATACGGTTCTTATACAGATACTACAAAACTTATCAGTCATTATCACATGGAAGACATCAACGGGACACCTAACAGCTATCAGCAATCGAATCCGGCAGCCGCTGCATTCAATATTGTCCGGCATAAGCAAATCCCGTTTGACCGTTCTTTTCTGCACAATCCGGATGATGCACTGACATTCCGCAATCTTTATTCCTGCCGAGGCTGTCGGGCGAAATATCTTGTATATGCTGGTTTTCAGAACGAACTGCTCGGCCACCGCATCACATTCGGCAATTTTATTCAAAACCAGACCGTATGCCGTGTACAGGCTACTTTCGGCCCGAACGGATTCCGCACGAAACTCTGGTGTTATCAGGACGGTTTCTATCATTAAATTTCTCTTACCATTCCAGCTGCTGCAGGGCTGTTTCTATACAGCATATCTTTCCTGATATGCCAAATATCTCTTTTCTGTTTATTTCAGAAAAGAGATATTTTTTTATAATTTTTCTCTTATCACTAAAAAGCGGCTGTTCTCCTCAAGCTGAACAGCCGCTGATATTTCTCTTTTTATCTGGGTTCGCAAATCAGCTTAATTGCTGTGCGGTCTTCCCCATCAATCTGGATACTTGTAAAGGCCGGAATACAAATTAAATCAATTCCAATGGGAGCCAGATACCCTCTTGCTACTGCAATCGACTTAATGGCCTGATTTGCTGCACCTGCACCAACTGCCTGAATTTCTACATTCTTGTTTTCACGGATGACTCCTGCAATTGCACCTGCTACAGAGTTAGGAACAGAACGGGAAGATACTTTTAACACTTCCATAAAAAACCTCCTGCATAGTATTAAATGATAATATAAATTAATGAACGAAAACATGAAGATTTGTCTCCGAATCTATTATACTACATTCTTTCCAAAATTGCAATAGTTTTTTGAAATTTTGTGAATTATCGCACAATCAGAGGAATGATTTTCGTACATTTACCACATTTTTTTTCAAATTCTACTAATACACCGTTCAAATAACATGCCCCGACCGCTTCTTTATACCGTTTCGGAACGTGCAGATGCATTCTCTCCAAAGCAATTTTTTTATCTGTTCCCAGTATAGAATCTTCTACTCCGGTCATACCGGCATCGGTAATATATCCGGTATGATTTTCCAGAATGCAGGCATCTGCTGTCTGCACATGTGTATGTGTTCCCATTACGGCTGTGACTCTCCCAGCCAGATAAAAGCCCATTGCTCTTTTTTCGGAAGTGGCTTCTGCGTGAAAATCCACGAAAATATTTGGTGTATCCATCTCTTTGAGCAGATTATCTGCTGTTGTGAACGGATTTTCTAAATTTTCCATAAACAGCACACCGGATAAATTCATCACGGCGACCTGACAGCTTCCCATGTCGCAGATGGTCACACCTTTTCCGATGCAGGCTTCTCCGTAATTTGCAGGACGGATAATACAGTCATTTTCATAAATCTTAAAATCTGTCCGTCTCTGAAATGCGTGATTTCCTGTTGTAATCACATCTGCACCGGCTTCAAACAGTTTTCCGGCGGAATAGGCAGTAATGCCGTTTCCGTCTGCGGAGTTTTCGCCGTTTACTACAACAATATCCGCCTCATATTGCCGTTTCAGTCCGGACAGCCGTTTCTTTAAAAATTCACAGCCGATATTTCCGACTACATCACCGATAAATAATAATTTCATCGTTTCTCCTTATTTGTCTGTGCTTGTGATTCTGGCAATCAAATCCTCTACGGAATCTTCCTGCACCGGAATGCCCTGTTCTTCTAAAATCTCGTTCAGAGTTGCCGGTTCGTGCTTCTGAACTTCTGCGGGTCTGGAAACAGGTTTCGGCTCTTCCTGTACAGGTGTTTCCGGAACAGGAATTTCCTGTACGACAGGGGTGGGAGCTGGGGCAGGGGGGACTGTTTCCGGTTCTGCCGGAACAGTTTCCGGAACAGCTACAGGGGCAGGCTTTTCTTTAAAATTTGATATTTCCGGTACTGGCTCTTCGTTCAGAGGCTCAAGCTTCCGGAGGGGTCTGGGCTTATTTTCTTTATGTTCTTTCTTTTCCGGCTTTGTTTCTTCTTCGGTTTCGTCATCTTCTTCATAGGCATCTTCCCCGAACAAAGCTCTCACCATAAATACTGGTATCTGGGCAAAAATGCCGATTGTACAGCACAAGATAAAAACTACCGGTACAGCTGCCAGTCCTGCCAGCAGCAGAGTTTCCTGTTCGGGAAAATATTCTTGCAGTGAAGGCAGTATAAAATCTATGACAGTATCTCCTAAAATCAGTGCTGCAATTGCACCGCCGGAGGCATTGGAAAAAAATCTATGCAGAGCGGTATCTCCTCTTTTATCGCTATGAAACAGACTCAGCAGCAATAAAGCCGTCATAAGTGAAGGCAGGCTGGCCATACTGTCGAACTGCGGATAGCATAAAATGCCTCTTTCTGTGCAGACATACACAACAGCGGCTGTCTGCAAACCGCACAATAACAGCAGCAGTACCAGATATGCTATCCGGTTCAGATTTTTGGCATATCTGCGGACAAAAGCACCGCCGATGAATCCGGCAAACGGTGCAAAATACTTACACCACGGCGGAATCAGATAATATCCTGAAATTACCAACATTGGCTGTAATGTGCCGACACCGGCAGTTACTGCTAAAAAGGCAAGCCTTGCATTATACGTCTTCAAATCATGAAATGCGGCACTCAGGAACGGGGCAAACAGCAGCAGCAGAATATACATTCCTGCGAATCTTGCCGTTTCTGTTGCGGTAAAATCCCGCAATATCCCGAACAATTCTTCTTTTGTAATGCTTTCTTCAAATATAATCCGGCGTATCAGCAAAGCACCTAAACTGCTGATAAGATAAATATACACCAGTCTTATCAGCGGACGTACAGAACGCCATGACAAACGCTTGGTACTCAGCACATAGCCAGTACAGGCAGATAACAGCATTGCTCCGGACAAGCAAAACCACCGGCCGGCTATCGGCAGGGCACTGTCATAGGTCACGGGCATTTCCATAAAACCTGCGGCTTTGAAATACTCCAGTCCTAACAGCAGCATCACACCAAATACTGCCATGAAATCTGCACAAAGATATTTTCCTTCTTTTCTTGTTTCAGACATCTGCTTCCTCCTCATGGCTTTTCTCTGCTTCTTCCGGAAATCTGAAAGCAGCCGACAAACTAAAATTACTATATTCCGGCTTGTCTGTTACTTCATAAATTATATTCAGCCATTCCGGCAGAATGACAGGCTTGTCAATTTCCGGCAGTTCAATTTCCAGAGTTGCATATTTTTCACTGAATTCATAAATATCTATTTCCAATATCTGTTTCTCATACGGAATGCAGCAGCGTATCTTGTGTATACTTTTCTGTCTGGGTTCTGCTTCTTTCAGCAGTGCAGCATATTCGGCTTCTGAAATCTTGTCTTCCAGTTCTATCCGTTCGCCGAAGCCGATTTTTCTTTTTCTGGTATACGTATATTCCCAGTTTCCGGCATGTCCACGCCTGCGAATCCGCCGGCCGAAACCAGAACCGTCTGCTTTCAGGTAAGTCTGTGTAATCTCAGTTGCCTTGCACTCCGGCAAGCTTTCCAGAAATTTCAGTTCCGGCTTTTCTATCAGATATTTTCTTTCTATTTCTTTTGGCAGGTCTTTCATCTTACATAATCCCTTTTGTATCTGTCTTGCTCTGGAACTTTTCTGCATTCACAATAAATCTCTTATGTGTTCCCTCGCCGATTTCTGTGACTTCATCTCTTGCTGTGACTCTGAATGTAATTTCCCGTCCTTTGACTTCTATAATCTCCGCATCGGCAAATACTGTCATTCCTACCGGTGTAGGTGTAACATGTTCGATATGAAGGGAAATGCCGACAGAGGTTTCATGTTCATCCAGAAACGGCTTTACTGCTGCACAGGCGGCTTCTTCCATAAGAGCCGCCATAGACGGGGTTGAAAATACTTTCAGTGAACCGCTGCCGACAGCGATTGCCAGTTTATCTGTTGTCACTCTCGTATAGACTTCGGCAGTTTCGCCGATTGCAATTTCTTTCATGATTTTCATTCTCCTTTTCTGACTATATTGCTGCAATTCAATCTTTTAACAGCATTCCGGCAGATTTTGCTGCTTCGATAATTTCTTTTGCAAATTCGCCGATTTGTTTGCTTCCGGCATCAGTAACACCCAAATTCCGTTTTTCCACCTGACTGGCATGAATCCCATGTTTTTTCCATGAAATGCCGCCTTTTGTATAATTCAGCAGCATCGGATGGATTCTGTCCAGTGCATTGGCGAATTTTGCTTCCGGTGTTTCTCTTGCCTCAAATTCTTCCCATAATCCCCGATATTCTCGGCACTGTTCCTCAGGCAGCAATGCGAAAATACGGTCAGCAGCTTTCTGTTCCCGTTCTGCTTTTGAGGCATTGCCGATTTCATCATAACAATACGTATCGCCGGCATCTATTTCGACAACGTCATGAATCAGAACCATTTTCATGACATGCAGAACGTCTATTTCTTCTCTGGCATGTTCTGCCAGCACTGCGGCCATAATGGCAAGATGAAAGCTATGTTCGGCATCATTTTCCTGTCTGTCCTCATGCAGGACGAGTGTCTGGCGATAAATATTCTTTAACTTATCCAGTTCCAGTATAAAGGCTATCTGCTGTGAAAATCTGTCATTCTGCATTTTTCATCACCCTAAAAGACCCATTTTTTCTTTTTCCTGTAAAATCCGGCGGACACTTTCATTAATCCTGTCTTCTGAAATTCTGCCATTATTTACAGCATCTTCGACAGCATTTACAGAGGCATTCAAATCTGTGGGCATCAGAATCACATCCACACCGGCTTCTACTGCCATCACAGCGGAATCCGCCGGACTGTAACTGCCTGCAATTGTATTCATATTAAATGCATCTGTCACTAATATGCCGTTGAAATTCAATTCATTTCTCAGCCAGTCTGTACATACCACATGTGACAGACAGGAAGGCAGATTATCACCTGCACAGGTAATCATCTGATGGCTTACCATTACAAAATCCGTTCCGGCTTCTATTCCTGAACGAAACGGAATAAATTCTGCATTTCTTAAATCTTCCAGACTTCTGTCAATGATAATCTTATCATCATAATGTGCATTTCCATTTTCTGCACCAAGCCCCGGAAAATGTTTCAGCGTTGCGGCGACACCGGTACTCTGCAAACCCTGCACGACACCGGAAACCATATTTCCTACTATTTCCGGATTATCGCTGAAAATTCTTGTTCCCAGCTCATTTCCGTCATTCAGATTCACATCTGCCACAGGGGCAAAATCCAGATTAAACCCGAACTGACGAATATCATTCCCCAGTGTCTGGCCTATCTGAAAGGCTTCATTCCAGTCGTTACGCTCGCCATAAGTTCCCATGGGGCTCAATGCTGTTGTACCAAGGCTTTTAGCACATCTTGCCACGACACCGCCTTCTTCGTCCACAGCCAAAAACATGCCGATGCCTGTATCACGGGCATAGTTCTGGGTATTTGACAGCATTTCTGCTGTTTGTCCTCCGGACACTAAATTTTTGGTAAAATATATCAGCCCTCCCACGGGATACTGATACACGCATTCCTGTGTCCAGCTTCCGGCGGCTGTAACAGTTTCTGCACCGGTCAGCAATTCCGGAGTGACAATAAACATCTGATAAATTTTCTGTTTCAGAGTCATAGCATTCAGAATTTCTTCTGCATTACCTGTCAGCTTTATAACTGCGGGCTGGGTTTCTTCCGGTTCTGTTTCCGGTTCAGGAGCGGGGACTGTTGTTATTATCGGGTCTGTTATTACTGTTGTCTGTGTCGTTTTTGAAGTACCGGAACGGGAAGTGACAGTCACACGGTTATTCCCTGATGCATAGTAATAAACCACTACTGTTTCTGACGGGTTTGCTTCATCTTTTATAATCTCTGTAGAAAGCAGTTCTGTTCCGGCAGTTCCTGTTTCTGTCACAGCAGCGGAAACAGTTGTCTGTGACGGTTCTGTTTCTGTAGCGGCAGCTGTGACGGCTTTGAACGACTTATTTTCTTTGGCATGGGGAGCTGATGTTGTCTGTACAGCGATTGTAGTTGTCCCTGCGACAGTTTCTGAAACAGATGTTCCTGAAACGGGTGTTTCAGGAGTTTCCATCTGGGTTTGTTCAATTTTCTTTCCGCAGCCTGTCAGCAAAAGCAAACAGGCTGCTATTCCTGTTATTTTTATTTTTCTATGCATCATATTAATAAGCTTTTCCCCAAAGTACCATATGTTTTGCGGGTTTTCCGCAGCATACGCATACATCGGAAATCTGTTTCTGCTCAAACGGAATACATCTTGAGCCTGCACCTGTCTGGGCTTTTACTTCATCTTCGCAGGCTTCTTCTCCGCACCACATGGCTTCAATAAAGCCATCGCCTTTTTCGGTTAATGCCTGATTTATCTCTTCAATATTTTTGCACTGATATGTCTTTTTATTTCTGTTTTCCAGTGCAGCCTGATACAGTCCGTCATGCACTTCCTGCAATTTTGTCTGTACGCTTTCTACGAGGCTGTCCAGAGAAACACTTGTTTTTTCACCGTTATGACGTGTTGCAAGCACGCACTGGTTGGCTTCGATGTCACGAGGGCCGATTTCTACACGCACGGGCACACCTTTCATTTCATATTCGGCGAACTTCCAGCCCGGTGAATTTTCTGTATCGTCTAATTTTACTCTGATTCCGGCATCTTTCAGCTGATTATATAATTCTCTTGCTTTATCCAGCACACCTTCTTTATGCATTGCGGCGGGCACGATGACTGCCTGAATCGGTGCAACTGCCGGCGGCAGTACCAGACCGTTATTATCTCCGTGTGTCATAATAATTGCACCGATTAATCTTGTTGTCACACCCCAGCTTGTCTGGTGCGGATACTGTAATTTATTATCTTTTCCGGCATACTGAATATCAAATGCCTTTGCAAAGCCGTCACCGAAATAATGTGAAGTACCTGCCTGCAAAGCCTTGCCATCATGCATTAATGCTTCAATTGCATAAGTTGACACTGCACCCGCAAATTTATCACTCTCGGTCTTTTTGCCCTGTACAACAGGCATAGCCAGTGCATCCACGCAGAATTTTGTATATACATTCAGCATTCTTTCTGTTTCTTCAATGGCTTCTTCTGCTGTGGCATGAATCGTATGGCCTTCCTGCCATAAAAACTCTCTGGAACGCAGGAACGGTCTTGTTGTTTTCTCCCATCTTACGACATTTACCCACTGATTATATAATTTCGGCAAATCTCTGTAAGAATGCACTATCTGTGCATAGTGTTCGCAGAACAGTGTTTCAGAAGTCGGGCGGACACATAATCTTTCTTCCAGCTTGTCATTTCCGCCGTGTGTAACCCATGCGACTTCCGGTGCAAAACCTTCTACATGGTCTTTTTCTTTCTGTAACAGTGATTCCGGTATAAACATCGGCATACATACATTTTCATGTCCTGTTTCCTTGAACATGCCGTCTAAAATTCTCTGAATATTCTCCCAGATTGCATATCCGTAAGGGCGGATAACCATGCAGCCTTTTACGCTTGTATAAGCGATTAATTCTGCTTTTTTTACAATATCTGTATACCACTGTGCGAAGTCCTCATCCATAGATGTAATTGCTTCTACAGATTTCTTATTTTTATCCTGTTTTGCCATAATCTAAAAACCTCTCTTGAATTAATAATAATTATTTTTTATCCTTTTTCCGGATAACTGCTTTTTTCTTTCTGGTTTCCGGCTTCTGTTCCGGTTCGGGGGGCAGTTCATAGATTGAACGGACTGTATAATCTCCTCCCTGTTCTTTCCTGAACTTTTCCGGACGGTGTTTTGCTTTCCATTTATCGATATATTCTGCCATTTTCGGTGTGAATACAGCAGCAAGGAATATCAGGGCAAACACCCCCAGACATTTCAGCCCGAAGCGAAAAATCAGGCTGCCATCAACCACATGTTCCATTATACCATACTCTGCCATATTTGTAAATACTTTCTTACAGATTCCCCGAAACTCTTGCATTTGCAAGCATCAGCTTAATTCTGTTTTCCTGATTTACCCTTGTTGCTCCGGGGTCATAGTCAATAGCGATAATATTCGCATTGGGATATCTTTCTTTGATTGCACGGCTCATACCTTTTGCAATAATATGATTTGGCAGGCAGCCGAACGGCTGGGTACAGATAATATTTTCCGTTCCGCTCTCGGCCAGTGCTCCCATTTCTGCCGGAATCAGCCAGCCTTCGCCCATATTGACACCTAAGCCGATATACTGTTCTACAGAATGCAGCAAATGTTCAAAATCATGGGGGGGACGAAAAACGCCGTGTTCTGTCATCTGTCTGACGACTCTTTTCTGTTCGGCCAGAAACATTTTATAAAACATCTGGTACACCGGCAAGGCGGCACTTTTCCGGCCGTAGAGCTTCATTTCATTAAATTTTGTAAACAAATAATACAATACAAATTCCAGCAATGACGGCACAACCGGTTCACAGCCTTCAGAAATCAGAAAATCTTCCAGATGATTATTTCCCAACGGGGAATATTTTACATAAATCTCTCCGACAATGCCTACTCTTATCTTAGGTACGGAAGAGCGGTCTATCTTGGCGAAATCTTCCAGCATCATCTGATAATATTTTTTTGTATGCATATATTCATTTGTATCCAGCAGTTTTTTTACTTTTTTAATCCATTTGTTCAATACTTTCTCTGACGTGCCTTTTACAAGTTCATAAGAGCGGCACTGATTATACAAACTCTGGAGCATATCGCCGTAACCAATCCCGTACAGAATCCGTACTATCTCAGAAGTACTGATTTTCCAGCCGTTTTCGGGGTCTTTCTCCATGCCTACGAAATTCAGGGAAATCACCGGCACTTGCGGGAACGTATCTTTCAATGCTTTTCTCAATAAATAAATATAATTTGATGCTCTGCATCCGCCGCCTGTCTGTGGCAGCATCAATGCGACTTTATTCACATCATAACGGCCGCTTTTTAATGCTTCCATAAACTGCCCGATACATAACAATGCCGGATAGCATGTGTCATTATGCACATTTTTCAGTCCTTCATTGATGACAGTCCTTGATTCACTGTGCAGTACTTCGCATTTATACCCGTACAATCCGAAGATATGCACCATAAACTGAAAGTGTATTTCCAGCATGGTAGGAATCAGGATAGTGTGTGTCTTTTTCATCTCGTGGGTGAAAATCGGATAATCTCTCTCGTGTTCCAAGCTTTCATGCTCCTTTCTTATTTTTGCTGATTCATTGCTGCAAGCAGACTGCGAAGCCGGATTTTGGCTGCACCTAAATTTGTAATTTCATCTATTTTCAGCTGGGTATACAGTTTGCCGGAACTTTCCAGAATGCTCCGCACTTCGTCTGTTGTGATAGCATCAATACCGCACCCGAAGGAGACCAGCTGCACCAGCTGCATATCCGGCTGGGTTGTCACATACTGTGCCGCCCTGTATAATCTGCTGTGATATGTCCACTGATTATACACATGCAAATGCGGCATTTTTCCCATTGCGGCAACACTTTCTTCAGAAACTACCGCCAAACCCAGACTGGTAATCAGCTTATGAATGCCGTGATTAATCTCTTTATCCAGATGATACGGCCTTCCGGCCAGTACGATAATTTTTCTGCCTTCTGCCCTTGCCTGTGAAATAATTTCTTTTGCCTTTGAGGCGAGTTCTTTCCGGAAATCTTCCAGTGCTGCATAGGCGGCATCCACGGCGGCGGGTATCTGTTTCTGCACACCGTATTTTTCCAGTGTTTTCTTCATTACCTGAATCACATTTTTCCGGTTATTAATATCCAGATACGGATAACAGAAATTCTGTTTATTCAGACCGCTGTGATTGGCTTTCATCAATTCCGGATAATATGCCACTACGGGGCAGTTAAACCTGTTATCTGTATCCGGTTCGCCCAGATTATATGTCATACATGGCCAGAAAATAAAATCCACTTTCTTTTCCAGCAATGCTTCTATATGCCCATGGGCTATCTTAGCCGGATAACATACCGTATCTGACGGAATCGTATGCTGTCCCTTGAAATACATCTTCCTGTTACTTTCTCCGGAAATCACAACTTCAAATCCTAAATTCGTGAACAGGGTATGCCAGAACGGCAGCAGTTCGTAAAAATTCAGCACCATCGGCAGACCCACAACAGCCTTCTTCCGGACAGGTCTTCTTTCTGTCATTTCCAGCAGCCTGTCATATTTATAATTATATAAATCGGGTACTTCTGTTTCTCTCCGGATACCTGCACCCTTTTCGCAGCGGTTTCCTGAAATAAACTTTCCGCCATCGGAAAACTTAATCACATTCAGTAAACAGTTTGCTGTACAGCCACCGCACCGGACATTTCTGGAAGTATAAGAAAAATTCTCCAGTGCTTCCGGAGAAATCAGGCTTGTTTCGCCGTTTTCCTCCTGCTGTTCCTTTGCATACAAAGCCGCACCAAATGCACCCATCAGGCCTGAGATGGCAGGCCGAATCACATTCCGGCCGATTTCACGCTCAAAGCATCTTAATACAGCATCATTCAAAAATGTTCCGCCCTGTACGACAATATTTTTGCCTAATTCTTCCACGCTCTTGGCACGGATGACTTTATATATTGCATTTTTAATAATCGATGCGGACAATCCGGCGGAAATATCCTCTACAGTTGCACCGTCTTTCTGTGCCTGCTTGACACTGCTGTTCATAAACACTGTACATCTTGAGCCAAGCTCCACGGGCTTTTCAGCAAATAAGCCCATCTGTGAAAATTCTCCGATATCATATCCCAGTGCCATTGCGAATGTCTGGATAAACGAGCCGCAGCCGGAAGAACATGCTTCATTGAGCATAATACTGTCAATTGCACCATTCTTGATTTTAAAGCATTTAATATCCTGTCCGCCGATATCTATAATAAAATCCACATCCGGACAGAAGAAAGAAGCCGCCTTGAAATGTGCGACTGTTTCTACAATCCCGTAATCTACAGACAATCCTGCTTTTATCAGGTCTTCTCCATACCCTGTGACAGCACTTGCCTTGATATTCAGATTTTCATTCTTGTCATGATATATCTGTTTTAACCTGTCTGCTATCCTGTCGAGCGGCTGTCCTTCGTTAGAGGCATAATGACTGTATAATAACCGGCCGTCTTCTGTAATCAGCACTAATTTTGTGGTTGTTGAGCCGGAATCAATTCCCAGATAGGCATCTCCTTCGTAAGTTTTCAAATCGGCATATTTTAAATCAAACTGCTTATGACGTTCTACAAATGCGGCATATTCCTCATGAGAGGCAAATAATTTCTCGCCTGTCATCACATCAGAAGTGGCTTTTGCATGTTCTACTTTTTCCAGCAAGTCAGCGGCAGATTTCGGCGAATCTTTGCTTTCTTCAGCATATAACGCACTGCCCAGAGCAACAAATACGGGGGCTTGTTCCGGAAATACTGCATTTTCTTCTGACAATCCCAGACCCTGCACAAAGGCTTTTCTTAATCCTTTCTGGAATGACAGCGGGCCGCCCAGAAACAGCACAGTTCCTTTGATTTCTCTGCCCTGTGCCAGCCCTGCCACTGTCTGGTCCACCACGGCTTTGAAGATACTTGCGGCGACATCTTCACGGGCTGCACCCTGATTCAGCAGCGGCTGTATATCTGATTTTGCGAATACACCACATCGGGAAGCAATCGGATAAGTTCTTTTTGCTTTCAGAGAGGCTTCGTCCAGTTCCTGCACAGAGATTCCCAGCAGGGTTGCCATCTGGTCAATAAATGCACCTGTTCCGCCGGCACAAGAACCGTTCATTCTCTGTTCCACACCACCGGTTAAAAAAATAATTTTTGCATCTTCGCCGCCTAATTCTATGACAGCATCTGCTTTCGGGTAACATGTCCGGACTGCCAGAAATGCGGCATGTACTTCCTGTACAAATGATATTCCTGCTGCGTTTGCAAGACCCAATCCGGCAGAACCTGTCATTGCACTGCGAAACTGGGCATCGGGAAATTTTTCTTCGATTGACTTTAACTGTTCTGCAACGGTTTCTTTTACTTTTGAAAAATGTCTCTGATATGCAGAATGCAGAATTTCACCGGCTTCGTTACAGACGACAGTCTTGACAGTTGTCGAGCCAACGTCTATTCCTAATGCATATAATTCCATTCAGTTTCCTCCTGTTGATGATACACAGATTTTTATTCACATATTAATTAGTGCCTTTTTTTCCGGCTTTCGTTACAGAAAATCTATATCAGGCTGTCTTCATGAATCGGCTTGTTATCCTGTATAAAAAGTCGGGGCACACGTTTGGAAATACCGCACACTACCTCATATCCGATAGTTCCGTAAATACCGGCCAGCTCATCCGCTGTTATCTGTTCTCTGCCGTCTTTTCCTATCAGTGTTACGACAGAACCGATTTCAGCATCTGGTACATCTGTGATATCTATCATAGTCTGGTCCATACAGACACGGCCTGTAATCCGGCATCTGATACCCTTTACCAGCACTTCGCCTTTATTGGAAAGCAATCGGGAATAGCCGTCTGCATAGCCGACTGAGACTGTGGCAATCCGGCGGGGTTCTGCGGCCTGATAAGTCCGGCCATAGCTGATGCAGTCGCCGGCTTGTACTTCTTTGATATGTGTGATTCTTGTCCGGAATGATAAAACGGGCTCTAAATTCAGGGGCACTTCAAGTGCTGCATTGGGTTTTAATCCATACATGATAATTCCTGCTCTTGCCAGAGAGCTTTCCGGTGTATTCCGGTAAAGAATTGCAGCACTGTTCATACAGTGTACATGTTTCAGAGGGGCGATTTCTGTTTCATAGGCTTCTGCCGTCCAGAAAAATTCCGTCTGCTGTTTTATCGTATAAAGCACATTTTCACTGTCCTCTTCATCTGCAACCGCAAAATGTGTGAACAGGCCTTCTAATTTTAATCCGGTCAGCATGGAAATTTCTTTCAGCTGGCGGAGGCATTCTTCTTTTTCGGATATTTCCAATCCTGTTTTTAAACCGATTCTTCCCATTCCTGTATCCAAAGCCACATGACACCGCACAGGCCTGCCTGCTTCTGCTGATTTTGCCAGTTCTTTTGCATACTCTACAGAAACAATCGCCTGAATCACATCATACTCTGCAAGTATTGGTGCACATTCCGGTGCAGTATAGCCCAGAATTAAAATTTCTCCTTCCGGACACCAGCGGCGGACTCTTACCGCTTCTTCAAAACTGGATACTGCATAAAACCGAATCCCCAGTGTATACAGTTCTTTGCAAATATACTCTTCTCCATGGCCGTAAGCATCTGCTTTCACAACAGCACAATATTCTGTTGTATCTTCAAGCTTTTCCTGAATCGCTTCTACATTATGTTTCAGTGCATCCAATGAAATTTCAGCCCATGCTCTCTCCCGATATTGTATCATTTTGTCTCGCTTCTCCTTACTGATTATAAAAATATATATAAAAATTATTTAAAATTATAAACTATGCAATCCGGCAGTAATTTTTTCAAAAAAAATTCAAAATTGCACTTGTAGTTTATGTCCGGATATGCTATAATAGAAATGATTGTAATCCACCACGGAGGTGATTCCAACTATGAAACTTACTGCCCCTTCTGCTGCATCCGGTATTCCGCAGGCAAAAACGCTCTGTTTCACTGGGCACAGACCAGAAAAGCTTCCGCAGGGAAAACAGCTGGATGCTCTGCTTGCAACTTTATATTATCATATTGATGCTGCAATCATGCAGGGTTATCTTTATTTTCTTGACGGCATGGCAGACGGCATTGATTACTATGCTGCCGAATACCTGCTCCAAAAACGGCAGGAACGGCCGGAAATATGCATCATTGGTGTTCAGCCCTGCATAAACTATCAGGATTTTTTCCGGCACAGACATTATGACATGCAGCATCTGGCACATATGCAGGAAAATTTTGATGAAATCATCTGTCTGGAAGGCATATATCAGAAACATGCAGGCTACCGGAACAGTTTCCTGTTCTGGAACAGAAACCGGTTTTTAGTAGACCATGCTTCCAGATTAATTGCTGTCTGTTCTCTTGAACGTTCCGGCTCGAAGCAGACTTATGATTATGCAAAAGAAAAAAAGCTTTCTGTGTGCCGGATTGAGGCTAATCCTAATTTATTTTATCTGCCGAAGCCGGAGCAGTGGCCGGTAGAGAAAATCAATTACTGACTATCTGTCAAGCTGTTTCTATTCTATTATAACACGGTTTCTGTAAAAAAGCAAGTGGCATAAAAAAGTTTCAGATTTTTAGCAGCTTATCCAGAAAAAAGAAAAAATCACTTTCTGCATTATGCAATTATGCAGAAAACCAAGTATTACCAAGGAGGAATTTTTTATTATGGCAAAAGCAAAAAAAGGACATGTAGCGATTCCGTTCTTAATAGCATTACTGCTCGGTATTGTTGTGATTGGTGGAATTGCGTGGTATTTATTCAATCGTCTGAGTGTAAAGGATGATACCAGAGCGGCTGTCAGCAATGTAGTCAAGCCGACAGAGGCGGATAATATGACATTACTGTTTGTTCTGGATGAGCCGAGCGATGCTTGTCCGCTCACATTTATGGCGGCGAGAGTAATGCCGGAGGAAAAGAAAATAGTACTGGTTTCCATACCTTCCAACATGCTTGCTATTGTAGACAGCAGACAGGATACTATTACAAATTTCTATAAAACAAACGGAATTCAGGGGGCAATGGCTGCTATTCAGAATGAAGCCGGCATTTATGCAGACAGGTATATCATTCTGAATTCTGAATCTTTCCAGAAAATCTGCAATATCTTTGCAGGGGTCAATTATCAGATTCCGCTGGGAACACAGGGCTTTGCTGATAATCCGGAACAGCAGTATCTCGGGCCGGCACAGATTGAAAAGCTCATTACAAACCCGTTCTTTGATGACGGGGAAAGCGAACGCAGTGCACTTGTTTCTGATGTTATTTCTGAGATGATTAATCAGACGGACTATGACAGAATTGTAGCTTCTATGGACTCCAATTTCCGGACACTGATTAACATGATGAATACAGATATTTCTTCTATTGACTACAGCAATGAAAAATCTGCACTCAAATATATGTACACTTACGGCAGCCGGCTCTGCACTTATCGTCTTGCAACAGGCAGCACTTCAGATGATGGGATTTTTGTCCTTGACAGAGATTTTCAGGAAAGTATTGCAGACTATTTTGCACATGCTGATGTTCCGGCTTCCACAGAAACTACAGGGGAGTAATCATCTTGGAATATACAGATATTTTCGATACACATGCACATTATGCAGATAAAAAATTTGACAGTGACAGAGAGCTTTTATTATCCCAGACCCTTCCCGCAGCAGGCATAAAATACATTATGCTTGCCGGTGTTGAAATCCCTGACTGTCTGGCCAGTATGGAACTTGCAAAACAGTATGATTTTCTGTATTGCAGTGCCGGCCTGCACCCCAGCTATCTCGATTCCCGTCCGGAGGACTGGCAGGAGCAAATCCAATCTATTGCAGGCTTTTCCAAATGCAAGGCTGTCGGCGAAATTGGTCTGGATTACCATAACGGCAGGGAAAATGCAGAACTCCAGAAACAAATCCTGATACAGCAGATACTGCTTGCAAAAGAATTACAGCTGCCTTGTATTTTTCATTTCCGTGATGCTACCGGTGACGCTGTTGAAATCCTGAAACAATACCAGCCCAGAGGCATTCTTCACTGTTTTAACAGCTCTGCGGAAACTGCAAAAGAACTGCTTAAAATCCCTGATTTATATTTCAGTTTTTCCGGTGTCATTACTTATAAAAATGCAAGAAAGCCTGTAGAAGCGATTCAGGTTATCCCTGAAAACCGGCTTTTAATCGAAACGGATTCCCCCTATCTTGCACCTGAACCCTTCCGCCACAAACGCTGCGACAGTTCTATGATTCTGCGGACTGCCGAAAAAGCCGCAGAACTCAGAAAGATGCCTGTGCAGGATTTTATTACAATCTGCTGTGAAAATGCCTGCCGAATCTTTGATATTTGATAATTTGCTGAAAATATCCGGCAAACTATTGACTTTATCTGCATTTTGTAATATAATATTTATGATTGTCGTGAAAAACGGCTATTTTATATCTATTTTCAAATTTCAAAAAAAGAGGAAACAGGAGGTAACTCAAACGTGAACAAACGAATCGGAAAACCCGTCTTCTTTGTCGCTTTTGTTCTGATTCTCGCTTTTGCCCTGACTACCGTGTTCGGCGTGGCGACTTACAATGGCGATATCAAGCATACATGGGTTCACAGTCTCGAAGACATCCGTCTTGGTATTGACATTCAGGGTGGTGTGGACGTTACTTTTGAACCGGATAATGCAGAAGAAGAAATTACAAGCGAACAGATGGATGCTGCTTTGCAGGTCATCAAGCTGAGACTGACAAATTTAAGCATCAACGATAGTGAAACTTATGTGGATTATAATAATAACCGTATTATTGTCCGCTTTCCGTGGCAGTCCGGTGAAGAAAATTTCGACCCTACCGCTGCTGTCAACGAACTCGGCCAGATGTCAGAATTAACATTCCGTTATGGTTCTGATGTAACTGGTGATGTGATTCTGACAGGTTCCAGTGTCGATACAGCCACTCCCGGCTATGACCAGCAGAATGACCAGTGGGTTGTTCAGCTGAAACTGAATGATTCCGGTAAAGAAGCTTTTGCTACGGCTACGGCTGCACAGGCTGCCAATAACGGTTATATTTCCATCTGGATGGATGAAACCTGTATTTCCAATGCAACTGTTAATGAAGCTATTTCCAGCGGGGAAGCAGTCATTTCCGGCAGTTTTACTTCTGAGACTGCAAAACAGCTTGCTGACCAGATTACTTCCGGTGCTTTGCCGTTCTCGCTGCATTCTACCAGTACAAAGACCTTATCACCGACTTTAGGTTCTGGGGCACTTCGTGCTATGGTACTGAGTGGTTTAATCGCTCTTGCATTTATCTGTATTTATATGCTTGTTCTGTACAGACTGCCTGGTTTTGTTGCTGTGATTGGTCTGATTGGTCAGGTAGCTGGTATGCTTGCTGCGGTTTCCGGCTGGTTTGGCTTCATGCCAAGCTCTACCCTTACGATTCCCGGTATTGCTGGTATTATCCTTTCTGTCGGCATGGGCGTTGACTGTAATATTATCACAGCTGAACGTATCAGAGAAGAACTTGCAAGAGGCAAGTCGATTGAATCTTCTCTCAAGGCTGGTTATGAAAACGCATTTTCTGCTATCCTTGACGGTAACCTGACACTGGCGATTGTTGCACTTATTCTTATGGGTGCATTTGGTACAGACAATCCGATTACAAGATTTTTAAATGCTACTATTTTCTATTTCTTCGGTGCTACGACAGAAGGCTTTATTTATTCTTTCGGCTTCACACTTATCATGGGTGTTATTCTCAACTTTATCATGGGTGTATTTGCTGCAAGACTGATGACTTTTTCCCTGTCCAGATTCAAGGCTTTCCAGAAGCCGTCTCTTTTCAATTATACAGAAGGCAAGTACAAAGAAACAAAACTGCTTCATTTCAGTGAAAACAAGAAAAAATTCTTTATTATCTCTGCTTTTCTTGTTGTGCTTTCCATCTGCACAACTTTCATTGGTGTAGAAGTTTCTATTGACTTCAAGGGTGGTACTATTGTTTCTTACTCTTATACAGGAGATATCAACGAAAATGATTGTCAGTCGGCAATTGAATCTATTCTGAACACACCTGTGACTATCCAGAAGGGTGAAAGCTTTGATGCAGACACGAATATTCTGACAGTTTCTTTCAGCTATAACGACAGCCTGACTCTGGAACAGCAGGAAAGTATGCTTTCTGCCATGACAGAAGCTTATCCGGATAATCAGATTGAGGAACTGGAAAGCAATGATGTCAGCCCGTCTTCCGGCCGTGAATTCTTTGCAAAATGTATTGTAGCGGTTATCTTTGCAGCGATTCTTCTGATTATTTATATTGCTCTGCGATTCAAGAAAATCAGCGGCTGGTCAGCAGGTATCTTTACGATTGTCACGCTTCTGCATGATATTATCATTACTTACGGCAGTTTTGTACTTTGCAGATTTGAAATTGACTCTAACTTCATGGCTGTGGTTCTGACCATCTTCGGCTATTCTATCAATAATACAATTATCGTTTATGACAGAATCCGTGAAAATCAGAGAATCATGAAAAAAGATGCTTCTATTGCAGAACTTGTCAATGCCAGTGCAAGCCAGACAATGCGCCGTTCTCTCAGAACTTCCATTACAACAGTTTCTACTATGATTATTATCAGCGTTGTGGCTTCTATCTTTAATGTCAACAGCATTCTGAGTTTCTCTGTTCCGATGACATTCGGCCTGATTGCCGGTACTTACTCTTCACAGTGTATTGCTCCGACTCTCTGGGTTTGGTGGAATGAACATCTTGGAAACAAGACGATTAAAGACGTTGCAGTCAAATAAAAGTTATTCTTTTTATCCGGCAGGTTTCTGAACCTGCCGGATTTTTTATTGACAAATTATCAAAAATATGCTATTATAAAATCATAAAATTATTTTCAAAGGAGGTTTTTACTGATGTCTACTCCGCATTTACAAGGTCAGAAAGGGGACTATGCTCCGGTTGTTCTTATGCCCGGTGACCCTCTCAGAGCGAAATTTATTGCTGAAACTTATCTTGAAAATCCGAAATGTGTGAATCAAATCCGTGGAATGCTCGGCTATACTGGTACTTATCAGGGCGTGCCTGTTTCTGTACAGGGCAGCGGAATGGGGATTCCTTCCATTGGTATCTATTCTTATGAATTATATCATTTCTTTGATGTCAGAAGCATTATCCGAATCGGTACAGCGGGGGGGATTTCTCCGGAGGTCAAGCTCCGTGATATTATTCTTGGTCAGGGGTCTTGTACCAATTCCAATTTTGCAGCACAGTATCATCTGCCCGGCACATTTGCCCCGCTTGCTTCTTTCAGATTGCTGAAAACTGCTGCTGATACGGCTGAAACATTACATATCCCTGTCAAAACAGGCAATCTCTTTTGCAGTGATATGTTCTATGATGATGCCAACTCTCTTGAAGACTGGGCAAAAATGCATGTACTCGGCATTGAAATGGAATCGGCTGCACTCTATATGAATGCTGCGAGGGCAGGAAAAGAAGCACTCTGTATCTGTACTGTTTCTGATTGTCCGCTCCGGCATGAATTTACTACTCCGGAAGAACGGCAGACAGGCTTTACAGATATGATGCGGCTTGCTCTTGAAACGGTTGTGAGATTATGAAAAAATTTTTCTTATGTTTTACTGTTCTGCTGATGATTTGTATGCTTTTGCCTGTACAGGTTCATGCAGATAATGATAAAATATATCAGGTTGATTCTGCTTCTTTTGTGATTGATTTACAGCCGGACGGCAGTGCAGCAGTTACAGAGTCATGGACGGTGACTTATATATCAGGAGAATTTCACAGATTCTATAAAGATATTCATACAGATATTTCTAAAATTGAAGCGTTTGATAATATCAGAATGCAGAACGGTGCTATCAACGGCGAAGCATATGCTGTTCAGAAAAAAAAAGATGATGAAAATATAACGCTTAACTGGCATTATAACGCCGAGAATGAAACTGTTACTTATGATGTAAGCTATATTATCACAAATGTTGTCAAACGTCTGGATGACAGCTGTATTTTCTCTTACAGGGTTGTCGGAAATAATTTCAGTCAGAAAATTAATAAAATTGATGTTTTAGTCAATACATCATCAAATATTACAGATATCGGCAAAATGTATAATAACGCTTTTTATCAGGACTCTGATAAAGAAAGCACGGAACAAAAAATGCTGTTTTCTGATACCATGCTTCAGGCCGGAAAAGTATATGCTGTTACTGTCAATATGCAGGATGACGGTTATTTTTCTGATACAATTCCCTGTATTGATGTTGATTATGATGAACTGGATTTCACTGATGTCTATGCTGATATTTTCAAGCAACAGCACAACGGGAGCAAAGCTGATGATATTTTATACTCCTTCATGACTGCGATTTTTGTATTTGTGGTGCTGTATTTTGTCGGGAAAGACATGAAAAACGGGGGAAAGCGTGGTTCTGGCTGGAATAATAACGGCTGTAGCTCGGGCTGTAGTTCTGGCTGCGGAAGCGGCTGCGGTTCGGGCTGCGGAAGCGGCTGCGGCGGAGGCGGTGCGGATTGATTCAGCATTTCCTGTTTCAATGGCATATTACCAATCAATGCAATCTCCGCTGTACACATTGCTATCAGAGCGATTATGCCCATGACCTCAGTACAGAAGTATTATTTTCTGTTCTGGAACAGTTAAATCAATTCCGGCTTTACTGGGGAGCAACGGCTCATATTAATCTTACAGGCGGTGAACCTCTGGTGAGTCAGAATCTTTTTCCTGTTCTGGATGCTATTACAGAAACGGGCATGACTTTTTCGGTACTCACAAACGGAACACTGCTCCGGAAACAGACTGCTCAGAAATTAGCAGAATATCAGAATCTGAAATATATTCAAGTTTCTCTTGACGGCAATCAGGAAATTCATGATGCTATCCGAGGGGCTGGCTCTTTTGAGAAAGCTCTTGCCGGTATCTGGTGGCTTAAAAAATATCATATTCCTGTTTCTGTTTCTTTTACTGTCAGCAGGAAAAACTGGCACAGCCTGCATGAAGTCTGTCAAATCTGCCGGAAACTCCATGCGGATTATTTCTGGACGGACAGGCTTATTCCTTTTGGTCATGCAGATGCACAGAATTGTCTTTCTACAGAAGAATTTCAGCAGTTTCTTTCTGCACTTGCTGCCGAAGAAAGAAAGAATCTGCAATTTTTCAGGAAAACTTTTGTGAAAACGGGTCGGGCTTTGCAGTTTCTCGGCGGATGTACACAAGGTATCTATCACTGTGAGGCAGGGGACAGCTTTTTCACAATTGATGAAAACTGCAATCTTCTCCCCTGCCGGAGAATGCCTGTAATTATCGGCAATCTTCAGAAAGAAAATCTGCTGCATTTATATTTAGATTCTGAAATCATGCAGGATTTGCGGAAACATGCGATTCCGCAGGAATGCCGGAACTGTCAGAAAGCCCCTTTTTGCAGGGGCGGGCTGAAATGTCTTTGCTATGCTCTTTTTCAGGACTATCACCGGAAAGACCCGAATTGTTTTTTATAATAAATTTTTTATCAGAATAAAATTACTTTAAGATTTATTTAAGCTTTCTGGAGTATTATATAAGTGGATTAAGAAATTCCCCCTTAAGTTTCATGTGAGTTGAAAGCATTTTTTAATCCCTCAATTCCCCCCATTATTTGATTTAATCTCAATGAAAGCGATGGTATCTTATTTCCATCGCTGTTTTTTTATTAATTATTATTCAGGAGTGTGATTTTTATGGAACAGAATTTAATTCAGCGAATTAATGAACTTGCCCGCAAATCCAAAGCAGAAGGCCTTACAGAAGAGGAAAAGCAGGAACAGCAAATGCTCAGAAATCGGTACAGAGCGGAATTCAGACAGAATCTGACTAATCAGCTCGAACATACTTATATCATGGACGAAGACGGTAATAAACGAAAACTCGGCAAATAATCAGAAACACCCCTTTCTTTTCCGGAAAGGGGTGTTTTTATATTTTCTATATTACAAATCCGCCGTTTACACCTAAAATCTGACCTGTGATAAAACCTGCTTTTTCACTGCATAAAAATACTGCTGCATCTGCAATATCTTCCGGCATTCCTAAACGGTTCAGGGGTGTTTCTCCGGCAAGTTCCGACAGTGTTTCTGCATCATAGCAGCTGAGCATTCTTGTCTGAATCACTCCGGGAGCGATACCGTTCACACGTATACCGCTCAGTCCTACTTCCTGTGCCAGTGCTCTGGTAAAGCCTATCAATGCTGCTTTGGATGCAGAATAATCCACTTCGCAGGATGCCCCTACCTGTCCCCACATGGAACTGATATTTAAAATACAGCCTGCTTTCCGGTGTATCATCTGGGGCAACAGCAGTCTGGTGCATTCAATTGCACCAAGGACATTCACAGAAAATAATTTTTTTCTGATTTCCGGAGAAATATCTGTCAGTAATCCGGATACGCTCATGCCTGCATTATTAATCAAAACATCGATATGCCCCAGTTCTTTCAGAATCTGACTTGTCATGTTCTCAATCTCGGAAATCTCTGATAAATCTGCCTGTACTGCGATTCCATGCAGTTTTTCAGCAAGTATTTCTGTTTCTGTCCGGCTATGATGATAATGCAGAACAGGAAAATATCCCTGTTCTGCAAACTTTTCTGCAATCGCTGTGCCGATTCCGCCGCCTGCACCAGTTATCAATACTGTTTTCATGCTTCTGTTTCTCCGGTTTCTTCTGTTTTCTTATCTACAAACGGCAGAGGACAGAATAATAAAATACAGATACATACTGTCATTACGATAGTTGTCGGCAATCCGGCTTCAAGGCCGAAAGCCCCGCCGTTAATAAAATCAGAACCCTTTAATGACATCTTGAATACAGATTCTCCGGAGTCGATGCCGCTGACAGGCAGACCGTAGAAATTCCCCTGAGCAAAATTCCAGATGCTGTGAACAGCACAAGCCCCCCACAGAGAATTTGTCCGGAGCGTATACAGGGAAATCATGACAGCATATAATATTAAATTCAATAATGCGAACAGCGAAAAGCCGGCATTTGATGCGTGTAACAGGCCGAAAAATAAAGAATTCAATCCGATTGCCAGCCAGACATGATGATGCCGCATGACAGTTGTCATGAAATATCCTCGACAAAGCACCTCTTCACTCATGCCCTGTATGCCGAACCCTAAAAGCACTAATAATATCATGAGGGAAAATTTCTGGACACCTTCAAACTGCAAACCGCCGAACAGCCATGCCAGACCTACGACACATGAAAACATGACAAAGCCTGTCAATAATCCTGCGATATACTGTATACCGGCTTTTTCTTTGGAAAAACCCATAGTATAAAAATGCCTGTCTTCTATCACCCGACAGAAGAATAATACAACAAGTGTTCCTAATCCTGTACAGAACAGCATAGTATTCGTATAGGCAGGGTCAGAAAACATAGCAGTAATCTTCTCTGATATTTTCGCATCAGCAAGCGAGCCTGTGTCTGCAAGATGAGTACCGGCAAATTTTATCAGTTTTGGGAAAATACTAACGATTGTTCCAAGCCCTTCGATTAAGGACATGAAAAAAAAGACAACACCAAATATCAGACACTGTAAAAATATATTTTTGGGTGTCCGGAAATCTTCTGCTTCACGAACAGTCTGGATTAATTTATAATCTTGATATATTTTCATAATTTTATTATCACCTCATACTATCAGGCCAGCAAGTTTAAAACAACAAACTGAACCAGCCAGCTCCCCAGATAAGTAATTCCGAGACAGCCGATTACATTCCAGAAATTTGTTCCGCCCTCTGAGGCCAGCAATGCTTTTCTGACATTGGCAGTAGGGGAAATCGTTCTGATTTTCCTTACAGATTTCAAAACAAAACGGAAATATAAATAATTTCCAAACAGACACAGCAGCAAACGGAATATGATATCTATACAAAACAGAGGTGTCTGCAAATCTTCTAAAAGCTGCTGATAACCGGAGAGCAGTTCTGTCATTTGCACCATTTGCTCCAGTTCTGCCTCCATGCCTAAAGAAGATATCAAATCCAGATATTGCTGGTCATGTACAGCAGTAATCATATTTAAAAAAAACTGCGGAACAGAACAAATTATCCATATCAGGCAGGTCAGAATTGCCATCGGCCACATTTTGCGGTTTGCAAAATATAAATGCGGAAATAAAATACAGGGCAGATTAAAAGATAATTTTCTGCCTGTTTCTTTAAACTTTCTGAACAAAGGGATATAATACAGCGTATTTGTTTTTACAAACTTTGCAACATCTCCAAGGCGTTCGCCTTCCATGTCATATTCCGGAGACATGCCGCAGCAGGGGTCAGAAGCCTGAAAATAATACTGCCCGTCAGGGAGCTGGATATTTATTTCTTCCTGTTCCGGTTCTTCTTCCGGAAGATTCAGCGGCAGATTGCAGGAGGCACATGTCAGTGTACCCGGCAGATTGACATAGCCGCAGTGAGAACATTCAATACCTCCCTGTTTTTTTCTCTGTTCGTTTTGCATGTTCTGCCAGCTTCCGCCCACTGCATGGAGCGGCTCATTGATACAGCGGCCGGCTGCCTGATAGCAGATTCTATGATACGGTGTGCCGCAGTCGGGGCAGACGACAATATCATCAGAATCCTGAAGCGGTTTCTGACATGCAATACACTGACAGCCAGTATATTTTCCCATAAATTATCTTCCTTTCTTATTTTTATTTCTGTTTTTATTGTATCATACTTCTGCAAGAATAGCAAGCATTTTCACATATTTTTCATGCAAGTGCCAAATCGATATGCCCTGAGCTGACATCTGCACGGGTACAGATAACTTCAAGTGCATCTCCGAGCCTGTATTCTGTTCCGTTTCTGGTATCTCTGATATACCAGCCTTCTTCTGTTTCATATTCTCCGTCCGGCAAATCATGAATATGCAGGAGGCCTTCTGCCATATTATCCAGTGTCACATACATTCCGAATTCTGTAATACTGGTAATAATGCCATGAAATACTTCGCCCACATGTGCCTGCATGTATTCCGCAGCATAGCAGGCATCGGCTTCACGTTCTATCTGAATCGCCCTGACTTCGGTATCAGAGGAATGCTGAGAGGCATTTTCTGTAAATTTCTGGTAGCGTTTTACCAGCCAATCTTTTTCCGCCCCGTCCAGAAAATCGCTTAAAATTCTGTGTACTGTCAAATCCGGATACCGCCGTATCGGTGACGTAAAATGTGCATAATCTGCCAAGGCCAGTCCGAAATGTCCCAGCGGCTTTTCACTGTATTTTGCTTTTGCCATTGCCCGAAGCGTCATGTTATTAATCACAGGAAAATAGCTTTCCTGCCGGTTGCTGTCCAGAAGATTCTGAATATCTCTCGGCTGGATTTCTTCCGGATTCAGAAGAAGTTCTTCCTGTTTTAATTTTAAGATTAATTCTTTCAGACCTGCTATCCGTTCCGGTGACGGGTTTTCATGTACCCGATACACTAACGGAAACTCATGTTCTTTTGCTGTTTTTGCAGCGGCTTCATTTGCACAGAGCATACATGCTTCAATGATACGCTCACTTTTGCCACGGCTGACAGGGGCTAAGCCGATACACTGGCCTTTTTCATCCAAGATAACAACGGATTCTGTGCTTTCCAGTTCCGGTGCACCTCGCAGTTTCCGGACATGTTCCAGTTTTTCTGCTAATTCTGCCAATAAAAACAGGCTTTCTTTTACTTCCTGATATTTCTCCTGTATCTGGGGGCTGGCTGTATTTTCTAAAATCTGGTTACATTCTTCATAAACGCCCTTGACTCTTGAACGAATTACAGATTTATAGAAATTATATTTTACCAAATCGCCCTCTGGTGATATTTCCATGACAGCAGAGATTGTCAGCCTGTTTTCTGCGGGATTCAGTGAACAGATTCCGTTTGACAGCTGTGCAGGCAGCATGGGAATCACTTCATCTGCGTAATAAATGCTTGTTCCCCGCCGGAAGGCTTCTGCATCAAGCGGACTGTTCGGCCGGACATAATGGGAAACATCTGCAATATGCACACCTAATATATAATTTCCGTTTTCCGGATTTTTCTTTACAGATACAGCATCATCCATATCCTTGGTCATTGCACCGTCAATTGTGAATATAATCTCATTCCGGAAATCTTTTCTGTCCTGCATATCAAATTCCGTGACTCCTACAGCGGAGACTTTCAGGGCTTCACGCCGGACAGATTCTGTAAATTCCACGGGAATATTCAGTTCAGCAATTTTGGCTTCCATGCAGTTTGCGGCATTATCTGCACTGCCGAAATTCAGGACAATTTTCACTACATGTTCCATATGGCGGCTGCCTCTGTGGATAATCTCTGCCAATACTTTATCGCCTGTCTTGTAAGCACAGCTTTCATGATATTCTATATGCAGGGGAGTGCCGGCAACTCCGGACAGAAAACATAATCCATATTCTGTGGCCACTATCACACCGGCCAGTCTTGCCTGCGGGGTTTCTTCCAGAATTGATACAATTTCTGCTTCCGGCGAGCCGGTTCGGGATTCTATACTTCTGGCCAGCACTTTATCTCCGGCCATACTGCCGAGCAGATATTTTCCGGGCACAAAGTGTTCCGTGCCGTTTTCGTCCCGAATAAATCCGAAATTTCCGGATAATCTGACAGTTTCTGCCTTGAATGTCTCTTCCTGATTACAAAGTCTGTAACTGTGACGGACTTCTAATATTACCCCTTCTTTCAGAAGCTGTTGCAAGGCGGCTTCATAAGCGGACGGATTTCTTTTGAAACGGCATTTCTGTGCCAGTTCGTTTTGTTTCATCTGTTTCCGAGCGGTCATCTGTAAAAACGCTTTGATTTTCCGGCAGTATCTGGCCTGTTCTTCTGGTTTTACTGCTTTTATTTTTTTAATTTTCTGTTTCTCTGTTTCAGGATTTTTCTTTCTTTTCTCGTGTTTTGCGTTATGTCTTGCCATAATATTTCCGCCTTTCTATTGAAAAAACAGCCTCAAGTACTGCTGACTTGAGGACTGTTTAAAAAGTTCAATCATTCGTGCTTTACTGATTATTCTGCCGAACCGCTGTTCATGAGTGTTGTCACAATTGGTACAACGATATTCATGACAAGCAGAACCACAAAAGTAATAATTCCGAGAATTTTTGTCAGCTTTGCAAGAGCTGCATCTCTGGTATTACCTTCATTCTGTGCATAGAACGAATCGTTAGAACCGCCGCCGAGGGCAGATGTCATATTCTGCTGTGTTTTTTCGTCCTGCATGAGACATAAAATAATAATCAGCAGGCACAGCAGCAGGACAATTGCACCACAGATGATTTCATAAATTTGCATATTCTCTCTTTCTCCTTTTTCTGATTTTATCATCAGTCACAAATTACATATACATGTTTATATTATAGCACGCTTTCCTGTGCATGTCAAGTATTTTTTGAGTTTTTTATTTTTCTCTGCCTGAAATACTTGCCTTTTTCTGCAAAGTCTGTTATAATATATAAGTATTATTTTCAGAAAGAAGGTTTTCCGTTGGACAAGTATAAAAAATTGGCCGCCAACACGCTTGTATTTGCGATTGGTTCATTTGGCTCGAAAATCCTCCTCCTGCTCCTTACCAGATTATATACGCACCATATTCCTTCGGCAGATAACAGTACCAAATCTTTGCTGGAACAGACTGCAAATTTTATTATCCCGATTGTCACGCTTTCTATTGCGGAAGCAGTTATCCGGTATGGTCTTGACAGAGATTATGATAATAAAGAAGTTTTTACTTCTGCCTGTATAGTGGAATTGGCCGGACTCGTCTTCATGCTTCTGTTGTCGCCATTGCTCCGGCTTTTACCTTATGCACAGGGATATATCGGGCTATTGCTGCTGTTTATTATTGCTTCTGCCTTCCGTCAGCTTAGTTCGCAGTTTGTGCGGGCGAGGGGTCTGGTAAAATTATTTGCTCTGGATGGCATTCTTGCCACACTGACACTTTTTATTTTTAATATTATTTTTATTTCTGTTTTTCATATGGGTGTAAAAGGCTTTATGCTCTCCAGCATTATGACAGATTTCTGCTCCGGCTGTTTTCTCTGGATTGTGGCAAAACTATGGAAATTTTTTAATATTAAAAAATTCAATCCTGATATGATGCAGACAATGCTTCGGTTTTCTATCCCGATGATTCCTACTGCTGTACTCTGGATTATTACCGGCTTTTCTGACCGTCTTTTTGTCAGATACATGACAACGGCACAAAGCCCTGATGTCGGTGGTGTTGCTGCCGGTGTCTATGATGCTGCTTCTAAAGTTCCGAATCTGATTTCTATGGTTTCGACTATTTTCTTTCAGGCTTGGAACATGTCTGCTATTACTGAGAATAACAGCAAGGACAGAGGAAAGTTCTATCAGAAAATTTTCTCTGCCTACCAGTCTGTAATGTTTCTTGGTGCGGCTTTTATGATTGCTCTTGTCAAACCGCTTTCAGCAATTCTGATTGATTCCAGCACTGACCCTTCTTATGCAAGGGCTTTTGAATTTACGCCTATATTAATTATTGGCGTTCTGATGATGAGTCTGAATCAGTTTTTAAGCAGCATCTACACAGCTACTCAGAAAACAACACACAGTTTCTGGACAAGTTTAATTGCTGCGGTGACCAATCTGATTCTGAATGTGATTCTGATTTATAAATGGGGTGTACAAGGTGCTGTAATTGCTACATTTATGAGTTATTTTGTCTGCTATCTTGTCCGCATTGTTGATACCAGAAAATTAATCTATTTCAAAGTTGACCATCTGCATTTTACCAGCAATCTGATTGTTTTATTTGTCATGAGCATCGGGGCTATTACAGAACCTTATTTCTTATTGCCTATGCAGATTGGATTTTTAATTTTCATGGTCTGCTTTAATTTCTCCGCAATTATGCAGACTGTCATGAAAATTCTCAAACGTGGCTGAGGTGAATACATGTGACAGTAACAATTGCTTCCAGAGCAGAAGAAATCTTTCTCTCTCGAAAAGAAATACAAATTCTCCGGCAGAGAATTTTACTGCTTCTTATGAATCTGTATCAGCAGGGCTACAGGGATTTTTATACCAATGCTGCATGGGGTGTGCCGCTGTGGTCGGCAGAATTGCTTCTTCTGCTCAGGAAAATACATCCTGATATTGCTCTGCATCTGGCTCTTCCGCATTCCGGTCAGGCAGATAAATGGCAGCTTTCTATGAAAAAACGTTATCTCCGAGTGAAACTGCTTGCCGATACTGTTCAGTATCTCTCTTTTCCTGATGACCCTGAAAGTTTTCAGAAGGCTGACAAATTCATGATAATTCAAAGTGATTTACTGCTTTTCTACGGAAAACAAGGGTTTCTTAACTACAGTCCGCAGTATTTCTCTACCGGAATCGAAATCTATGCCAGAACACAATATATTCCTGTCCGCTATATCTGAAAATAAAAAGCCCGACAACAGTCGGGCTTTTCTTTATTCAATCTGACTGCTTAAAAATTGTGCTGCTGCGTTGACAAGGCTTTTCTGAGATTCTGAAATCCTGTTTTCTTTTCCGTTGTTCAGAAAGGCCACTGCTCCTGTCACATCTCCGGAAGATAAAATTGGCAGACATGCAAGCGAACTCTGATTGACTCCCTCTACTGCATAAAACTGTCTGTTTTCATCTTCTGCAAAATATTGCTTTCTGTTTTCCATTAATTCTTCCAGTTCCGGTGAAACTCTCCGTTCCTGAAATTCTTTCTTTGTCACGCCGGAAGTAGCGACTACATGGTCACGGTCAAAGACGATTACCGGACAGCCAGCTAATTTATACATAATATCCGCTACCTGTGAGGCATTATGCCCCATTTCTCCGATAACAGAATATTTCTTGAATATTACTTCACCGTCACTGCTGGTATAAATCTCTAATGGGTCGCCCTCGTGGATTCTCATTGTCCGGCGGATTTCTTTCGGAATGACGACTCTGCCTAAATCGTCAATTCTTCTGACAATTCCTGTTGCTTTCATTTTGCTTTCTCTCCTTAGGATAAATATAAATTCAGATGATTTTAAAATAACCTGACTGCGTTGTTAGTATTTGCCGGATTTTTGAAATTATACTTTTCTGAGAAAATTATAAATTTCACATAGTTTTTATCACTGGGTGTTCAGACAGGGAACTGCATTTTTTATTTCGGCAATAGGCCTGCATAAGATAAAAACTGTCCTTGTGGCAAATACAGTCGTATTCGACAAAAAATCATTTTTTCATCTGCAAAATTTGTCGTGATTTCCAATTGATTTTTTTAGCCAAATCGCATATAATTAAATA
This sequence comes from uncultured Ruminococcus sp., assembly GCA_902796255.1. Taxonomy (GTDB): domain Bacteria; phylum Bacillota; class Clostridia; order Oscillospirales; family Ruminococcaceae; genus UBA3855. Next base: position 40,042 of record CADBOP010000212.1, read on the forward strand.
TATGAAATATACATGTAAGAAAGGATTTTTTTATCATGAGTGTCAAAGTAGTAAAATTCGGCGGCAGCAGTCTGGCAGATGCGAATCAGATTAAAAAGGCTGCCGATATTATAAAGTCAGATTCTGAACGCCGTTTTGTTGTTCCTTCCGCACCCGGCAAGCGTTTTTCTGATGATATCAAAGTCACAGATATGCTTTATGCCTGCTATGAAAAAGCAAGCCTTGGCGAAAATTTTGAACAGGATTTTAAAAATATCGAACAGAGATATAATGATATTATTTCCGGTCTGGGAATGAAATTTTCTCTGGATAAAGAATTTCAAGATATTAAAAGCCATCTTGCAACTGCCGGAAAAGAATATGCGGCAAGCCGTGGCGAATTCCTCAACGGTAAAATTATTGCTGCTTATTTAGGCTTTGAATTTATTGATGCTGCTGATGTGATTGTATTCAGTGATGAAGGTGTAATGCTCCGTAAGGAAACCAGAGCCAAACTCCGTGAACGTCTGAAAGGTGTGGAATCTGCTGTTATCCCCGGCTTCTATGGAAAATCTTTAAGCGGTGTTGTCAGAACATTTTCAAGAGGCGGTTCAGACGTAACTGGTTCTTTAGTAGCAAGAGCTTTACATGCTTCTGTTTATGAAAACTGGACAGATGTTTCTGGTGTTCTGGTAGCTGACCCCAGAGTCGTGGACGGTCCGGTAGTAATTCCGGTGATTACCTATAAAGAATTAAGAGAATTATCTTATATGGGCTTTTCCGTACTGCATGAAGATGCTATTTTCCCTGTAAGAACTGTCGGTATTCCGATTAATATCAAGAACACTAACAAGCCGGAAGATGCCGGTACTCTGATTGTTGCCGACAATGATGCCGAAGAAGTCAGCCTCCGGACGATTACAGGTATTGCCGGAAAGAAAGGCTTCTGTGCAATTAACATGGAAAAAGCAATGATGAACAGTGAAGTCGGCTTTGTACGTGATGTGCTGAATGTTTTTGCAGATATGGGAATCTTAGTAGAGCATATGCCTTCTGGTATTGATACACTGAGTGTGATTGCAGATGCAGATGCACTCAAGGGCAAAGAAGAACAGCTGCTTTCTGAATTAAGAAAGGCTGTCAATCCGGATACACTGGAAATTGAACCGGATATTGCATTGCTGGCAGTAGTCGGCAGAGGCATGAGAAAGACAAGAGGTACTGCGGCAAGAATTTTTGCTTCTCTGGCACATGCAAGAATCAATGTCAAAATGATTGACCAAGGCTCAAGTGAACTGAATGTTATTGTTGGTGTGAATGAACACGATTTGCATCAGGCTATCAGATGTATCTATAATGCTTTTATTGCTTCGACACTTTCATAAAAATACAGGAGACGGAAATCAAATCCGTCTCCTGATTTTTTATATATCAAGTTTTCAACAATTAAACTGTTGAATGTTGAAATTTTATTTTTTCAGCAAGAAAGCAACTGCTTTTTTAACAGAAGAAAATCAAAAATATTAATCAGATTATCATGATTGCAGTCTGCCCGAAGGGCTTCGTATTCTGACAGTGTATTCTGCTTTAATAAATATTTTTTCAGCAGAATCAAATCTGTAACAGTAACAGCATCATCAAGTGTAACATCGCCGTCAATGACAGTATCTGATGACGGAAGAAAATGCATATTTGCATTCAGAAGTGCTTCATTGCCGCCTTTTTCGAGTGTAGCAGAATGATTGGAATTAATAAAGACATTCTGCCAGTCTTCTCTTGTGCCATGATAGAAGACATCAAACTGATGATAATAATTCTGATTACAGCCGAACACGCTTTCTTCGACAGTTTTCAGCGTACTGGGCAGATAGAGTTTCCGC
>CADBOP010000213.1 GCA_902796255.1 uncultured Ruminococcus sp.
AATATTCAAGCAATTCAGACCTTAAAAACTCTGGAGAAAGAAAATCGCCCTGCAACAGACGAGGAAAAAGAAACCCTTTCCAGATATGTCGGCTGGGGCGGTATTGCTCAGGCTTTCGATGAAAATAATCCTGCATGGGCAAATGAGTATCAGGAGTTGAAATCTCTGCTCACTTCGCAGGAATACACTTCTGCAAGGTCAACAACGCTCGATGCCTTTTATACAACTCCGACTGTAATCAATGCAATTTATGAAGCACTGGAAAATTTCGGATTTGAGGGCGGTAACGTCCTTGAGCCTGCAATGGGTGTGGGCAACTTTTTTGGCTGTATGCCGGAAGATATGCGGAAAGAATCATCTTTGTACGGTGTCGAAATCGACAGCATTTCGGGCAGAATCGCTCAGAAAATCTATCCTGATGCAGATATTGCAATTCAAGGCTTTGAAAAGAACGAATTTCAAAACGGCTGTTTTGATGTGGCTGTTGGTAATGTTCCGTTCGGCGACTTAGGCTTTAAAGATGAAGCACATAACACGACTAAATTACACGATTATTTTTTCGCTGAAAGTTTGGATAAAGTCAAAAATGGCGGAATTATCGCATTTGTAACTTCGGCAGGAACACTTGACAAGGCTGATGAAAAGACCAGACAGGCACTCGCTGAACAGGCTGACCTGATTGGTGCAGTCCGTCTGCCGAGTACGGCTTTCAAACAGAATGCCAACACAGAAGTCACAACGGATATTATTTTCTTACAAAAACGCTCCGAACCTCCTGCTGAACTTCCTGAATGGGTTCATCTGGGCGAAACGGAAAACGGCTTGCCAATCAATAAATATTTTGAACAGAATCCTGATATGGTTCTCGGTGAAGTCGTTGAGGGAAACAAACTTTATGGAAAATCCGGCACAATGGTGATTCCGACAGAGGGTGCTGACCTGAAAACACAGCTTCATGAAGCAGTATCGAAACTGTCTGCTCAAATCAGTGACCAACGTGCAAAAGATGTCTATGCCAAAACAGAACACGGAGCAGTAAAAATTCCGTCAAATCTCAGAAATTACAGCTTTTTCGAGCATGAGAATAATATCTATTTTAAGAAAGGCGGAAATGCGTGTGAATTTCGATTTGACAAAACCAATTCACAGCATAAGCGTTTCAAGGCGTTTATTGCCCTCCGTGATACCACCCGTGAACTTCTGACCGCACAGGAATTTGACAAGCCTGATGCTGAAATTAAAGCATTGCAGTCAAAATTAACGCTTCTTTATGATGATTTCTATAAGAAATATGGACTGATTCACAGCCAGACAAACAAGCGTTATTTCGGTGAGGACGTTTCTTATAACCTTGTGGCAGGACTGGAAAAGAAATTTGATAAGACAAAACTTATGGAAAAATCGGATATTTTTACACAGAGAACTATTCAGCCCCCGAAAGCTGTGGAACACGTCGAAACGGCTCTGGAAGCCTTAACTCTGTCGATTGCAGAAAAAGCAAAAGTTGATTTTGATTATATGAGCAGTCTGACCGGAATGACTGAGGATGAATTAAAACATGACCTCACAGGCGAAATTTTCAAAGTTCCCCATACGGAAAATGACTACCAGACAACAAGCGAATATCTGTCAGGTGATATTCGACAGAAACTCAATATTGCTGAAGAAGTCGCAGAATATGACAGTGATTTCAATATCAATGTCAATGCCTTGAAACAGGCGATGCCAGAACCGCTGAAAGCAGGCGATATTGATGTAAAAATCGGTGCGACTTGGATAAATCCGCATTATTATGAGCAGTTCCTTTATGAACTATTGCAGACTCCACATGAATGCCGTGCTGACAAATCTCATTCCCCTTGGGAAAAACCACGCCTGATTACTGCGGAATATTCAGAGCATACAGGCACATGGCACATCAATCATAAAAGTGCTGACAAATCGGTGCTTGCCACGCAGAAATTCGGTTCTCAGAAAATGAGTGCCTATGAAATCATGGAACATCTTCTGAATCTGAAAGACCCGAAAATTTACAAAACAATTGAAGTGCCTGACGACATGGGCGATATAAAGGAAAAGCGTGTTGTGGATATTGATGCCACTCGTGTAGTGCAGCGGAGAGCCGATGCAATCCGTTCTGAATTCAAAAAATGGATTTTCAAAGATTCTGCAAGACGAGAGGACATTGTCAACCGCTACAATGAGCTTTTCAATTCTGTCAGACCCCGTGAATATGACGGCAGTCACCTGACTTTTCCGATGATGAACAAAAATATCACTTTGCATGACCATCAGAAAAATGCCATTGCACACGCTATGTTTGGCGGTAATACGCTGTTTGCTCACTGTGTAGGGGCTGGAAAGACGTTTGAGATGATAGCAACGGCAATGGAAAGCAAGCGTTTAGGACTCTGCACGAAATCACTTTTTGCCGTGCCGAATCATCTGACAGAGCAGATTGGCGATGACTTTATGAAACTTTATCCGTCTGCAAATATTCTCGTTGCTACTAAAAATGATTTCAAGAAAGAAAACCGTCAGCAGTTGTTCGCCAAAATTGCAACAGGCAATTTTGATGCCGTGATTATCGGACATTCTCAGCTCGGCATGATTCCGGTTTCCAAAGAAAGACAGCGGAATCTGATTCAGAGTCAGATTGATGATATTCTGGCTGGCATTGATGAACTAAAAAAACAGGACGGAAGCAAATTTCAGATTAAGGCTATGGAACGTACCAGAAAAAGCCTGAAAAAACAGCTTGACAAACTTGAAAAAAGTCATGATGATACAGTTACCTTTGAACAGCTTGGCATAGACCATTTGTTTGTGGATGAGGCACATGAATATAAAAATTTGTTCACGCCCACAAAATTAAGCAATATAGCCGGAATTTCCAATTCTGCTTCACAAAAAGCACTCGATTTATTCCTGAAATGTCGTTATCTTGATGAGATTACAGGCGGTCGTGGGGTAACTCTTGCCACAGGAACGCCTTTGAGTAACAGCGTGACAGAACTGCATACTATGATGCGTTATTTGGAATACGATTTCCTGAAAGACAAAGGATTACAGCACTTCGACAACTGGGTTACGGTATTCGGTGAACAAAAAACCGATTGGGAATTAAAACCAGCGGGAAACGGTTTCAAGGAAAGAACGAGAATTGCCCAATATTCCGGACTTCCGG
>CADBOP010000214.1 GCA_902796255.1 uncultured Ruminococcus sp.
AAATTCTTTTGCAAAATAAAAAATTTCCTTGCATTTTGTTCAAAAATATGATAGAATAAAAAATGTAATTTACTTTTGAAAGGTGGACTTCTATTGAAAGAATATGCACAGTCTCTCGGCGAGGGGATAGAATTTGTTTCTATTGTCGAGCCGAAATTCAAGACGACTAATATTTTTATCTCTCTGCTTCTGCCGTGTCAGCCGGAAAAATTTGCAGAATGGAGCATCCTGCCGAATCTTCTGCTCAATTCCAGTGAAAAATATCCCACAATTGCACAGATGTCAGAAAAAATGCAGGATTTGTACGGAGCGTATCTGGATAACAGCGTTTCTCTTATTGCTAATACATGGAAAATGATGCTGACCGTCAATGTTATCGGAGATGCTTATGCTCTGGAGCATGAAAAACTCCGTGAAGAAGCCGCTTCTCTGCTGCTGGAATGCCTTCTGCACCCGAATCTGGAAAATGGAAATGCCTTTGCAGAAACGGCTTTCAAAACCGAACAGCAGGAGCTTCTGGATGTGATTCAGAATGAAATTAATAATAAACGCAGTTATGCAATGAAACAGGCCAGAACAACTATTTTTCAGAACGAGCCGAATGCCTGCCCTCTGTATGGAACAGAAGAAGAGGTTCTCGCTCTGACACCGGAGAAAGTATATCAGGCTTATCAGGAAATATTGCAGAATGCACAGATTTTAATTTATTATGTCGGTGCAGAAGAAGCCCCTGAACTGCCGGATTTGTTCCGGAAGGCCTTTGCAGAACGCAAAATGCCGGAAATTTCTGTACAGTCTCCGAGTCCGTGCAAGGCTGAACCGGTTACTGTTTCAGAAGCTATGCAGGTCGGGCAGTGCCAGTTAATTATGGCATTCAAGGCTGAGGAGATTCCGCAGGAGGCCGCCCGCATGACAAGCCTGATGTTCGGCGGTGCACCGTTTTCACTGCTGTTCTCAAATGTCAGGGAAAAAATGAGCCTGTGCTATTACTGCTCCAGCAATATTGTGTATGGCAAGAATACAATGATAGTCACAAGCGGCGTTTCTCAGGAAAATCTTGAGAAAGCCCATGATGAAATTTTAAATCAGCTCAAAGCAATGCAGAACGGCGAATTTGAAGATTCTCTCCTGACAGATGCCAAACGCTATTTAATCAATGCACTCAGACTCACAGGAGATACACCAAGTTCCTGTGCTGCGGAAGCATTTGAACGCTTTATCCGTGATGACCATGCCGGTGTGGAGGAGAGAATTAAATTATATGAATCTCTTACCAGACAGGATATTATTCATACTGCAAAAGCTTTCAGACTGGATACTGTCTATAAGCTCACCCAGAAAGGAGAAGCACAGAGATGAAAGAAAGAAAACAGGAAATTATTACTTCTCCGAAAGGCGGGCAGTCCTGCCTGCATGTCAAACATGAAACCGGACTGGATATTTATATTATGGAAATGCCGGAATATCACAGTGCCTATGCATTGTTCGGGACAAAATACGGTTCTGTGAATACAATGTTCCGGCTTGACGGCGAACAGGATTTCGCACAAGTGCCTGAGGGTATTGCTCATTTTCTGGAGCATAAGCTGTTTGAAAATGAAGATACTGGTGCATTTGAACAGTATGCCCAGACAGGGGCAATCGCCAATGCGTACACCTCTTTCGACAGAACGGCATATTTATTCATGTGCTCTGAAAATTTCAGTCCTTCTCTGGAAATTTTGCTGAATTTCGTGCAGCATCCGTATTTTACACAGGAGACTGTAGATAAAGAACAAGGCATTATTGCACAGGAAATCCGCATGAATGAAGATGAACCCGGCTGGAAGTTGTTTTTTAATTCTCTCAAGTGTATGTATCATAAGCACCCTGTGAGAATCGGCATCGCCGGAACGGTCGAGAGTATTCAGGAAATTAATGCTGATTTGCTTTACAGATGCTATCATACGTTTTATAATCTGCATAATATGGTACTTTCTGTAGCCGGTAACATCAGGGCGGAAGAAGTGCTTGAAATCTGTGACAGATTATTAATCCCCTGTGAAGACCACAAATTGGAACAGGTCTTTCCGGAAGAACCTTATGAAGTTTATCAGCATGAAATTATTGATACTGCTCCGGTCGGTGTGCCTCTGTTCAGTCTTGATTTTAAATTAAAGCCGAAATCTGGTACAGAATTGTTAAAAGCAGAACTGCTTGCAGAACTGGCTTTGGATACACTGTTCAGTGCAAGTACAGAAGTTTATCAGTCCATGCTGGAAGAAAATTTAATTAACTTCGGCTTCGGTGTTGATTCGCCTTTTACCGGAAACGGCTTCTTTACAGTCGGCATCGGCGGAGAATCGAGAAATCCCCGTGAAGTTCGCAGAAGAATTTTTGAAGTAATTGAGAATGCAAAGAAAAACGGTTTTGATAACATTGCTTTTGAACGGCTCAGAAAAGCAAAATATGGTTCTCTGATTCGTTCTATGAACAGTGTGGAATCCAATGCTTCTATGATGCTGGACTGTTATATGTGCAATATTACTCCGTTTACACCTGTGGCTGTACTTGCTGAAATCACCTATGAAGAAGCCTTGCAGTTTCTGCGTGATGAAATTGATACGGAAAATACAGTGCTGTCTGTTGTGCATACTCCGGAGGATAAAATATGACTACAGTTGCAGAAATGGGATATGAAAATCTGGATTATGATGAAATTGTTTTTCCTAAACTGGGACTTGATTTTCATGTGGATTCTACAGCATTCACAATTTTCGGACTGGATATTCAATGGTACGGGCTGATTATTACAGTCGGCCTGATACTGGCTCTGCTGTTCGGTCTGCGGAATATGCGGCGTGTGGGGCTGGATTCTGACAGAGCTATTGATGCGATTATCGGCGGCATTATCGGCGGCATTATTGGTGCAAGAACATATTATGTCGTATTCAACTGGAGTGAATATGCCGGCGACTGGAAAGCGATTCTGAATACCCGTGAAGGCGGTCTGGCTATCTATGGCGGTGTGATAGGAGCATTTCTGATAGGCGGGATTACTTGTAAAATCAGAAAAGTAAAGCTGCTGCCTATGCTCGATATCTGCGGGACGGGCTTCCTGTTAGGGCAGGCCATCGGCAGATGGGGGAATTTTACCAATCAGGAGGCGTTCGGTGCAAATACAGATAATTTGTTCTGCATGTCCGGCGGCAGGATTCAGAAATGGATTTCTATGAATTATACACAGGATATTCTGAATCCTGCTTATCCGGTACATCCGTGCTTTTTATACGAATCTGTCTGGTGTCTGACGGGATTTATTATCTTAGCAGTGATTTTAAAAAAATACCGGAAATTTGACGGACAGAATTTTTTATTATATCTTATCTGGTACGGACTCGGCAGATTTTTTATCGAAGGTCTGCGGACAGACAGTCTCATGATTGGGACTCTCAGAGTATCACAGGCTTTAGCAGCAGTATGTGTAATAGTCTGCACGATTTTGCTGATTATATTTTTATCTAAAGTCAAGCGGATGGGCAGAGATTATAAATTATACTGCGATACAGAAGAATCTAAAATGCTGCTGGCACAGGCCGATGCAGCAAATGCAAAAGCAAAATCTAAAGCAAAAACTGATTCTCCGGAATCAGATCATAAAGAAAGCGAGGATAAAACTAATGGCTAATATTATCGATGGAAAACAGGTTTCCGCAAATGTGAAAGAACAGGTACGGCAGGAGACAGAGGCTCTGTTTCAGAAATATGGCAAGCGTCCCGGACTTGCTGTTGTGATTGTCGGCAACGACCCTGCTTCAAGAGTCTATGTCAACAATAAGAAAAAAGCCTGTGAAACAGTCGGCTTTCAGTCGTTTGAATACGCTCTGCCGGAAGATACCACACAGGAAGAACTGCTGGAACTGGTGCAGACTCTGAATGAGGACAAGAACGTAAACGGCATTCTGGTGCAGCTCCCTGTTCCGAAACAGATTGATGATAAGGCAATTATCAATGCAATTTCTGCTGAAAAAGATGTGGATGCCTTCCATCCGGAAAATGTCGGCAGAATCATGATTGGTGAATATGCATTTCTGCCGTGTACACCGGCCGGCGTTATGGAATTAATCGACTCTACAGGTACAGAAATTTCCGGAAAAAGATGCGTTGTCATCGGCCGGAGTAATATCGTGGGCAAGCCAATGGCAATGCTTCTCCTGCACCGGAGCGGTACTGTGACAATCTGCCACAGCCGGACACAGAATCTTGCAGAAATTACCAGAGAAGCAGATATTTTGGTTGCTGCTGTCGGAAAAGCCAATTTCGTTACTGGTGATATGGTCAAAGAGGGTGCTGTTGTAATTGATGTCGGTATGAACCGCCTTGAAAACGGCAAGCTCTGCGGAGATGTTAATTTTGCAGAAGTCGAGCCGAAAGCTTCTTACATTACGCCTGTCCCCGGTGGTGTCGGCCCGATGACGATTGCTATGCTGATGAAGAATACACTCACAGCATTCAAAACACAGAATCAGATTTCCTGATTGGTCAATTTGAACAAAAAGTGTCGCTGGTTTTGCGACACTTTTCCCTTTTTTTCTGAAAAATATTGACGAAACTTGAAAAATATGATAAAATATATTTATATTATATTTGTAAGGAGGTATTTCGCTATGAAATACGATATTGAAGGCGGCAGCTTTCCGGTTGTAAACGTCTATCTTCAAAATGGTGAAAGTGCTGTTTGTCAAAGCGGGGCAATGGTATGGCAAGACCCTAATGTAGAAATGCAGACAAGCACCAACGGTGGTTTCGGAAAGATGCTCGGCAGACTGGTAACTGGTGAATCGTTGTTCCAGAATACGTATACTGCACAGGGTGGTGCTGGTTCTATTACATTCAGTGCTTCTATGCCCGGCAGTATCATTCCTTTTGAAATTACTCCCGGTGAAACATTGATTGCACAGAAATCTGCTTTTCTTGCTTCTGACCCTACTGTAAATTTTGAACTTTATTTCCAGAAAAA
>CADBOP010000215.1 GCA_902796255.1 uncultured Ruminococcus sp.
CCTGTTGCTCCGGCTGGACCTGCCGGACCGGTTGCACCTGTTGCTCCGGTTGGACCTGTTACCCATACACACGGAATACAGCTTGGTGGCTTCGGACACGGATAATATTCAGAATTTCCGCATCCGGAACAGGAATACATTCCCATTATCTGTCACACTCCTTTTCGAGAATCTTACGGAAATAGTTCTGATTATATAAAAATCCTTCATCTTTGGGCTTGATACGTCCTGCTTTGTTATTATATGCTTTTGCTTCGGAAACGTTCCCCAGCCTGTCATGACAGACGCATAACTGCATATACGGAATATAATCATGAGAATCCGGAAGGGAAAAACCACCCTGTTCATCAGAAAACGGAGATTTTAAAGCTGATTCATACCAGAATATTGCAGTTTCAAAGCGGTGCTGTGTCATGAAAATTCTGCCGATTTCACAGCAAATTTCAGAACGTGGTGTATCATAAAGAAAACTATGAAATAAAATATGCAGGGCAGACTCTGTATCATGCAGAGCAAGATAACAGGCGGAGAGCTTCTGACAGGCTTCTATCTGATTTTCTCTCCATGCATCAGGATGAGAAAGAAAAGAAAGATATTCTGCAATTGCTTCTGTATACTTCTGATGATAATACAATTCACTGGCATAATAAAATTTTTCTCTTGCAGACAGAGTTTGGTTTTCAGAACGCATTTTTTCAAAAATTCTGAGATTTCTGTCAGGGTCATTGACATGTAATTTTCTATGCTCGACAGCAATATCTGTATAGAGAATTTTTCCGGCCGGAGTAATGGCTTCATGTACAGCTCCCTGCCATCTGAAATTTCCTGAACGTTTCAGAATGCGTTCCCGATAGTAAGTATATACTGGATTTTGATTTTCATCAAAGGCGACATGATATGGCATCATAACGACATCTGCCGAGAGAGTCTGTTTTAATTTCAGTAATTTTTTCTGATTCTCTGGTGTGATGACATCATCTGCATCGAGCCACATTTGATATTCACAGGAAGCTTTTGAAAAAGCGAAATTTCTTGCCTCTGAGAAATTATCATTCCAGTGGAAATCATAAATTTTATCTGTATACTGTCGTGCAATCTGTTTGGTAGTATCCTGTGAGCCGGTATCAATAATAATAATTTCATTCATAATCTCTCTGATACCGTCCAGACATCTGGCAAGTACAGGGGCTTCATCACGAACAATCATGCACAGACTGACAGTCGCCATAAAAACATCACTCCGTTCTGAGTATGATAATTATTCTATGCAGATTTTTGAAATCTGTGACAGATTTTAAAAAAAGCATTGACTTTTCTGTCAAAATCAGGTATCATAATATCAAGGGTGATGATAATTTTATGAATCTGTTGCAGATAGTATTATTTCTGATTATGTTCATTACACTTACAGTATTATTTATTCTGGATACCAATGCACATAAAGAAGAAGAAGAAAAATTAAAAAAAGAAATCCGGAAATTAAAGCTGGAACTCCGGAGATTAAAAAACGATTTTGAAAACACTCCTGAACGGGAAATACAGGATTTACAGAATGAATTATCTGCATTTTCAGAAAAATTTGAACGCAAAATGCAGAATGCAGATAAATTTGCAGAACAAAAACGGCAGGAATCCAATGCAGAACTGAAAGATTTTCAGCAATATATTCAGAATCTCAAACAGGAAGCAAATCAGAAAATGAAAAAACTGCATATAGATATTGAAACGCTTTCCCGAAGAATTGATTTATATCAGGACGCAAAACAGGATTTTAAAACTATTATTATGCAGTCAGAAGAAATCAAGACAGAAATTAATTCTATGCTTTATAATTCCAGAAGAGATATTATGGACTGCTATTATGACGTACAGGAAAAAATAGCAAAATTATCTGAAATTCCTGAAGAAGTCAGAAAAACTGAAACACAGTCTGTACCTGTCAGAAAAAAAATATATACGCAGGAACCAGAAGAACTGCTCCGCCGGATTGACAAGTTATCCAAGACTTTTTCCAATAAAGAAGCCGGCCGGAGATTTGAAAAAATCATCTGTATTCTCCTGAAAGCCAATGGCTTTTCCCATATCCGGCTGACAAAAGATTCCAACGATGACGGTATAGATATCTTTGCTGAAAAAAATATGCTTTCTTATGCCATTCAATGTAAATGCTACCTGAAAGATGTTGATAAAAAAGCCATACAGGAAATTGCATCCGGAAATTTCAAATATCATCAGGATAAAGCAGCTGCTGTCACAAACCGGCATTTCAACAGTTATGCCCGTCAGTTTGCTGAAGAACTGAATGTCGAATTATGGGAACGTGAAAAAATCCTGAATATGATGCGCAGTCTCTCGCCTGATGATTTTGCACATTGTTTCCATATCTGTGAAAATCCAGAAACAGGCTCTGCAAAAGCTGTCAGAATATCCGTTTCCAAACCAAGAAACAAAAAATAAAAAGCTCTGCTGCCCAGAGCTTTTTATTTTTATAATTCCCAGTTTTTCGGCTCATAGCCGATATGCTTATGTTTATAATTCATCAGAACAACCTGTGTTTCATATTTCTGTTTTTCAATTGCAAACTGAATATACACATCTATTTTCCCGTCTGTGACAAAGCCGCATTCTAAAAATTTCTCTAAATTTTCAGCATCATTATGCTGAATAAAATCCCGAAGAATAATATCAATACTTTCCGGCTTTTCCGGCTGACACATCGCATTGACAATATTATCCGCATAATAATAAGAAACAAACGGAATACTGAACAGCTGTTTTCTGATATAAAAATGCAGAATCGTATTCTGCGGAAACACATCATACCGGATATATCTCATCGATTCCGGAATCAAGGCAAAATGCAGCTGTTCACACTGATAGAACTCACTGTTTTCCAAGTGGGTTATCCCCTCCGGAATCGTGACAGAAGTCAGGCTCGAACAGCGTGAAAATGCCTGTTTTCCGAAATATTTCAGATTTTCCGGCATCTTCACAGTTTTCAGATTCGTACAGCCATAAAACGCCCTGTCACCGAGCCGTTCCAATTTTTCCGGCAGAACAGCTCTCCGGAGATTTTTACAGTTCATGAAAGCTGAATCATGTATTGACGGCACACTCTCCGGAATATTAATTTCTCCGAGCGATTCACAATGATAAAATGCTTCGATACTGATTCGGTTCAAACTCTCCGGCAGCTTCAGATATAACAGATTCTTACAATCCCTGAAAGCCCCTGCACCGATACTCTCCACTCCTTCCGGCATCCGGACGGCATAGAGATTATCACATCCGGCAAAAGCATATTTCTGAATGATACGGACATGTTCCGGAATTGTGATTTCTGTTTCATTCGGCTGCGGAAAATATTTTTTTAAAATTCCGTGTTTTGTATCAATAATCAGCATAGTTCTCCCCTCTCCTGCTTATTATTCCAGTTTATCCATGACCCACCGCCAAGGCTTATTTTTCCAGACATCTCCGGCATAATCAATACCGACACGTTTTTCTGTATGCCACGTGCAGGACTGTCCGTCATCTTCAATCCAGATTTCCGGATTTTTTAAAATACTCTGCCCGTTGAAAGCTTTATCAATCTGCAAAGCCTTTGTCAGTTTTGCAGGGCCTTTGTGCAGTTCTCCGGCTCTGAGCAGTACTCCCTGCGGCTGTTCTTTCTCTCCGGTAATAATATTTATCAAATAATTCACACCATAGCATAAATATACATAAATCGACCCTGCTTCCCTGTACAGCATCTGTGAACGGGGGGTTCTGCCTTTGGAAGCATGACAAGCCTTATCTTCCTCTCCTCTGTAGGCCTCTGTTTCTGTGATACGTTCTCTGAGTTCTGTTCCGTCCGGAAGCCGGTGTACTAAAATTTTCCCTATTAAATCCGGAGCAACGGCCAGACAGTCACGGGCATAAAATTCCGCATCCGGCTGCTGTATTTCTTTCATGGCATTACCCCCTGTATTCTAATTTTTCACACAATGCCTTATCCGGTTTCAGATACAGTGTCTGCTGATTAGTAAAAATCACCATCCCCGGTTTTGCACCGTTTGGCTTTTTGACGAATTTCACTCTTGTGAAATCTACCGGCACTTGGGCAGAATCTCTTGCTTTGCTATGATATGCTGCCAGCACAGCAGCCTGACGGATTGCTGTTTCAGAAGGCTCTTTTCCCTCTGTGACGAGTATCACATGTGACCCCGGTATATTCTGTGTATGCAGCCAGATATCCTGTTTAGAAGCCTGTTTCAGTGTCAGCTGGTCATTCTGCCGGTTATTCCGGCCGACTAAAATCAAAAATCCGTCTTCCGACTGATACACCATCGGCGGAGCTTGTTTCACGGGTTTCTGTTTCTGTGTCCGGATTTTCAGATAGCCCTGCTGGGCGAGTTCCTCACGGAGCAGAAGCAAATCATTTTCCGTTTCTGCACGGGTCAGATTATCGAATACACTTTCGAGATATGCCAGTTCCTGTTCTCCCTGCTGAATCTGTTCAGAGAGTTTCTGCTTGGCTGTCGAAGCCTTGCGATAAAGCGTATAATATTTCTGGGCATTCTGTGCAGGTGTCAGGTTTACCTGAAGCGGAATCAGAATTTCAGGACAGGAGGGCTCATAAAAATTCATGACCTTTGCGAAATTATCGCCTTTCTGTATCTGATACAGATTCGCTGACAACAAATCGCCGTATAATTTATTCTGATTCATCTTATCTGTTTCAGAGAGTTCCTGTTTCTGGTTAGCCAGTTTTCTGGTAATCCGTTCGATTCTTGTCATGAGCAGTTTAAACAAATCATTTGCCCGCTGTTTCATACGGGCTTTCAAATCTCTCTGGGAATAGAACATATCCAGTGTTTTGCCTGCGGAATCCACAGGCCTGACAAGCATCAGATTTCCATACTGTTCCGGCCGGAAAAAGCAGAAATCTTTCAGGTTGCCTTCCGGTGTTGTCAGAATATGAAACTGATATTCCTGATTTTTGAGCATATCTGCCGTTCTGTGGATAATATACAGCAGTCTTTCCTTCTGATTTTTATCCAGTTCATGACTTCTGATACCGGATTTACAAGTATAATAAGCCCATTCCCGTGTAAGCAGGGGGGATACTCCCTCGAATACAGACAATAATGCTTTGGCTAATTCATTATCCGGAGCAAGCAGAAGGGCATTTAAAATTGTAGCATCATCTGTATCCAAAAAATTCAGCCGCTGATTTCTGTGGGGCATCTCATACGGAAAGCCGGACAACAGCACTCTTTCTCTGGTAATATCTGCATTTCTCCTGAGGGAGTCAATAATTTTCCCATCCTGATTAATCAGAATGCAATTAGAATATCTGCCCATGACTTCACAGGCGAGTGTCAGCCGGACAGAATCGCCTAATTCGTTAATACAGTCAAAATCAAGAAATAAAATTCTCTCCAGACCATCCTGCCGGACAGCAACAAATTTTCCTCCGCCAAGATGCTTTCTCAACAACATGCAGAACATCGGCGGAGAGGCAGGATTTTCAATTCCGATTTCTGTCAGATGGATTCTGGCACTGTCGCCGGCAATACTGATTAAAATCCTGACAGCTCCCTGAAAACTTCTTAAATGCAGAATCAGTTCATCCCGTGAGGGCTGATGAATTTTCTCTACTCTTGCCCCGAGAAAGGGTTCTATTTCCTGCTGTACTGCATGGAGATAAGCACCGTCAAATGCCATAATTTCACGCTTCTTTCTGATAGATTAAAATTTCAAAAGCTGTCCGGACGGAAAGCGTTTCCAATTTTTCGAGCCGTTCTTTTTCATGAGGACTTGTCCGGTAAGCATAAGGAGTCATCTGGAACAAATTTTTAATATCCTCCGGACGGGAAAGAAAAATTTCCTTTTCAGTGGTAATCTTCTGCTGAAAAACAAAATTTTCCAGTTCATAATCTCTGACCTGATTTTCATAAGGCTTGTCATACACAGCCGTTTTCAGCTCCCATAAATGTTTTTCTGCGGGAATGGCCATTATCAGAAACCCTCCGGCTTTCAGAACCCTGAGAAATTCCGCATGACAATATGGTGCAAAAACGCTCACGAGCACAGAAACCTGTTTTTCTCCGACAGGCAGATGAAACACACTGCCGACAGCATATTTCGTTTTCTTATCGGCTCTGGAGGCCAAATCTGTGGCTGTTTTAGAAATATCTATTCCGATACAGGTGCAGTCTTCCGGCAGAATATCCGCCATTTTCTTAGTATAATACCCTTCTCCGCATCCAGCATCGAGCAGAACGCCTCCGGACGGCATTCTATTTTTCACAGCTTCACAGAGTGTTTCCTGCAAATGCTGATAATAGCCCTGATTTAAAAAATCCCGTCTGGCTCTGACCATTTCCGGATTATCCCCCGGAAGTTTTGCATGTTTCTGCTTAACTGGCAGAAGATTGACATAACCGCTCCGTGCTTTATCGAAACTGTGATTTTTTGCACAGCGATATAATTTTTCCGATTCTGTGAGCATTTCTCCACAGACCGGACAGAGAAACATTTCACGCATAACAAACCGGATTCCCTTCTGCAAATTCAACAATCTTCAGTTCCGGAAAGGCTTTCCGGAGGATTTCTGCAATATACGGAATCATAATCACTTCTGTATGATAATGACCGCAGTCAAGCAGAGCAATATTTAACTCTTCGGCCTTGTACCATCTGTCGTGCTTGATATCGCCTGTCAGGAAGCAATCACACCGGCCGGAGAGGTCTTCGAGCATAGAAGCCCCTGAACCTGAACAGACAGCTATTTTTTTAATTTTATTCTGATAATTTGCTGAATAGCGGACGACTTCGCAGCCAAGGGCTTTTTTGGCAATTTCAGCAAACTCCTTTATGGACATTTCCTGTTTCAGCGTAAGGATTCTGCCGAGGCCGTCTGCCTCAATAGTTTCTGTATTTTCTGCAAATTCCAAAAATAATTTTAATTTCTCTGCAATCAAATCATTGATACCGCCCCGAGCGATGTCCAGAGGCGTATGACAGCAGACAGCTGAAATATTTTTCTGTGCAAGCTGATATACAACAGAATCAGAATATAAATTCTTAATAGCTGAAAAAATAACAGGAT
This sequence comes from uncultured Ruminococcus sp., assembly GCA_902796255.1. Taxonomy (GTDB): domain Bacteria; phylum Bacillota; class Clostridia; order Oscillospirales; family Ruminococcaceae; genus UBA3855. Next base: position 7,097 of record CADBOP010000215.1, read on the forward strand.
GATGGGAAAAAATCAGATTACAGCCTGTTTCCTGTGCTTTTTTCACGGCATTAACGGAAATATCAAGTGAAATCAGAATGCCTGTCACTTCCTGACTGAAATCTCCAATCAGGAAACCAGAATTATCCCATTTTTCCTGCGTGTCAAACGGTGCATACTGATTAATTACTTCATAAATATCTTTTATTTTCAAGTTAACATCTCCTCTAATTTCCGGATAATTTCCGAACGTTCCGGTGCAGCATGAAAATTAGCCTTCCGCAGCTGTACAAGTACATGTTCCGCATAGGCTTTTCCGGCTGTTTCCTGCAAATCCATCTGACCGAAATAGATTTCTCCGGCCTCTGGATTTTTTCTGTTTCCGGAATACTGTACCTGCATGACAGCATATAAAAAATTCTTATCTGGAATGCAGATTTCTTTCCGGATTTCAAATCCGTTTTCAAACAGCCATTTTCGGAGCAGTTCGGCTCTGGTCATCGGCTGAAAAATCAGATTGATTTTCTCCAGTGAAAACGGGCAGGTTTCCAGAATATGTATCATAGTTTCACCGCCCATGCCGGCAATTATGATATCCGTAATCCCCTCCGGCGGAACGCTGATTAATCCATCAGACAGAACCATCCTGATTTTATCAGATAACATATTTTTTTGAATATTCTTCTCTGCCGAGCAGAGAGGCCCTTCACGGATATCGCAGGCCAGAGCCTTTTCTGCAATCTGATTCTGTACCAGATAAACTGGCAGAAGTGCGTGGTCTGTTCCCACATCACAGATAAAATTTCCCTGCACCAGTCCGGCACAGGCCAGCAGTCTTGGATTTAACATAAATTATTTCCTCATAAAAAACAGGGCAGCGGATAGCCGCCGCCCCTGATTTGTTTACTTGTTCTCGAAATACGCATTGAGCTGTGCTACCAACTCATTCGGGTCAGTGCCGTGTACAGCACAAGCTTCTTCAATCGTCTCGCCTCTGGAGGCTGGGCATCCGAGACAATGCATTCCCATTTCTAAAAAATAGGGAGCAACATCAAAATCCTCGTCCAGAATTTCGCCAATAATAGTATCTTTTGTTACTGTCATGATTTTCTACCTCTTTCTTAAAATTATTCGCCTTTCATTTTAGCGAAACATTCGCTGCAATAAACAGGTCTGTCTTCACGGGGCTGGAACGGTACTTTTGCTTCTCCGCCGCAGCCTGCACAGACAGCAGTAAACATTTCTCTCGGGGCTCTGGGAGCACCTTTTCTGGCTGCACGGCAGTCCTTGCATCTCTGGGGTTCGTGTTCAAATCCTTTTTCTGCATAGAAAGCCTGTTCACCAGCGGTGAACACAAATTCTTTTCCGCAATCCTTGCAAATTAAAGTCTTGTCTTCGTACATAATAAATTACCTCACTATAATATTAAAAATATTTTGTTTCGGACTACGGCAGTTAAGCAATAAGCCCTTTCTATATCGCACTTGTAAGCATACAAGAAACGAGCATGATTATTTTTCCCCATCTGTATCCTGACTATGCACCGCCCGCATTTTCCGGCGGATTCTCTGCATGGCATTGTCAACAGATTTCACACTGATATGCAGCTGTTCTGCTGTCTGGGCGTAAGAATTACCATTCAGGATATACTGTAAAATCTCCCATTCTTTATCTGAAAGCACGGCCATGACCTGCATACGGCAGTCGGCATAATTTTCTTTTTCAATCAAAATGCTTTCCGGTGTATCGGGGTCGATAAAGCTGCCTTTTTCTTCGAGGCTGCGAATCAGTTCTTCATCCGGCACAGCAAGCTTCTGCTGCCGCCGCACCAGAGAACGCATCTGATTCATGATACACACCTGTGCAAACGAAGAAAATTTTGCATCTTGTTCCGGCCGGAACTGTTTCATCACACGCAGGAGGGTAATCAGACCTTCCTGTGTCAGGTCTTCGGCATCGGCAGAAGTAGCTGCATAGCGTCCGGCATGATACCGGACAAGCCGGAAATAGCGGGAAAGCAATTCAGTTTCAGCTTCTACAGAATCCCTTGAAAGAACAGCGAGTTCTTCATCTGTAAGATTTTCCAGATTATCGGGCATACTGACTGCGACCCTGTGAGAAGATATCTCCCCCCTCGGCATCGTTGCAGACGACAAGCGGAAAATCCTCAATATATAATTTTTTAACAGATTCACAACCCAAATCTTCAAAAGCGATGACCTGCAAATCTTTAATGCATCTTGCAGCAAGAGCCCCTGCACCACCGACTGCACAGAGATAAACGGCCTGATTTCTGACAATTGCATCCCGTACCGCCTGAGAGCGTTCGCCCTTGCCAATCATCGCTGCAAGACCTAAATCAAGCAGTCTGGGGGCATAAGGGTCCATTCTGCCGGAAGTGGTCGGCCCACAAGCTCCGACAGGCTTTCCGGGAGGGGAAGGCGTAGGACCTGCATAATAAATGACAGCATTCTCAATGGGAAAGGGTGTCGGCTCGCCGGAATCGAGCAAAGCAGCAATTCTCTTATGTGCCGCATCACGAGCCGTATAGACATAGCCTGATAACAAAATCTTATCGCCAATATGCAAATTTTTCGCACAGGACCTGAGATTCTGTGCATTAAGTTTTACCAGTTCCGGCATAACTTCACACCTCTGATTATATTAATTAAAATTTATTTATTTTTATTTTTCTTTTTTCTGGCAGCATTATTTTCAGCAATCAGCTCATCCCAGTCGAAATCGCTGTCGCCTTTTTTCTTCTTACCGCCCTGCTGCTGCGGAGGTGCACCGACAGCTCTGGCACGGATTCCGGTATTGAAATTCATCATGCCGCCGGACTGTGAGAAGCTGTCGATATCCAGAATCTTTTCTTCTTCTGGCTGGAAAGTATCTGCTTCAGCCGGAGAAGTTTCTGCAATATCAAAAATATTTTCATTCGCCTGTGGTTCTTCCACAACGGACTGTTCTGCTTCAGCGAGCAGTGCGGACAAATCCGGAGCCATAGAAGCAACGGTTTTAGGTGCTGGTGCTTCCTGTACAGGTTCAGGAGCTGTGGGCTGATGCTCGAATGTCGGTTCCATGACATCCTGTTCCGCTTCGGCAAGCAATGCGGACAAATCCGGAGCCATAGAAGCAACCGTCTGTGGTTCATGCTTTTCTGCCGGTTGTTCTTCCATCTTGGGAGCAGGCTGCTGTTCGGGAACAGGTTCGAGCTGAATTTCTTCAATAACGGGTATTTCCGCCTTGGGTTCTTCAGCAGGCTTTACTTCCTGTACGGGTTCTGTTTCCGGTTCTTCTTCCTGTACGGGTTCTGTTGTTTCCTTCTGAGATTCGGGCTTGGTTTCCGGTGTTTCCGGTTTTGTTTCCTCCTTGGGAGTTTCTGCCGTTTTAACAGAAAGTGTCACATCCGGAAGTTCCGCTTCAGAATTAATATCTTCTTTTGCTTTTTCAATCAGCGAACCGGTTTCGTCCAGTTTGTCTGTCATGCCTTCCACAGCCTGCATTACAGATTCCTGAATATTCTGGAGATTCTCTTCCAGACCGGCAATCTGTGTCAGGAGCATTGCCTGTACCTGAGCGGTCAGCTTGAGGACTTTGGCTTCTTTTTCTTCTGCCTTCTTCATTCTTTCAGCCGATTCCTGAGCAGCCTGTTCACGGGCAGCATTCAGAATCTTATCTGCTTCGCCGTTTGCACCGGCAGCACGTTCTTCTGCTTCACTAAGAAGTGCTTCCGCAGCTTCAGAAGCTTCTTTCTCGATTTCTTCGGCTTCTTTCTTGGCATTTTCGACCTGTTCACGGGCTTCTTTTTCTGCATTTTTGGCAAGGCTTGCCATCCAGCCGCCGAACATATCCGCAGTGACATTCTGAGCAGGCTGATTTTTCAGCTCATCCAGTTTATTTTCCAGTTCTCTGACCTGGTCACGCAGACTTCTTTCAGAAGCACGGAGTTCCAGCAATTCTGCTTCCTGCTGGGTAGTTCTTGCCTTCAGGGAAGAAATTTCTTCACTTTTGGCTGAAATTTCGTCATCTTTGGAATCCAGAGCCTGATTTAAATCTTCGAGTTCGATTTCTGCATCTTCCACTTTAGATTTCTGGTCTGCCAGTTCTGTTTCCTGCAATTCAAGTTTGGTATTTAATTCATTGGTTTCCATGCTCATAGAGCTGATTTCGCTCTTGAGTTCCATAATTTCCTGCTGATACTCTCTGAGCTTATCTTCGTCCGCATTACTGGTTTTAATTTCTTCCAGCTGTTTTCTGACTTTTTCGATATCAGACTGGCGGGCTTCTTTTTCACCTTTGAGGGCTTCGGCAAGTTTGGCAGCTTTGTCGGTAGCTTCGTTGAATTTTCTTTCCAGTTCAGAAGCTTTTTTTTCGGCAGCCTGTACTTTTTTCTCGGCTTCACGTTCTGCATCAGCGGCACGGCGTTTTGCTTCTTCCTCGCCACGCTTATAGTCCTGAATCAGCTGATTTTGCTCTGCACTCTGGGCCTCACGAAGTTCTTTGTTTTCGTCCTCCAGTTCGTTATTTTTTTTCTGGAGTTCCTCGATGTAGGTCAGAACAGATTCTTTCTCGAAACCGCCGCCGATTCTGGTGGGTTTCAGCACACCGGTAGGGATAGACATAATTAATCACAACTCACTTTCTTTACACAGGGGATAAATTTCACATTCCTGTATCACATTACTGTGTTTATTATAACATATTTTTCTTGCAGTTGCAAGCGAATTTATGTAAAAATCCAGACCGGAAATTCGTGCAATTTGACGAAACACAAGAAAAAGCTCCGGCATTTTGGGAAAGCCGGAGCGAAAAATGCGGTTGTTTTATAAAATTTTTAAATTTTCTTCCAGCATAATTATTTTCTGCTGGATAGTTTCCACATAAGTCAGAACAGATTCTTTGTCATAGCCTGAGCCGATTCTGGTTTTTTTCAGAAGCTGAGGCTGTAATGTGGTCAACGGCTGTCCGGCCTGAGTTTCGAGTTTATTGAGATAAGCCAGCTGTTTTTGCAGATAGCCATCTACAGATTTTTTATCAAAACCGCCGAACAGAGCCTGTTTTAAAACACCGCTGGAAGCCATGTTTTAATTACCTCCGAGGATATCAAAAATTTCTTTCATATCCATATCATTTACAGAGGGCTGACGTTTCTGGGATGCCGGACGGGGCATATAGCTGTTGTCATCAGATTTGGAAGAACGTACCGGAGCAGAAGTTTCTGTTTCTTCTTCGTCCGGTTCTTCTTCAAAATCAGGTTCTTCCGGCTCGTCATCGGATTCTTCTTCGATAATCACTGTGGGGGCTTCTTTTTTCGGCTTTGCAGTCTTTGCGGGTTTGGAAGACTTCTGAACATATTTCGGCAGAGAAATTTCCTCTTCTTCGGGTTCTTCGTTTTTCTCGTCACCTGTAGAGAAATCCGCAGCAATTACAGTAACCGACATTTCGTCCTGCATATCTTCCTTGAAAGCTGCACCAAAGATAAACTGCACATCCGGCGAAGCAGCTTCTGTAATCATTTTAGAAGCCGTATCCACATCAGAAGCGAGGGTATCTTCAGACATAGCGATATTAATCAGCAATCTTCTTGCACCGGCAATAGAAGTTTCCAGCAGCGGGCTGCTGATAACAGCCTTGGCAGCTTCCATAGCCTTATCTTTTCCGGAACCGTGGCCGATGGCCATATGTGCATAGCCTGCACCCTTCATTGTAGTAGATACATCTGCAAAATCCAGATTAATATATCCCTCTTCGACAATCAAATCGGAAATACTCTTGACACCGGTCTTCAGAATATCATCCGAGAGGGCAAAAGATTCTTTCATTGTGGGAGCTTTTTCGAGACCTGCGAGCAATTTTTCATTCGGGATAACAATCAGGGAGTCCACATATTTCTGTAATTCTGCAATACCTGCTTCAGCCTGACGCATTTTCTGTTCACGCTCAAAAGCGAACGGCTTTGTTACAACAGCAACAGTCAGAATCCCCATCTGCTGGGCAGCTTTTGCCACAACAGGGGCTGCACCTGTACCAGTACCGCCGCCCATACCGGCAGTGATAAATACCATATCTGCACCCTTGAGGGCAGCTTCAATTTCCTCAATATTTTCTTCTGCACTGTGCTGACCGATTTCCGGCTTATTGCCTGCCCCTCTGCCTTTGGTAAGTTTTGCACCAATCTGGATACGGGTAGCAGCTTTGGAATTTTTCAGAGCCTTGGCATCTGTATTAATTGTCACATATTCAATGTCGCTGACATCGGTGGAATCCACCATGCAGTTGAGGGCATTGCCGCCGCCGCCGCCGACACCAATTACTTTGATATTTACATCGGGTTCAAACGCTTCTTCGTAGATGAAGTCTGTCATTTTATTTCCTCCTACCAGAATCAAAAATTCCGTAAAAATA
>CADBOP010000216.1 GCA_902796255.1 uncultured Ruminococcus sp.
CTTCGTTGGAATCCGGTGTCTGATTGTTTGCCATAGAAAGCATACGTCCTTTCTTAGAAAATAAAAATAAATTAAAACTGTCCCAGCTTGTCAGTAATTTTGTCTGTGTTGGGATAGTCGGCTTTGTCATCAAGTGCAGCAAGGCGGTTATAGAGAATGTAAATTTTCTGGGTTGTATTTTCCAGAAAATAATAATGCCAGAGATAAGCCGCCAGCAGTACAAGCAGAATCAGACAAAGCAGAGCCAGTCCGGTCATTTTGAAATACAGCTGAAACCCCATTGTCAGAAAGAAAGCGAGTCCGACTAAAATTACAACCTGAAAATGAACAGCACGCTCATGCTGCATGAAGCCAATCTGAATCAGGACTTCTTTCCGCAGTGCAGAAATCTCCTGTTCTGAAAGCATTTCCGGCTTTTGCAGCTTTTGGGTAAGCCATTGCAGATAGAGTGTCATATAGCGTTTCATGATATATTTCTCCTTTCATCCGGATGACAGTAATTTTATTATAACATACTATTGTGATAATTTCAAGAAAATTCAGAAAAAAATTATGTTGAAAAAAGATTGACATTTTGTCGCAGAAGTAGTATAATAAATACAGCAATTTTTTTGAAAGGCGGTTCAGGATAAAATTATGAATTATAAAATTGGCGTTATCAAAGGCGATGGCATAGGCCCTGAAATTGTGACAGAAGCAATGAAAGTGCTGGATAAAATCGCTGAAGTATATCATCATGAATTTGTATACACCCAGCTTTTAATGGGCGGCTGCTCTATTGATGCAAACGGTGTGCCGCTCACAGATGAGACAATTCAGGCCTGCAAAGACAGTGATGCTGTTCTGATGGGCTCTATCGGCGGCAATACGACTACTTCTCCGTGGTATAAACTTCCGGCAAACCTCAGACCGGAAGCCGGATTGCTGAAATTAAGAAAATCTTTAGGATTATTCGCTAATTTAAGACCTTGTGTATTATATCCGGAATTAAGACAGGCATGTACCCTCAGAGAAGATATCAGCAAACAGGGCTTTGATATGCTTATCATGCGGGAACTGACAGGCGGGCTTTATTTCGGTGAACGCAGAACAGAAGAAATTGACGGTGTGATGACGGCTGTGGATACACTCAGCTATAACGAAAATGAAATCCGGAGAATCGCTGTCAAGGCTTTTGAAGTCGCTATGAAGCGGAAGAAAAAAGTTACAAGCGTGGATAAAGCCAATGTGCTGGATTCTTCCAGACTCTGGAGAAAAGTAGTAAACGAAGTGGCACAGGATTATCCGGAAGTCACACTGGAACATGCCCTTGTTGACAGCACAGCTATGCAGATTGTTAAAAATCCGGCACAGTTTGATGTTATGGTTACAGAAAATATGTTCGGAGATATTCTCTCTGATGAAGCTGCTATGGTGACAGGTTCTCTCGGAATGCTGCCTTCTGCCAGCCTGAATGAAACAAAATTCGGCTTGTATGAACCCAGCGGCGGTTCTGCTCCGGATATTGCAGGAAAGAATATTGCCAATCCGATTGCGGCTGTTTTGTCCGGCTCAATGCTGCTGAGATATTCTCTCGATTTGCAGGAAGAAGCCGATGCAATAGAAAATGCGGTACAGAAAGTACTTTCTGAAGGTTTCCGCACAGGTGATATTATGTCTGACGGCTGTAAACAGGTTACTTGCTCTGAAATGGGCAGCCTGATTGCAGAACGCATATAAAATTTTTATATTATCAGAAAGAAGGATTTTAATTATGGAAAAGAAAGATATTGACTGGGGTAATCTGGGCTTTGCCTACGTGCAGACAGACAAGCGTTATGTTTCCAGCTATAAAGACGGTGCATGGGATGCCGGCACACTTACAGCAGATGCCAATATCACAATGAATGAATGTGCCTGTGTACTCCAGTATGCACAGACTGTCTTTGAAGGTCTGAAAGCATATACTACACAGGATGGCAGAATTGTAACATTCCGCCCCGACCTGAACGCTGACAGACTGGTATCTTCTGCGGAACGTCTTGAAATGCCTGTATTTCCGAAAGACAGATTTATTGATGCTGTTGAACAGGTAGTCAAGGCCAATGCAGCATGGGTACCGCCTTACGGAAGCGGTGCAACACTGTATCTGCGTCCTTATATGTTTGGTATTAATTCTGTTATCGGTGTAAAGCCTGCAACAGAATACCAGTTCAGAATGTTCTGCACACCGGTAGGCCCGTATTTCAAGGGCGGTGCAAAGCCGATTACTATTAGAGTCAGTGACCTTGACAGAGCCGCACCTCACGGCACAGGCAATATCAAAGCTGGTCTGAACTATGCTATGAGCCTGCATACTCTGATGGATGCACACCGTCAGGGCTATGATGAAAATATGTTCCTTGACCCTGCTACACATACCAAAGTAGAAGAAACCGGCGGTGCAAACTTCCTGTTTGTTACAAAAGACGGTACTGTTGTTACACCGAAGAGCAACAGCATTCTGCCGTCCATCACAAGACGTTCTCTGGTTTATGTTGCAGAACATATTCTTGGCCTGAAAGTGGAAACCCGTGAAGTATTATTCAGCGAAGTAAAAGACTTTGCAGAATGTGGTCTGTGCGGTACAGCAGCTGTTATTTCACCGGTTGGCAAGATTGTGAATCATGATGAAGTTATCGAATTTCCGTCCGGTATGGAAAAAATGGGTGCGACCATTCAGAAACTTTATGATACACTTACCGGAATCCAGATGGGCAGACTGGAAGCCCCTGAAGGATGGATTCATGAAATCAAATTATAATAATAATATTATTATTATAAAAAAGACCGGAAATATTCCGGCCTTTTTTATTATAGGAGGATATAAAATATGAAACTGGCAGTAAAAAAAATAATGCTGATTTTTTTATTCTTGCTTTTTGTATTATTGCTACTGGATATTATCGTCAGTAATTATCTGGTATCTTTCGCACTTACACAGAAAAACAGCAATGGCAAGTCTGTCGCTCCGCAATCGGTTACAACAAGCGAGGCGGATAAAATTACAGATGAAAATATAAAACTGCTTGCGGAACAGACAGAACACTGGCTGGAAACAGTTTCTGTCGAGAAAAAAGAAATACAGTCTGATGACGGTCTGTGCCTGAAAGGAGATATGATAGTCTCCGCACCGGATTCTCATTTATGGGTGATTATCGCACATGGCTATCAGGCTCAGAAAAAATATATGTATGATTATGCCTGTTTTTATGCCGGAAAAAATTTTAATATCCTCCTGCCGGATATGCGAAGCCACGGTGAAAGCGAAGGTACTTACATCGGTATGGGCTGGCTTGACCGGAAAGATATGCTCGGGTGGATTTCCTGTATTCTTGCACAGGACGCACAGGCTGAAATTATTCTGCACGGCATTTCCATGGGCGGTGCAACGGTAATGATGACCGCCGGTGAAGAGCTTCCTCAGAATGTCAGGGCAGTTATCGATGACTGCGGATATACGTCTGTATGGGATATCTTCTCTGATGAACTGAAATATTTATATCATCTTCCGGAGTTTCCTGTGCTCTATACAGCTGACAAAATTGCTGAAATCCGTGCAGGGTATTCTTTTACAGAAGCTTCCGCTCTGGAACAGATTCGTAAAACCAAAGTTCCGGTAATGTTCATTCACGGTTCAGCAGACAGTTTTGTTCATACGGAAATGGCATATCAATTATATGATGTCTGCCCCACTCAGAAAGAATTATATATCTGTGAAGGGGCAGGCCATGCACTTTCGCTTTACATGAATCCGGAAATATATTTTCAGAAATTATTTGCATTTTTAGAAAGCCTTCCGGAAAAGGAGATGCAGAATTATGCTGCTGGATAATACACCGGAATATCATAAAATCTGGAATCAGGTATATGAAAAATTAAAATTTTCGCCGTCCTGTGCGTATCGGGGGCATTCCATGAATATGCCCCTGCCGTTTCAGATTCCAGAAGAATACGCTGTCTATGCAATTGATAACATGACAGACAGTCAGACAGATTTAGTATCTCTGAAACTGCCGGAAATACTGATTGCAATTACAGATTCCGGTCAGAAAATATATGCCCTTGACTGGCAGCACAGTGCATTTCTGTTCAGTCCGCATAAACCGGAAGAAATGCAGAGTTTCTTTCATGCAGACGAAGCATATTCCGGCGGCGGATATTTTGCATATTTTCCGGCATTTCTGCCGGACGGCGATTATTATTTCTTTATTGAAGAAAATTTTCAGTTCGGGTATCTTGGCCATCCGTGGAGACAGGAAATCTGGATATTCGGCAAAAAGCTTTTGTATCAGATAAATAATACCTATTCTGATTTCGGCTGGAAAAAAATAAAATAATAACAACTGTCAGAAAGGGGATTGCTCATGCAGAAGAAAAGCATTATTATCAATTACGGACTCCTGATTCTAGGAAGTATAATCGCAGCATTCGCACTGGAGAAAATTTTAGTGCCTTCCAGAATTATGGACGGCGGTATGGTCGGTATTGCCATGATTATCAGTACACTGACCAAACTGCCGCTTGGTATTCTGACGATTTTATTAAATCTGCCGTTGGTCTGGATTGGCGGCCGGAAACTTGAAAAATCTTTTTTTACTAAAACTGTCACAGCTATGGCTGTTTTCTCACTTGCACTGGAAGCATTCGGCACAGAAGCATTTCATGCACTCGTCATCACAGAAGACAAGCTATTGGCAACGGTATTCGGCGGATTGCTGTTAGGCTTCGGTGTAGGACTGGTACTCATGAACGGCGGCTGTCTGGATGGTACAGAGGCTGTTGCAATTTTAATCAGCAAGAAATTTCATCTGTCTGTCGGACAGATTATTTTAATATTTAATATTTTAATCTATCTGACAGCAGGATTTATTTTCGAGTTTGACAGGGCTTTGTACAGTATGCTGACTTATATTATCGTCTCTAAAATAGAAGATTTTGTCAATACCGGAATGCAACAGGGAAAAGCTGTCATGATTATCACCAATAACGGAAAAGCAATTGCAGAAGATATCTACAGAACTCTTGGCAGAACGGTGACACTGATTAACGGCAGCGGGCTGATTTCCGGAGAAAAAATCGTCCTGTACTGTGTGATTACCCGAATTGAATTGTCTACTATGCGAAAGATTATCGAAAAAGATGACTATTCCGCATTTATGGCTGTATCAGATGTTTCTGAAATTGTCGGAAAGCATATCAAAAGCAAAGCAGCCCTGAAAGAAAATCTTCCTGAAAATTCAGAAAGCAATTGACTTTTTATACTTTTTATGCTTTAATAAAACCGCTTTTGCCGACAGGATTCGACAGAAGCGGTTTTTGCTGTATTAAAATAAAATATCTTTAAAACAGACATAAGGTTCTTTTTTATCAAAATCCCAGCTGTCGTATGCACCACTGTGACAGAAATCCTTTTCTGCACAGCCAGAGCATTTTTGATTCTCATCGCACAGATTTTTCCGGAATATCTGGAATTTATTTTCCCAGACATCTTTAAAATTATCTTTCAGAATATTTCCCTGTACAAATTCCGGACGGCGTTCAATATCCAGACAGGCAATAATATTGCCGTTGGCTGTGATGCTCGCTGTGTAGATTCCGGCCATACAGAGAAAATACCAGTCCCGTACTTCACGCTCATATTCCAAACCTAAATAATGACTGCACCCGTAACAGACAGGCTCTCCGGCAATTCGCTTGTTTCTGATATATTCAAATAAATATTGATAGTCTTCTTTAGTAAGCAATAATTCCGGATGTTCAAGAGCACGGCCGATGGGTTCAATATTGATGATTCTCCAGGAATCAAGCGGCATAGTATCAAAAATTTTATACAGCTCGTCCAGCTGGGAAATATTTTCATGTGTGACCACAGTCGTGACCTGCACGCTTTTGAATTTTCCGACACGAAGCAGGGCTTCAATGCCGTTCATGGCTCTGTTCCAAGCATTTTTAGTTCTTCTGAAATTATCATGTGTTTCCGGCAGGCCGTCAATACTGACAGAGATTGTACCCATACCGGCACGATACAGTTCATTTGCAACAGCATCGTCAATCAGTGTGGCATTGCTTGTCATGCCCCAGTGAAAGCCCAGTTCTTTGGCAGAATGCATAATATCAAAAAAATCCTTCCGGAGCAGAGGTTCTCCCCCTGTGATACAGAGCATTTTTCGTTCGACACCCATATCTTTTTTGACCTGTGTCAGAAAATTCCGATACTGTTCTACTGTCAATTCTTCCGAGAATACATCATTGCATCTGCTTCCGCAGTGGAGACAGTTTTCATTGCACCGCATTGTTAATTCCAGAAACAAATGCCGGAGCTGCGGTTTCTGAAATAAACTGTCCCGATATGCTTTCAGCGTTTGCAGATTATTTTTTTTAATCTCTGTATTCAGCATGTTTTATTCCTCCGGATTTTCTGTGATTCCGAAATATTCCGGCGGCCCATAGACCTCAACAGGGATATCTGATTCCGGCTGATATTCTGTTTCTGTGGGTTCAGTTTCCTGTTCATCTGGGTCAATCCAAACCGGAGGGCCGTAAACGGTTTCCGGTGTTGTCTCTGTAATTTCTGTCGTATCAGTTTCCCATACTGGCGGCGGGCCATAAACAGGCTGTGGAATGAGTTCGGTTTCCGTTTCTGTTTCTGTAGTATCAGATTCCCACCATTCAGGGCCATAATCTGGCTGTGGCACAGGCGGCTTTTCCGGATAGAACAGGAGTAACTGTTTCTGCATGATGAAGTCATAAATATTAACATAGCCATCTTCATTGACATCAGCCCGATAATATTGGTCATCTGTCATAGGCTGCTGATTTTTGAGATATCTGTATAAAAAAACAACATCTACAAGATTCAGGTCATCGTCACCATTGACATCACCGGCATTTTCCATACGCTTGTCCAAATAATTGAATGCATCAGCATTTATTGCTGGATTGACAGGGCAGGCAGAAACTCCCATAGCTGCTGCAAATGCGGCTGCTGTCAAAGCGGTCTTTTTAGTTTTTTTCATAAAATTACCTCCTCTTCATGAAATATATTTTATTTATAATTTTATAATAGCATAAAAATAACGATATGTCAAGAGCAAAAATACTTACTTTTTATCTGAAACATATTGCAAAATTATCCGGAATATGCTATAATAATTCAGGAGGTGTTTTATTTTTATGATTACAATCAAAACATACAGAGGCCATATCCGCAACTGGGAAGCTCTCGGCGAAGAACTGGGGCTCGCTGTCCGTGATATGACCAGAGAAGCCCGTGAAGAAGCTATTTTAATAAAAGCCTATGAAACATGGGGCAGAAACCTTGCTGACCATCTTTATGGCATGTTTGCTTTTGCACTCTGGGATGAAGAAAAACAGGAGTTGTTCTGCCTGCGTGACCAGTTCGGCACAAAGCCGTTTTATTATTATCTCACAGAAGACAATCAGTTATTATACGGCACGTTTATCGGAGATATTCTGAATCAGAAAGGTTTTGTCAAAGCCCTTAATACAGATATGCTCCAGATTTATATGACATTGACCTATGTTGCCGGTGAAGATACGTTCTTTAAAGGAATTAAAAAATTAATGCCGGGGCATTATCTGGTATTTAAAAACGGCAGTCTTGAAATTACCCGCTACTGGAAACCGGAATTCAAGCCGGATAAGTCGAAATCTCTGGAAGACTGGGCAGGGGAAATTCATGAAACTGTCAAGCAGATGTTCAGAGAAATCAAAACTGATGACGAAACAGCAGAATCTTTCCTGTCCGGTGGTGTGGATTCTTCTTATGTATTGGCTATGTCTGATGCAAAACGTGCAGATTCCTGCGGCTATGAGGAAGAACGCTTTGATGAATCCCGTATTGCTGCCAAAACAGCAAAGCTCCTCAATGTAGAACATTCTGTTGCAAAGATTACACCTGAACAGTTCTTTGATATTGTTCCCTATGTGATGTATCACATGGAACAGCCGCTTGGCGATGCTTCAGCGATTGTTTTCACACTCGGCTGTAATGCCACGGCACAGCATACCAAACTTTGCTATTCCGGTGAGGGTGCAGACGAATTTTTCGGCGGTTATAACATGTATCGCAATGCAGAACGTTATGGCGATAATCTGAAAAATTTCTATGTAGGCAATACCAATATCATGAAAGAAGAAGAAAAACAGAGAATCCTGAAATCTTATCGCCCTGATATTTTGCCGATTCATCTGGTAAAATATATCTATGATGAAACAGAAGGTCTCGACCCGCTCACAAAAATGTCAGATGTAGATATTCAAATCTGGCTGGAAGGTGATATTTATCTGAATGTCGACAAGATGAGTACCGCTGCCGGCCTTGAAATCAGAATGCCTCTGACAGACAGACGCATATTTGATATTGCTTCCCGTATGCCTTCAGAATATAAAGTAAATGCAGAACAGAATAAAGTCGCTTTCCGGACGGCAGCTGCAAAAGTGCTCCCTGAGGAAATTGCTTTCCGGAAAAAGCTTGGCTTTATTGTTCCTGTCAGAATCTGGCTTGCTGATGAAAATTATAATCAGGATGTCCGTGAAAAGTTCCACAGTGACTATGCAGCTGAATTTTTCAATCTGGATGAAATCAATAAAATCTATGCGGAATATATCGGCGGCAATTCTGACTTATGGCGGCAGGTCTGGACAATTTATACTTTCTTAGTATGGTATGAAGAATATTTTATCAAGAGATAAAAAACAAAACTCCTTTCCGGAAACGCTCCGGAAAGGAGTTTTTTAATTTTACACCGGAATTTTACCGTTAAGCTTGTCTAAAATCACAGGCAGTTCGGCATCAATTTTGTCATTGTCCAGCTGACAAGTGCCTGCATTCGCATGGCCACCCCCGCCATAGGAAAGGCAAAGTTCCCCGATATTGAATTTAGAATTTCTGTTGATAATCGACTTGCCAATCATTACAGCTGTATTCTGTTTGCGGAATCCCCATGCAACATGAACAGAAAGTTCTGTTTCCGGCCACATTGCATATACCATAAAACGATTGCCGGCATAAATAGTTTCCTGTTGCCTGAGGTCTATCAGGGCGACTTTATCATAAATTTTTGTAATCTGCCGGAGCTGTTCTTTAAAAAGTTCCTGCTGTTCAAAATAAAGTTCTGTACGTTCTTTGACATCCGGAAGGTCAAGAACTTCATCAATCGTATGATTCATACAATAAGTGATTAACTCCATCATCAAGTCATAGTTAGAGATTCTGAAATTATGGAATCTGCCCAGACCGGTACGGGCATCCATAATAAAATTCATGAGTACCCATTTTTCAGGGTGCAGAATTTCTTCTTCTGTAAAATCGGCACTGTCGCCTTTATCGACAGCAGTCATAATTTCTTCAGAAACTTTTTTAAATACCTTTGCACCGCCGTAATAATCATAGACAACTCTTGCCGCAGATTTGGCATCGCCGTCAATAATATATTTTCCTTCATATTCTTCTTTTTTATTTCTGATTAATTCACTTTCATGATGGTCGAATGCAAGACCGACTCTTTTATCAAACGGCAGATTCGTTGTAATATCATTTTCAGAGAGGTCAATTTTTCCATCCTGTACATCTTTCGGATGTACGAACTTGATTTCTTCAATCATATTTAATTCTTTGAGCAGCATGGCACAAACAAGGCCATCGAAATCGCTTCTTGTTACCAGTCGTTTCATGTTTATCCTCCGTTTACTTTATATTAACAGGCATTTCACCTGTAAGATTCAGTGTTTATTATTATAACATATTTTCAGCATAATGTCAAGAAAGAGAACAAAAAAATCAAAATTTTTAGAAATATGAAAAAAATATTATTTCTCACACAGATAAAAATATGATGGAATATAGCCAAAATCAGGGAAACTATATAATTTTTGCCCTGCGGTTTTTAAAAAATATGAATTTTTCATAAAAACTTTAAGAAAACTTTAAGAATTCACATGTATAATATAGACAATTCCTGAAGAACATGTGGGAAACAGCTGAAAACGTATATTTACAGGTTGGAAAATCTGAATCTAAATTTTAGTAAAGGGGAAATTTATTATGAAAAAAATGAGTCGTTTCAGTCACAGAGTTGCAGGGCTCCTCGCAGCAGGTGCAATGTGTGCCGCACTTCCGGTGATGACCGGTTCTGCTGCACTTGCCGGTGACATCAATCTGGATGGCAAGGTAAATGTACAGGATGTCGTTCTGCTCCAGAAATATCTGCTCGGCAGAGAAAGCATTTCTAAAGAAGCATTCCAGAGTGCAGATATCAACAGCGACGGCAAAGTAAATATCTATGACCTGCTGTTTAATAAAAAACAGGTTATCACTGGCCAGACTCCTGAACAGCAGCCGACTGAAACAGAGACAGAAACCGAAACAGAAACAGAAACTCAGGTGACAAATCCTGATGCAGAAGGTACGGTTGCTTCTATTGTATATAATGCTTCCAGTGTCACTCTCTATGATGTAAACGGTGCAGAAGTTGCTACTGCAAATGCTTCCAACGTAACAGTAGACGGTGCTTATGTTACTATCACAGCTGCCGGTGAATACTCCATCAGCGGTTCTTCTGACAACGGTCAGCTGAA
The DNA here is from genome assembly GCA_902796255.1 of uncultured Ruminococcus sp. Lineage (GTDB taxonomy): Bacteria > Bacillota > Clostridia > Oscillospirales > Ruminococcaceae > UBA3855. The sequence goes on from CADBOP010000216.1 coordinate 10,621, forward strand.
AGTAAACACAGACAATACAGTTGATGCAACTGCTGCTGTTACACTCAGCTTTGAAGATTTGACACTGTCCAATTCCAGTGTAGCTCCGGTTTATGTTGAAAATGTCGGTGATGCTGTGACAATTTCTGTAAAGAAGGGAACAACAAATACTATCTCTGATGGTTCTTCCCATACAGACAGTTATACTAACAGCTCCGGAGAAGTAAAAGAAATCAATGCTGCTATCTTCTCCCGTGATGACCTGAAAATCAAAGGCAAGGGTACTCTGATTGTTAACGGTAATTATCAGGACGGCTTAGTTTCCAAGAATGACCTGAAAATCTGGAACGGCAACATTCAGGTAACCGCAGTGGATGACGGTATTAGAGGCGGAAACTCTGTCAGAATCGGTGACCCTGATACATTGGTTGCCAATGGCGGTGACGGTGATTATTCTAACCTGAATATCACAGTAAAGACATCCGCAGGCGATGGCATCAAGTCTACTGAAACTGAAGAAGGCAAGGGCTTTGTCATTATCAACGGCGGTACAGTGAATATTAACTCCTATGCTGACGGCATTCAGGCTGAACAGGAATTCACTATGAACGGCGGTGATGTAACTATCTACACATATCAAGGCAGTGCATACGGCAATTCCAGCACTTCTACAGGCTCTACAAATCCGTGGGGCGGCGGAATGGGCATGGACGGCAATGCCAACAAG
>CADBOP010000217.1 GCA_902796255.1 uncultured Ruminococcus sp.
AAGGCGGCCGTCCGAATATCGGTGATGGAATCACAAACGGCGAAATTCAGCTGATTATTAACACACCTGTCGGCAAAGAAAGCCGTCATGATGACAGCTATATCCGTAAAGCTGCCATCAAGCACAGAATCCCGTATATCACAACCATGGCAGCAGCCAAAGCCAGTGTGGAAGGTATCCGTGCAATTAAGAAAAACCAGCATTTCGGTGTGAAATCTTTACAGGCACATCATGATGAAATCGAATAAAAATTAATCAGAAAAAGCAAAAAACAGGGACTGTGTGAACCGTCCCTGTTTTTTTATCCATATTTTTGGAAATTGCTCTTGACAAGAAAAGTATAATATGATATAATCATAATAATCATATCAGAAAAGGAGCGTTGTTCCATGAATCAGGAAGAACAGGAATTTTTAAAAAAATATCGTCTGGAAGACTATCCCAGACCCTCTGTGACAACAGATATTGCTGTATTCAGCCTGCACAGCAAAATACAGGCAGGCTATCGCCGTGAGCCAGACAAAAAACTTTGTATCTTGTTAATCAAGAGAGGAAATCCGCCGTTCAGAGACTGCTGGGCACTCCCTGGTGGTTTTCTCCAGCCGGATGAAACTGTCGAAACCTGTGCCGCAAGAGAACTGAAAGAAGAAACCTGTGCAGATGTACATTTGCTCCGGCATATCGGCATTTTCAGCCAGCCGGAACGTGACCCCAGAGGCTGGATTGTTTCCAATGCCTTTCTCTCTGTACTGAATCAGGAAAATTTAAAAAATATGGAAATTCAGGCCGGTGATGATGCTGCCTGTGTCAGATGGTTCAATATTGCATTTCAGGACAGCGGACAGTATAACATTCTGACACTCGAAAGCGAGAAAACTACAATCTCTGCAAAATTGAAAAAAATCAGAAATTCGTTCGGAATGTATGAATTTGAAATCATCGAAAATAATGGCCTTGCTTTTGACCATGCAAAAGTGATTGCCTCTGCTATGACATATCTCAGACAATCTTCTGAACAATTTGATTTGCTGTTCGATTTTCTGCCGGAACAGTTTACGCTGGCAGATGTCCAGAAAGTACAGGAAGCAATTACCGGTGAGCCTGCACTCACGGCAAATTTCAGAAGGAAATTGACACCTTATGTTGTCGAAACAGATACTTTCACAAAAGGTGCAGGCCATCGCCCTGCAAGACTTTATGAAAGAAAATCCTGAAAATTTTCCTTGACAAGCCTGTTTCTCTGTGATATAATAAAATCTGACGGCAGTTACCTGCACCCTGCCTAATCAAAAAAGGAAATCGTATCAGATTTTTATGCAGGCTCTCTTTTGGGGTCTGCATTTTTATTGAGGTGAAAATTTTATGTATCTGTTAAAAACATCTGCAAGTTTCGATTCCGCCCATTTTCTGTCAGGCTATGACGGCAAGTGTGCCAATCTGCACGGACACAGATGGAAAATAGAAGTATGTATTTCCGGTGAGAAACTACAGCCCGCCGGTCAGCAGCGAGGTATGCTGATAGATTTCGGCGATTTGAAAAAAGCTGTCCGCAATTTAGCGGATATCTTTGACCATGCATTTATCTATGAAGAAAATACGCTCAAAGCCAAAACAGTCGAAGCCTTGCAGGAAGAAAATTTCCGTCTGCTTCCTGTACCCTTCCGGCCGACTGCGGAAAATTTTGCAGAGTATTTTTTTCAAATCTTACAGGAACAGGGTTTTCCGGTCAGTCAGGTGACTGTCTGGGAAACACCGGATAACTGTGCGGTGTATTCGGTATGAGTCAGATTTTTTATCCCGTTGCTGAAAAATTCGTCAGCATTAACGGTGAGGGCAGAAAAGCCGGAGAACTGGCTTTATTTATCAGATTCCGGAAATGCAATCTGTATTGTTCCTATTGCGATACACTCTGGGCAAATCAGGATAACTCTCCGGCAGAATGGCTTTCACTGGAATCGCTTATTGAATATGCAGAAACAGCAGGTATTAAAAATATCACTCTCACGGGCGGTGAACCGCTTTTACAGGAACATCTTGCTGTATTGATTACTGCACTCATGAAAAAAAAATATGAAATCGAAATCGAAACCAATGGCAGCATAGAAATTAAAAATTTAGCTTTGCAGCCGTATCGTCCGGCATTTACGCTGGATTATAAACTGCCGTCCAGCAGAATGGAAAAATTTATGCTCACAGAAAATTATCAGTATTTAGATAAAAATCTTGATGTTGTGAAATTTGTTGTGGGAAGTCAGCAGGATTTGGAAAAAGCCTGCCAGATAATTCGGCAGTATGATTTATTAAATAAAGCTATGATTTATTTCAGTCCGGTATTCGGGCAGATAGAGCCTGTCGAAATTGTAGAGTTCATGAAACAGAAAAATCTGAACCAAATCAGACTGCAATTGCAGTTACACAAATTTATCTGGAATCCGGAACAGGGAGGTGTATAAAATTATGATGAATCAGGAAAAAATAAAATATCATATCAGAGGTCTGCTGGAGGCCATCGGAGAAAATCCCGACAGGGAGGGCCTTGTGGAAACACCGGACAGAGTCGCCAGAATGCTCGCAGAAGTTCTGGAAGGAACAAATTATACCAATCATGAAATCGCTCAGAAATTCGGCAAAACATTCTCTGTACAGGAAAGTTCTGATACAGATTCGGCTGTTGTCATGAAAGAAATTCAGATATTCAGCTACTGTGAGCATCATATGGCACTGATGTATGATATGTATGTCAATGTGGCCTATCTGCCTGCCGGAAAAGTACTGGGTCTGAGCAAAATCGCCCGTATCTGCGATATGGCGGCAAAACGTCTGCAATTGCAGGAACGTCTGGGAAACGATATCGCTGAAATTATTTCCGAAGCAACAGGCTCTCCGGATGTCGGCGTTTTAATCACGGGTTCTCACAGCTGCATGACTGCAAGAGGAATCCGGAATACTTCTGCAAGAACTGTTACTAAAACATTCAAGGGCAGATTCCGGACGGATAAAAATCTACAGGAGTTGATTTTATAATATGAAAGCATTGGTACTTACAAGTGGCGGTGTGGACAGTGCAACCTGCTTGGCACTTGCCGTCAAAGAATATGGTGCAGAAAATGTGCTGGCTCTGGCTGTCTTCTATGGTCAGAAGCATAAAAAAGAACTGGAATATTCTAAAAAAATTGCTGAATATTATCATGTAAAATTTCAGGTATTGGATTTGTCTTTGATTTTTGCCGGTTCTGACTGTTCTCTGTTGGCACAGAATCCTGATGCTGAAATCCCGAAAACATCCTATGCAGAACAGCTTGCTGCAACAGACGGCAAACCCGTTTCGACTTATGTGCCGTTCCGGAACGGCTTGTTCTTAGCCTCAGCGGCAAGTATTGCCTTATCGAACCAGTGTGAAATTATCTATTATGGAGCTCACAGCGATGATGCAGCCGGAAATGCCTATCCGGACTGTTCAGATGATTTCAACAATGCGATGAATCAGGCTGTATGGCTCGGAAGCGGAAAACAGCTGAAAATTTATGCACCGTTCGTAAAATCTACAAAGGCAGATGTTGTCAGAACCGGACTGGAATTAAATGTCCCTTATGAACTGACATGGAGCTGTTACGAGGGCGGAGACAAGCCCTGCGGTATCTGCGGAACATGCCGTGACCGTGCCGAAGCATTCCGGCTGAACGGTGTGGAAGACCCTGCATTATCAGACTAAAATGATAGAAAGGAAATTATCATCAGGTCAAAATTGACGGCGTAACTTATCTTTCTTCTGCAAATAACATTGTTCTTGTCTATGACCCCAATCTATAAAAAGGAGAAATTTTTTTATGCGTACTCAGGAAGAACACGGCGATATTACCTTATTAGGCAATCAGCATACAAAATATGAATTTGACTATAAACCGGAAGTTTTAGAAACTTTCCCGAACAAGCACCCCGACAGGGATTATTTTGTGAAATTCAACTGTCCGGAATTTACCAGCCTCTGCCCGATTACCGGCCAGCCGGATTTTGCAACTATCTATATTTCTTATATTCCGGATAAAATTATGGTCGAAAGCAAGTCTCTGAAATTATATCTGTTCAGTTTCCGGAATCACGGCGATTTCCACGAAGACTGCGTGAATATTATCATGAATGATTTGATAAATCTTATGCATCCGAAATATATTGAGGTCTGGGGAAAATTCCTGCCCAGAGGCGGTATCTCTATCGACCCGTACTGTAATTACGGCAGACCAGACACAAAATGGGAACAGCTTGCATGGGACAGACTTGCTCATCATGATTTATATCCGGAATCTGTAAATAATCGCTGAAAATTCCTTGACAAACTGTCGGAATTATGATAAAATAATTATATCAATAAAGAAAACAGAAAGAAGCTGTTTTTATGCTTGAACATAAAAAAATTACAAAACTTGATGACTTCTTTCTCTCCCTCAGCGGCCGCAGAGAGAAAGGTATTTATTTCTATCGCATCAGCGGCAGCCATCCGGAAATCAGAAAGTTTATCCGGAATTATTATGATGCAGCCCGTAAAAATGGCGTTGTTGTGGAAGGCGGTATCCCTAATCCCACAAATCAGAATTTAGCTTATTATCAGGAACAAATGGGTACTGGTTTTCAGTTGAGTCCTGCCTTTTTAGAAAGCAGTCTGAAAAAATGGCTGCCCCGTATGAACGATACCCAGAGACAGGCAGTTGCTGCTTCTGTTTATCATACGCTGGATGATTTGAGAAAAAACGGTAAGCCGGAAAGTGTGCTTAAAAATGTATATATCAAATTCATGTGCTGGCTGTATTATAAATTCGAGAGGATTGTCAGCCTGCTGGGAAATGACAATCTGCCGAAAATTCTCTATGAAGGCGAAATCACAAATCATGAACTGTTATTGATTTCTGTGCTGGCTCATGCCGGCTGTGATGTGGTTCTGCTTGAATGCAAAGGCGATGCCAATTATCTGAAATATGATGCCCGCTCAGAACTTTCAGATTTATATACTATTCCGGATATGAAGCCGTTTCCTGAGGGGTATAATCTGAAAACTGTCCGTCAGGAAATTCAGGACGAACTGAATCGTAAACGGCTTTACGGTGTTCTGCCGGATGTGCAAAACTGTACAAATGCATGGCTTGTCAGCGGAGAAAAATTATTTGAGGATATCCGCTCAAATCCGGAGCAGAGAGGCAATAATGCAAATTTATTTTTTAATTTGTTCTGCCGTATCGAGGGAGTCGAAGAATTACAGACTTACCCGAATGTGCTTTATCAGACCTATACAGAACTCAAAGAAGCCGGCCGGCGGGTATTGGTATTAGATACGGCTCTGCCAGAACCAACCCCGCAGGAAATTAATGCTGTACAGAGAACCAATCCTGTTAAGATTGAAAACATGATTACAGAATTTCTCCGGAATCTGAAATATCCGGCAAATCCCCAGCTGGAACGGCTGATTACAAAAAGCTTTGTAGATATCATGCTGGAAGAGGCACAGAAAGAAAATGTCAGTCTGAACAAAATCAACAGCAGTGCAATTTATCTGATTTGCTGGTTTAAAAAATATGAAAGCATTTTGTTCCATAACTGGAAAATGCCGGAAACTTCCTGTGTGCTCTATCTTGGCGGATGCCGGAACGAAAAAGAAGTTCTGTTTTTCCGGTTCTTGGCCCGTCTGCCTGTAGATATTTTAATCCTGACACCGGATAAGACAAACCAGCACTGTCTGCTTGAAGATGATTTGCTATATGCAGTGCATTATGACAATTCGCTTTCTGTCACACATTTTCCGACAGATATTTCTGAAATCCGTCTCGGGACAACTGCCTATCATGCCGAACGGGAACTGGATACAATGCTGTATCAGGATTCCGGTATTTACCGCAACCAGCAGTACGCAAAGGCCAATGCCGTAACACTCCGGACGACTTTTGAAGAAATCGCTCTGTACTGGAAAGAAGAAGTCAGCTTCCGGCCGAATTTTTCAACCCTGCATGATACTGTGACCATTCCGGTGATTTTTGCCAAAGTTTCCGGTGTCAAAGACGGTGATATTTCCGCCTACTGGCAGTGGGCAAAGGAACTTATGGCAGAAAGTCCGTTTGTGATTCAGCGTGCCCCCTATGTCAGCAATAATATGCTCAATCCGTTCCGGAATATCACAACAGAATTTCTGATGAACGGCCAGCTCCAGCGGGACAGAATCCGGAATCATAAAGATTATAAATATGGCTTTCTCCGGCAGGAAATTCAGGACCATATGCTGGATAAACTCCAGACCCTGCTTGACCAGAGAATTATTAAAGGCACTTATGAAGGCAACGGCACAGAATATTTAATTGTTTCTGTAGTGCTGAATTTAGATATTCACCTGATTCGTGAAATCCAGAAATTCGATTTTACGAAAAAAAATCCCAAATTAATTTATATCATCGCTGACGAACATATGATAAGTAAGGAAGATACAATTATTATGGCATTTTTAAATCTTATCGGCTTTGATATTGTATTTCTTGTGCCGACAGGATATCAGGCTGTAGAGCATTTCTTTCAGAAAAATATGCTCGAAGAACACCAGATTGGCGAATATCTTTATGATGTCCGTGTGCCTAATTTGCAGAAATATGCAGGAAAACCTGTAAAAGCCAGCCCATTCAGCAATTTATTTAAAAAAAGGAGATAAAATCTTATGGCTATTAATTTAACAAACCCCAACCGTCAGACAGGTACAGCCCCTGCCCCTGTCACCGCACAGGCAGTCACAGCGGAAGTCACCAGCATTGAACCCGTTCAGCAGTATGATATTGTCGCTGATAAAGACCAGCTCGTCCAGAATATGGATATGCAGAAAATTGATGAACTGACCAGCCAGATTGATATTTCAGATATGGGTACTATCGTTTCTTTCGGGTCTCAGGCTGCGGAAGAAATTTCAAAAGCTTCTGATACTGTTCTGAATAACATGAGTCTGACACAACTGAACGAAACAGGCGAAGTGATGAAGGCTCTGTCTAAAATTATGGACCAGTTCAATATTGATGAACTTAAAGAACCGAAGGGCTTGCAGAAATTCTTCAACAAAGCACAGGCACAGCTTGAAAAGATTCTCAAGAAATATAATAACATGGGTTCGGAGATTGATAAAATCTATGTCCAGCTCCGGCAGTATCAGGAAGAAATCAGAACTTCCAACAAGAAACTCAGTACCATGTTTGATGCCAATGTGAATTTCTATCATGATTTGGAAACTTATATTTATGCAGGCGAACAGGGCTGCAAGGAAATTCAGGCTGCTATTGATGAAACCCAGCAGGAAATGGCTTCTACCGGAAATCAGGATTTACAGTTCCAGCTGACTTCTTATCAGCAGGCACTTTCTCTGCTTGAACAGCGTGTACAGGATTTGCGTACTGCGGAAGTTGTGGCTATGGAATCCATTCCCATGCTCAAAACTATGGAATTCAGCAATTATAATTTATACAGGAAAATGGAATCTGCTATTATTATTACACTTCCTGTATTCAAGCAGGCTCTGGCACAGGCAATGCTGCTGAAGCGTCAGAAGATTCAGGCAGATGCAATGTCAGAACTCGATAAGAGAACTAATGAAATGCTCATGAGAAATGCACAGAATACTGTGGCACAGGCACAGGCAACGGCAAGAATGGCTTCCGGTTCTTCTATCCAGATTGAAACACTCGAAAATGCATGGAAAACCATTACATCCGGTATTGCAGAAGTACAGCAGATTGAAGCAGATGCACACAAAAAGCGTCAGGAAGACCAGGTGCGGTTACAGGCTATCAAAGCAGATTTCAACAAGAATTATCATATGCCTGATAAAAGAAAATAAGCAGAAACACAGTAAAAGCCCTGTCAGTTACGGCAGGGCTTTTCTTCTAAAAAAAATGGGGTGATTTTATGAATGAATCCGAAATCAGAATGCAGATTATACAGAAACTTTCCCAAATTGAAACACAGGAGCATGTAAAAATTTTACATGCTGTCGAATCCGGTTCAAGGGCGTGGGGCTTTGCCTCACCGGACAGTGATTTTGATGTCCGGTTTATTTACCTTCATGAAAAAGACTGGTATTTAAAACTGAATCCGGAACGGGATGTGATTGAATATCAGCTGGATGATGTTTATGATATCAACGGCTGGGATTTGCAGAAATGCCTGCAATTATTATATAAATCCAATCCAACTATATTTGAATGGATGAACTCGCCTGTGGTCTATCAGACAAGTGAATATT
>CADBOP010000218.1 GCA_902796255.1 uncultured Ruminococcus sp.
AGAAAAAATCCGGCAGTCAGAAATAGAAATCCAAAAAGAAAAAGAGAAGAAAACGCAAAACGCTTGGACAGAGAATTGCCGGACTGTTTCCGCAGCACGGTGACAGCATATTTGAAGTATTCCGGAAGATGACATTTCTGGCATCTTCTATGGTGTTTATCGTCTGCCTTGTGCTGATTGGCAAATATTTCTGGGAAAACCATCAGAATGCAATTGTTGCCGAAGAAACACAGAGAATCCATGACTCTGTCATCGAACCAGAACGAAAGCTTCCTAAAGAAACTACTCCCGAAGGTGAACCGGAAGAACACTATGAACTTTTAGCAAGTGCTCAGAATTTACTGGCAATCAATAAAGACGTTGTGGGGTATATCAGTATTCCGAATGAACCGAAAATTGCTTATCCGGTATTGCAGAGAAAAAATGACGAAGACGGAAATGCTTATTATTTAGATAAAAATATTAATCTGGAATATGCAAGAGCTGGTTCTATTTTTATGGATTACCGGAATTATTTTGATAATATGGTAGAAAATTTTGACGAGAACGGCAATCCGGACGGCACTTATAAAAGAACTTTCCCGAATTCTCAGAATATTGTGATTTATGGACATAATATGCATGATTACTCTATGTTCGGGGCATTGAAATTTTATACCAATAATGAGACATATTATGACCAGCACCCGATTGTCGAGCTGGAATCAAATTATATGAAATACCAGTATAAAATTTTTGCTATGATTATCGTAGATGTAGAAGACGAGACAGAAACAAAATTCGATTACTGGAATACGCTGAATTTTAAAGATGAACATGATTTTTATAATTATGTCAATGAAATCAAACGCCGTACTATTAGATTAACAAATGTAGACGTTACTTATGGTGACCAGCTTCTGACATTATCTACCTGCAACAGTACATTCAGTGACGGCCGTCTTGTGGTATTTGCCCGCCTGCTTCGTGAAAATGAAGACCTGTATGAAGGCTGTACCAGTACGCTGAATCCGAATGTAAAATGGTCAAACAGTTACTATAAATGGCATAAGAACGTATATGACCCGAATGCAGAATTTATCCCTTACGGATAAGCTTTTAACTCTTAGGAAAGAAGGAATCTTGAATGAACAGAATTTCAAAAAAGAAGAAAATTTTTACCGGTTTGCTTTGCGGTGCAATGCTGGCAGGGATTGCCGGAACAGCTGTATTCTATACTGCTGATGCTGAAATTGCAGATGCTCCTTTGGAAATTCCGGCAGAAGCTCCGGCTGTTTCCGCCAGTACAGAAAAAATTTCCAGCAGTACTGTGAACTTACAGCTTGCTACCGGCCCTTTCGGAACGCCTAATGGTGAATCCGGCATGGCAAAATCTATGCGGCAGTATAACGGTGATTCTGTGGGCTGGATTAAAATTGAAGGCACAAAAGTCAATAATCCTCTTGTACAGTGCGAAGATAATGATTTTTATCTGTCTGTCGGCTTTGACCATCAGCCTTATCGTGCAGGAACAGTCTTTATGGATTACAGAAACCTGTTCGGTTTCGGACAGGAAAACTGGTCAGACAATATTATTTTATATGGCCATAATATGGCAAATAACGAAATGTTCGGCTCTCTGCGGAGATATCGTCAGGATTTGAGCTATTATAAAGAACATCAGTTTATTGACCTGTATTCTAATTATGAACATGCAACATATGTAATCTGTGCTCTGCCAATTACTTATGGCGGTGCAGATGCTGACTGGCGTTACTGGGATATGGAAGAATTTGATACAGAAGATGCTTTCAATACGTATATGAAATATGCCAAAGACCAGAGCCTGACTAAAATTGACAATGTAGATGTGAAATATGGTGACAAATTCCTGACACTCTCTACTTGTTATTCTGATGAAGATAATTCCAGATTTTTAGTCATCGCAAGAAAACTCAGGGCAGGGGAGACTGCTGAAACATTTTCCGCCCCTGTTCCGCAAGCAGCTGCACAGGGTGTGGAATAATGCCGGACAAAAATCCTATACTGAAAGTTGTGACATACTTTCTGCTTTCAGTTATTATCACCGGAGGGCAATGCCTTCCGGTGATTGCTGAAACAGGAAAAAATTCAAGTTCTGTCGAGATTATTTATTCTGAAACATCAGAAAAACAGTCTGCTGTGCAAAAGAAAGAAAAGAAAAAAACATTATCAGCTTATGCTGATTTTTCTTTGACTTCCTATCAGACTGTCCGTGATTCAGAAAATCAGGAAGCTGTACTGGTTTCAGATAAAAGCAGAGAAGATATCGTACTTTCCAACGAACCGACACCTTCGGCAGTAGATGCGGAAAACGTTCCGGCCGGAAGTTTTGCATTTACCACTTATGGCTGGGGGCATTGTGTCGGATTAAGCCAGAATGGGGCAAATTTCTATGCTCAATATGGTGGCTGGAATTATCAGGATATTTTATTTCATTATTATCCGGGCACTGTCCTCATGAATACTGGTACAGCTGAAACAGAAATGATTACTGTACAGGGTGTACCAGGGAATTCCCTCCAGCAAGTGGCGGAAATTGTCAACAGGGAAGTAGGCCCTTCTTTTCATCCGGAGGCAATTAAAGCACAGGCTGTAGCCGTTTATACTTATATTAAATTTTATCAGAATGATTCCCATGACCTGAAAGGAAAGCCCAATCCTGCACAAAATATTATAGATGCCTGTGCCTCTGTACTGGGGGAAGCATTGTATTATAACAATGATTTTGCTATGACGATGTTCGGGGCATCCTGTGGCGACCTGACAGCAGACAGTAACGATATTTTTGAAATGGATTTGCCATATCTCAGAAGCGTTTCCAGTGATTACGATTCGCAGTATGACCCACATTATGGAGAAGTAACATATTTTACAACAGAGGAAGTCAGAAATATCATTCAAAATGCGTATCATATTACACTTTCTGATTATCCTGAAAACTGGATTCAGATAATTCAGGGAAACGGAGGCTATGTCCGGCAGGTAAATATCGATAACCAACTGACTGTCCGTGGAGATGCGTTCCGTTATAAATTTGAGCTGAAATCTCCGAAATTTACTTATATCTATTCTGAACCCGAAGAAAATTTTTCAGAAATTTCTGAAGAAATTCCGGAACAGCAAGCCGAAGAATTTGCAGAAGCAGCAGAAGAAATGCCGGAAGAAATTTCCTGATTCTTTGTGCAGAATGCTGAATCATTCTAATAGATGCCGACAGGATTTTTCATTATATTGACTCGCTAATAAAACCTTGCCAAAATCAAGCAGTGTAAGAGGTGAATTCAATCAGATTCTGTATCACTTTCCTTGTCCACATACACTCTTCAAATCCCATCTGGTCAGGTGACGTATCTGTGAGCAGCTTCTGAATTTCTTTCTCCTCTTCTTCTGTCAGAATCACATTCTTTCCTTTTTCCCGTCCACTTTTTCTTATTCTACTTTCCTTGGAGATGCTGTTTTTGATTCCTATGACAAGGTATCTTCGAGTTCTGCAGGTATTGCAAAGTCGTACTGTGCCAGCATCAGATTATATTCCGCACGTTTCCGGCAGGTAGACTTGACTTTGCAGAAACGGCAGTGTTCACCGACCTGAAATTCACCTTTACCTTCAGTGGCAAGCTGTGCTGTTGGCTTGAGTGTATTTTCTGCCCAGTCAAGCAGTTTTTCAATGGAAATTGTGTATTTGCTGATATTCTCCATTCTCGGCTGGAAGATAACCATTCTGATTTCCTTGAAGTCGTACAGAATGCCGAACATATCCAACGCACCAAGGGCATACAGCATCATCTGGGAGTTGTTTCCACCATGACGGCAGGATTATGATATTTCGTTGTTTCTTCGGTGATGTACTGCAAGTAGCTGTCCGTGCATTCTGCCATTTCTGAATCACAGAAATCCAAATCCTCTGCAATGTCATTAACTTAACCCTTGCCAAATGAAGCAAAATATGTTAAAATAAAGAAGGGTGAAGTTAATGACATTGGTATTTTTCAGGCTTGCATACTCCGCAAAAGCCCGTTTCACATCGTCGGTTTTTCCGGCTGAAAAGAACACATGATATTCATTTTCAGCCGGACTTGCTCTTATGGCAAAATCAACTGCATATTTTCTCGCAACATCGAGAAAATCGCTAATATTTTCCTTTGCCACTTCGATATTCTCCAGTTTACAGCCGGACTGCTTTGCAAGCTGATTCAGGGTAATTTTTCCCTTTTTTTCGGCTGTTCCGTTCAGAAAATCCTGCATTGCTGATTTGAGAATATCAGAAGTCAGATGCTCCGCCTTGACAGTCAGGTCAACCGTTTTCCGGACACCGGATTCAAAATCAGACGGCATGAGCATTCTCCATTTCCTTTGCCGGAGGAATTTCAAACAGCGTAAATGCGTTATTTTTCAGCCATTTGATAATATCAGACAATACATTATTGGCAGAATAAAAACTGTCATAAGTTCCGAAAATAACGGTTTCTCCGGTCGTGTCTGTTCCAATAACAGCGACTTTTTCACTGGTCTGACCTGTGGATTCGTCCAGAAGTTCGCCCTTTTCAATCGAAATTGAAATCATATTCGCATAATTCACAAGAGAGCCTGTCTGTGTGATAATTGATTTTAACATAAAACTTCCTCCATTTTTCGGGATTTTCTTGTTTTTCACTTTCTGATTTTTTGGTTACAGTCCGAGAATTGCCTTGATTTCGGCATAATCGCTGACCATTGTTCTTTTCCGTCTGTCCTCACCGACATAGTTAATCGGGAATGTCATACCAAATAAACGGCTGTAAATCCGCTTTTTTCGTTCACTTTCCGTATGTTTGAGTTCATCAGGGGTGAGATTTGTTGTAACAATAATCGGAAGACCGGAAACACAGCGTGTTTCAATGACATTCATGACAATTTCTTCTGCATATTCCGTTTCACGTTCAGCCGACAAATCATCAATAATCAGCAAATCATATCTGCACAAATCGTCGATATATTCCTGTTTTCCCTCACGCATACCGGAAACAGCGTTGATAATCCGTGAAAAACTCGTCATGATACAGCGGTAGCCTTTCAGCAGAAGATGATTCGCAACACAGCCAGCTCCGTAAGATTTTCCGACTCCCTGACTGCCGTAAATCAGCAGACCTTTCTTTCTTTTCTGCATTTCAGGGAAATTTTCAGCATACCGCAGAAAAGCATTCATAACGGCTGCATCCCCCTGATGATTGTCGTTTGCAAAAGTCCATTCCCTCATTGTCTGGTCATAAAAGCAAATGCCTGTATTACGCTGAATTTCCATCATCCGCTTGATTTCTTCCTCACGTTCCTTTTCTTTCCGTTCTTCTTCCATCATGCAAAGGCAGGGAATATAGGGCTTGAAAATTGTTCCCATCAAATCTGTTTCTCTTTGTCGTGGAGCGTGACATTTTCCGCAGTAAAGCAGACCATTTACATGATAATCTTCCGGATTCTCCGGATTTGCTTTTTTATTTTCTTCGATAATCTGTTCA
>CADBOP010000219.1 GCA_902796255.1 uncultured Ruminococcus sp.
CATGAAATCCGGAGTACGTCTGATTTTCGGTACAAATGAAGAAAACGGCTCGGAAGATTTGGAATATTACATGCAGCACAGAACGCTTCCTCCGATGGTTTTCACCCCCGATGGAGATTATCCGGTTATCAACCTTGAAAAAGGAATGTGTCGGCTGAAACTGTCTGCTAATTTCACAGATAATCAAACCTGCCTTGTCAGCCTCAAGGCTGGTGATGTCATCAATGCCGTACCGGCTCATGCAGATGCTGTTCTGACAAATGTGAAATTAAAAGATGTTCAGCAGGCTGTCCATGATTTGCAGAAATGCTATCCGGTTGAAATTCCTGAAACGAAAATTGATATAGATAATAATATAATAACAATTTCTGTCAATGGCGAATCTGCCCATGCTTCTACACCTGAAAAAGGAAAGAATGCATTGACATTTCTGCTGGAAATTCTGGACACTCTGCATTTCCAAGGCCAGCAGGGAGAAATAATTCATAAACTTTCTGTATTATATCCCTATGGTGAAACAGATGGCAAATCCTGCGGAATTTCAGCAAATGACGATATTTCCGGAGCTTTGACTTTAGTTTGCAGTGTCATGGAAATGGATACTGGCAGAATGACAGCTTATAATGATATTCGTTTTCCGGTGTGCTGTCATGGCGAAACAATAATTTCCAGAATGAAAGAGATGCTTTCCCCCATGGAATGTGAAGCGGTTATGTGTGATGAACCGCATTATACAGATGAAAATTCTGCTTTTGTCCAGACGTTATTAAACATCTATGAAAATACCACCGGTCTTACAGTCGAATGCTTGGCTATTGGCGGCGGAACTTATGTACATCATATTGAAGGCGGTGTTGCTTTCGGAGCAACTTTCCCTGATACTGATGTTCATATGCATGGTGCAGATGAATTTATTAAATTAGAACATCTTATGCTTGATGCAGAAATGATGGCTCTTGCAATGACAGAACTCTGCGGAGAGTAATTCATGAAAGAATATGAATTTAACTACTATCCGGCAGTCGAGGGCAGATTTCATCTGTTCGGGAAAAAAATCTGAAAATACCTTGCATTTTCTAAAAGCTTATGTTATAATAGAATTATATTAATTTGGAGGTGCTTCTCATGGACATGAAAGTAAAAATTGACGAAATTATCACTAAGACTAAAAATGACCCCGAGTTTATGAAAAAATTTACAGAAAATCCGGTCAAGGCTGTGGAAGATATTACTGGTGTTGACCTGCCGGATGAACAGATTAATAAAATTATCTCCGGTGTAAAATCCAAAGCTGCTGAAGGCGTTTCCAAAGCCAAGAGTGACCCCGAATTTTCTAAAAAGCTCAAAGAAAATCCGGTCAAGGCTATGGAAGACATTACTGGCATTGACCTGCCGGACGAACAGATTAATGCGGCTATCAAAGGCGTAAAAAACAAGCTGCTCGGTGGGAATAAATAATATGGCAAAGCCGGATAAAACTAATGTCATGCGGATTCTCGACCAGAAGAAAGTCAGCTATCAGAGCTATTCTTATGAAAATACAGCCGCTGTCAGTGGTGTAGATGTCGCTGAGGCCTTGCAGCAGAATCCTGAACAAGTGTTTAAAACCCTTGTGACCGTCTCCGGAACGGGGCAGCATTATGTATTTGTAATACCTGTTGCCGAAGAACTTGATTTAAAAAAAGCCGCCAGAGCTGTCGGAGAAAAAAGCATTGCTATGCTGAAATCCAAAGAACTTCTGCCGCTGACCGGATATATTCACGGCGGCTGTTCTCCAATCGGAATGAAAAAATTTTTCACAACAGTCATTGACGAAACGGCACAGTTATTTGATACTATCATATTCAGTGCCGGAAAAATCGGCCATCAGGTAGAAGTTTCTCCGGAAGATTTACAAAAAGTAATTGCTTTTACATTTGCGGATATTACAGTAGCATAAAATAAAAAATCCCTGAAATTTCAGGGATTTTTATTTATATCAGCATGGCGGTGACAGCATTGGAAACAGCAAAGCCTTTCGGGGTCATAGCAATATAATTATTTTCTTTTAATTTTATATAATCATTTTTTATCAGTATTGCCAGCTTTTTCTGTGCTTCCGGCTGTAATGCAGAAAGGGGAACACCTCTGCTTGTCCGCAGAGCCAGCATTAGTTTTTCTTCGGAATTACAGGCATTTTCTGAAATAGTAATTTCTTCCTGTACAGGATTCTGACAAAAATTCTCTATCTCTTTCGGGACATAAAATCTCCTGTTTTTTATACAGGAGTGTGCCCCTGCACCAATGCCAAGATAATCCTGACAATACCAGTATTTTAAATTATGCTTGCTCTCAAATCCGGATTTTGCAAAACTGGAAACCTCATACTGATAAAATCCTGCCTTTTCCAGCATCTGAACCGTTTGCAGATATCTGTCAGCAGAAGTATCATCATCCGGCAGATTGTCCAGAATCTCCGGACTAGTATAAAACGGTGTATTTTCTTCCATCTGGAGCAGATATGCTGAAACATGCTGAATTGGCAGAGAAGTCAGAATTTTCAGTGTTTCAGTCAATACCTGTTCTGTCTGATACGGCAGAGCCAGCATCAAGTCACAGGAAATATGATAAAAGCCGGCCTGAAAGGCATTCTGAACTGTTTCAAGATTCTGTTTTGCTGTATGTGTACGCCCCAGCAATTTCAACTGCGTGTCAGAAAAACTCTGTGTACCTATCGAAAGTCTGTTGACTCCGGCTTTTCTGAGTTCATACAGATAATTCCGGTCTGTTCGGGTGGGATTATGCTCAAGCGTGATTTCAGTCATGCTGTCTAATTTAAAATTTGTGCTGCACGTTTCGAGAATATCGGAAATCTGCTTTACAGATAACAGTGAAGGTGTCCCTCCACCAAAATAAATGCTGTCGACAGTATCCGGATTCTGATAATGTTTCAAATTCCGGATAACTGCCTGTACATAGGCTTCTGCTGTGGCTTTCCGGTAAGGCACAGAATAAAAATCGCAGTAAGGACATTTTTTGGCACAGAACGGTACATGAATATAAATTCCTGTCATTGCATTCTCCGGATAGGCTCGACTAATTTTCCGAAAAACATCCGGAATACAAAACTCAATACAATGCTGATGCCGATAATTGCAGTAATTAAAATACTGCTCTGCATTTTCTGAGAAGCATCAAATTTAAAATAAATTATCATAATTAAAACAAATGCAATAACAGAAACAATACTGTCAAAATAAATAGAAGCCATACCATTACAGCAACGTTTTCCGCAGTGCGGACAAGGTTTTCCCATACTCCGGTAAGAACCGGCCAAGGCTTTCTGCAAGGGAGTAAAAGCTTTTTCTCCGCAGTGCGGACAGGTATATTTCATGTGATTTTCCCCCCTTTTATTCATCAAGTTTCAGAACACTCATGAACGCTTCTTGTGGTACTTCAACTGTTCCTAACTGACGCATACGTTTCTTACCCTCTTTTTGTTTTTCAAGAAGCTTTTTCTTTCGGGTAATATCACCGCCATAGCATTTGGCCAATACGTCTTTTCTCATGGCCTTGACCGTTTCACGGGCGATAATCTTCCCGCCGACAGCGGCCTGAATCGGAACTTCAAATAACTGCCTCGGGATATTTTCCTTTAATTTTTCAGCGATTTTTCTTGCTCTGCCATAGGCTTTGTCTGCATGGACAATAAAACTCAGAGCATCTACAATTTCGCCATTCAGTAAAATATCCAGCTTGACCAGCTTGGATGGTGCATAACCCATTAATTCATAATCAAAAGAAGCATAGCCCCTTGTTCTGGATTTAAGTGCATCAAAGAAATCATAAACAATTTCATTCAGCGGCAGTTCATATTTGAGTGTGACTCTAGTATCATCCAGATACTGCATATCTTTGAAAGTGCCTCTCCTGTCCTGACACAAATCCATGACATTTCCGACAAATTCCGAAGGAACTAAAATATCCGCTTTGACCATAGGTTCTTCAGCCGAAGCCAATACAGAAGGGTCTGGATAATTAGTAGGGTTATCAATATACTGCACAGTACCGTCTGTGAGAGTCACTTTATAAATAACAGACGGTGCAGTTGTAATTAAATCCAGATTATATTCACGTTCTAATCTTTCCTGAATAATCTCCATATGCAGAAGACCTAAAAATCCACAGCGGAAGCCAAATCCTAAAGCAACAGAAGTTTCCGGCTCAAAAGATAAGGCAGCATCATTCAGCTGGAGTTTTTCAAGAGCATCCCGCAAATCTCCGTATTTTGCACCATCTGCCGGATAAATACCGGAAAATACCATAGGATTGACTTTTCTGTATCCCGGCAAAGCTTCAGAACAGGGATTCTCTGCAAGTGTAACAGTATCGCCGACCTGTGTATCACCGATACTCTTGATAGAGGCTGCAATATAACCGACTTCTCCGGCTTCGAGTGTTCCGGTATTGACAAGCTGGTCAGTGGTCATATATCCTGTTTCCGTGACAGTAAATTCCGAACCTGTTGCCATTAATCTGATAGTATCTCCGACTCTGACAGCACCTTCTTTTACTCTGACATAAATAATAACCCCTTTGTAAGAATCATAATAACTGTCAAAAATCAAAGCTTTCAGCGGGGCGGAAACTTCTCCTTTCGGGGCAGGAATATCTGTCACAATGCGTTCAAGTACTTCTTCAATATTTGTTCCTAATTTTGCCGAAATTCTGGGGGCATCCATTGCCGGAATGCCGATAATATCCTCGACTTCCTGACAAACTTTTTCAGGCTGTGCCGAGGGCAAATCTATCTTGTTTACCACAGGAACGACTTCCAAATCATGTTCAATTGCAAGATACGTATTCGCCAGTGTCTGGGCTTCGATACCCTGAGAAGCATCTACAATCAGGATAGCCCCTTCACAGGCTGCAAGCGAGCGGGAAACTTCATAATTAAAATCCACATGGCCGGGGGTATCAATCAGATTAAAAATATAAGTCTGTCCGTCATTGGCCTGATAATTCAGCCGGACAGCTCTTGCCTTGATGGTAATACCTCTTTCCCGTTCCAAGTCCATATTATCCAGAATTTGCTGTTCCATATCACGCTGGGCGACAGTCTTGGTTTTTTCAAGAATCCTGTCTGCGAGGGTGGACTTTCCGTGGTCGATATGGGCGATAATGCAGAAATTTCTGATATTTGCAGAATTCAAAATACATTCCTCCGTTTTTTTAATATAATTTATTATATCATATTTTTTACCATTTTGCAATATGTTTGCACGAAAAATTACAAACCTGTCAACGGATTTTCATATTATGGTAAACAAAAAGTCCTTGACATTTATATCAAAAAAGTGTATAATAAAATAAACTGAAACATGCGTTTTTTTTTGAAAGGAAGGTATGAAATAATGAGAAAAAATAATCTCAGAAAAATGTTAATTATCTGTCTGACTGCTTCTCTTGCTGTAACAGCATTCGGATGCAGCAGTAAAAGTTCTGAAACCGGAGAAAGCAGCAGTTCAAAAGCTGAAAATACCCCTCAGCAGGAATCTATTTCTCTCGGACAAACCAAACAGCCCCTGACATTCGTACACGATGTGGATGATGGTGTGGACAATACAGAGGGCAATGCAGAAGCACAGGAAAATGATGCAGCAGCTACCACTGTTGCAGCCGGAAAAAATGAAGAAAACGCTACCAGCGTTTCTGTTGTAGAAGCTACTGAAATTGTTGCTGTTACTGATGATAAAGGCACTCCTGCTACAGATGCACAGGGCAAACAGCAGACAGAAGTGGTAAAAGCCACACAGGCTGCTGTTGTGACAGATGCCGCAGGCAAGCCTGAAACCAATGCCAAAGGCGAAACACAGACGCAGGTCGTTCCTGTCACGGAAACAGTTGTTGTGACTGAAAAAGCCGAAAGCCCTGCAACACTTAGTCCGAATGCCGACCCCAATACACAGACAGAATATACCCCTGTTTATGATACCTGCAAGGCTTACTGGCTCGATATGTCACAGGAAAGCGACTTTGTCTTTGAAGGCGAATTCCTGATTTTTGAATTTGAAATCAATAAAGATATTCCGGACGGCAGCTATCCAATCACTATCACCCAGACAGATATTGCAAGCTGGGATTTGGTTTCACTGAATCCTAAAATTATCAACGGCGAAGTGGCTGTTAATACAGAACTCAAAAAACAGGAAGATTTTCCGGAAAATGAGTTTGCTCTGAAAGTAGAAAGTGTTGCTGCAAAACAGGGCGATACTGTCAAAGTTGCCATTGATTTGAAAAATAATACAGGTTTCTGCGGCTTTGTTGTTGATGTACAGTATGATAAATCTGCTATGACAATTGTAGATACTTATGGCGGTGAGAATTTCACGCAGTCTGCTATCAATTATGTTGCAAACTAAAAAAAAGAAACAGAAAAAGTCCGGATTGCAAGTTCCGGACTTTTTTATTTTTAAAATAAAATTATTTTTTAATTAAATTTAAAATTTCTTCTGGCGTGAACTGATATTTTTTATTGCAGAAATGACAGCAGACTTCAATATTTTCATTTGTATCGGCCAATTTCTGTAATTCTTCTTTTCCGATACTGATAAGCACACGGGAGGTTCTTTCTCTGGAACAGTCGCAGAGATAATTGGCTTCTGCTTCATCCAGAAGATTCGGTTCAAGTCCGTCCAGACATTTCAGAACAATTTCTTCAGCATTCATGCCATTTTCAAGCATTTTTGTAATATTCGGCATGGAGGCAATATTTTTTTCCAGCACCGGAATGCAGCCTTCATCTGCAAACGGCAGAAGCTGAATCAGAAAGCCGCCGGCATGTTTCACGCTCAAATCTGGTGCAACCAGAACTCCAAGACTCAGCACAGTCGGAATCTGTTCGCTTGTTGCATAATAGCTGGCAATATCTTCAGCAATTTCGCCGGATACTAACGGAATTGTACCAACATAAGGCTCTTTCAGTCCCATGTCCTTGATAACAGAAAGTGTACCGTTTCCGACTGCTCCGCCGACATCCAGTTTATTCTTGTCATTCAGAGGAATTTCAACAATATAATTATCGGCACAGCATTTCACATTTCCGTGGCTGTCAGCAACAGCAATCATACTGCCGATTTGTCCGTCTCCGTCAATACGGAGCGTTAATTTATCGTCTTCATTTTTCTGGTTATATCCCATCAGGGAAGCCGCCACTGCAAGCCGTCCGAGTGCGGCAGTCACGACCGCCGAGGGCTGATGAAATTTTTCAATCTGATTTACCATATCTGTGGCATCGATAGCAGAAGCAACAACGCTGCCGTCAGCAGAGATGGCTCTTTTGATAATACTCATATAAATCTTTCCTTTCTTATCAGGATAAATGAAAATTTGTGAATTGTTCATATGTTAAAACCACCGCTGAACAGAAAAATTTCTGCAACAGCAGAAAGAAACGCTGCTAAAATTGTTTCAATTTCACTCGAAAAATCAGCTAATTTCTTGCTGTCATCCATAGACACTCCCTCTTATATCAGCGGTTTCTGGGCAATAAATAAAATTCTCTCTGTATTTTCTGAAACCGGAGCAAGAATTTCAGGTATATCTAAATTTTTATCAGCATCAAATTCAGCCAATAAATTCAGACCGGATTCTTTCAGAGCCTGAGCAATCAAATCCGCCGGATAAGCCGTTTCTGTAATCACTTCGTCAGAACGGTAATAACTGCCGGATTCTTCATCATAAGCAAAGAACGTCAGCTGCATTTCTACTGTATCGCCTTTCAGTCGGTTTTCCCATGTACAGAAAACCTGTTCGGTATCATAAAGAAAAATTTTATTATTTAGAATTTCATGATGCTTATACAGTGTATTCATATCAAAAATAAACAGTCCGCCGGGCTGTGCAAACAGAGACACTTTCCGGAATACCTGCCGGATTTCTTCCAGATTCTCCAGATGATTCAGACTGTCCAGCATACAAACAGTAATATCAATCGTCCCGAACATGTCCAGTTCTTTCATGTCCTGACAAAGATACTGAATCGGCAGATTGCTTTTTAATTTTTTCATCATAGCTTGGTTCAGCATTGCCGGAGAATTATCAACCCCGATGACATCATAATTTAATTTTGCGAGTTCTTCACTGAGTGAACCGCTTCCGCAGGCCAAATCCAGCAGCAGAGTACCGTCAGTATCTGTATGCAGATATTTTCTGATTAGAAAATCAATTCTTGCTGCACGTTTAGGATATTCCACGTTTTCTGTGAGAGTATCATAAAATTCCGCAAAATTGAGATATTCCAAATATTCCGCCTCCTTTCAGGCAGAAGCAGCCCTCTCCCATACAGGAGAGAGCTGTTTTCTCTTAATTTTTATTCAGATTTGCTTTTTTCGCTTCCGGACTGCCTGCATTCGGTGCATACGGTTTCAGAACCTGCTGCCGCTGCGGGGCTTGTTCCTGCTGCTGAATCTGGATTGTCATCAGCATACGGACAGTTTCTTCACGGATACTGTCAACCATAGCATCAAACATTTCAAAACCTTCATAACGATATTCTACAACAGGGTTTTTCTGACCGTAGCTTCTGAGGCTGATACCTCTCTTGAGTTCCTGCATATCATCGATATGTGCCATCCATTTAGTATCTACTACTCTGAGCATTACTACACGTTCCAGCTCACGGATGATTTTTTCACCATACTGTTTTTCTTTATCAGAATATTTAGTTTTCATTTTATCAATCAGGAAATCAGTAATACTGGATTTTGTCTGCTTGGGGAGTTCTTCTTCAGAGAACACCAAATCTCCGTCATCAAGCAGCCAGCCATAGAAATAATCTTTCAGGCCGACAAGATTCCAGTTATCCTGTTCTTCTTCTTCTGCAACATACTGATTGGTAATATTCTTGACAAGTTCTTCCATCATGCTGAGAATAGATTCATGCAGGTCTTCTCCGTTGAGCACCTGTGCTCTCTGCTTATAGATGATTTCACGCTGTGCGTTCATAACATCATCATAATTCAGAGTATTCTTTCTGATGCTGAAGTTTCTGCCTTCCACTTTCTTCTGAGAAGAAGCGATAATTTTTGTCAGCCATTTGCTTTCGATAGGCTGTGTTTCTTCTACGTTCAGAGATTTCATGACAGCTTCCATTCTGTCACCGGCGAAGATTCTCATCAGGTCATCTTCTACAGACAGGAAGAAACGGCTTTCACCAGGGTCACCCTGACGGCCGGAACGACCACGGAGCTGGTTATCAATACGTCTGGATTCGTGACGTTCTGTACCAATGATGAACAGACCACCAGCTTCACGTACAGCAACAGCAGCTTCTTTGACTTTCTCATCATATTTTTTATAGAGTTTTCTGTAAACCTCACGGGCTTCCAGAATTTCCTGATTATCTGTATCTGCAAAGCCGATAGCTTCGTTGATAATTGCATCATCATAGAGCTGTTCGCCGTTTTCTTTCTGGAGTTTACGCAGCTCTGCACGGGAGGTAAATTCTGCGTTACCGCCCAAGATAATATCTGTACCACGGCCGGCCATGTTAGTTGCAATTGTAACAGCACCCAGCTTTCCGGCCTGAGCAACGATTTCTGCTTCTTTTGCATGATATTTTGCATTCAGAACTTCGTGCTTGATGCCACGTTTTTTCAGCAGGGCAGACAATAATTCAGATTTTTCGATAGAAACCGTACCAACCAGAACAGGCTGCTGTTTTTTGTTGCATTCGGCAATCTGTTCAATAA
This sequence comes from uncultured Ruminococcus sp., assembly GCA_902796255.1. Taxonomy (GTDB): domain Bacteria; phylum Bacillota; class Clostridia; order Oscillospirales; family Ruminococcaceae; genus UBA3855. The sequence continues at coordinate 9,732 of CADBOP010000219.1, forward strand.
TGGCTAAGAACTTGCCTTTTTCAGAACGATATACTTGGTCGGGGTGGTCAATACGCTGTACCGGCTTGTTTGTCGGGATAGCAATCACGTCTAATTTATAGATTTCTTTAAATTCGTCTTCTTCGGTCATAGCTGTACCAGTCATACCGGAGAGTTTGGAATATAATCTGAAATAATTCTGGAATGTAATAGTCGCAAGTGTTTTTGATTCACGCTGTACTTTTACGCCTTCTTTGGCTTCAATTGCCTGATGCAGACCGTCATTGAAACGCCGTCCGAGCATTTTACGGCCTGTAAATTCATCGACAATCACAACTTCATCATCTTCAACGATATAATCAATATCTTTTTTCATAATGCCGACAGCTTTCAAAGCCTGATTGATATGATGCAGAAGTGTCAGGTTCTCCTGTGCCATCAAGTTGTCAACATGGAAATGCTTTTCTACCTTTTCCACACCCTGCTTTGTAATAGTTGCTGTTTTGGCTTTTTCATCAATGATATAATCCGCACCCTCAGAGATTTCTTCCTGGTCGACTTTATCATCCATTTCTACAAATGTAATAGGTGTCAGTGTCTTGACGAATTTATCAACGAGTGTATATA
>CADBOP010000220.1 GCA_902796255.1 uncultured Ruminococcus sp.
AAACTATAAAATTTAAAAAATAAGAGAAGGAGTTTTTTTCATGAACTGGTACGAAAATGCAATTATCTATCACATCTTTCCTATGGGCTTCTGCGGAGCACCGGCCGAGAACCAAGGCGGCGAACCTGTCAACAGGCTCGAAAAAGTCCTTGACTGGATTCCCCATCTGCTTGAAATGAATATCGATGCTGTTTATTTCAGCCCGATTTTTGAATCTGTTTCTCATGGTTATGATACAACAGATTATAAAATGATTGACCGCCGTCTTGGTACAAATGAGATGTTTAAGCATATCTGCGAAGAATTGCATAAAAATGGCATTCATGTCATTTTGGATGGTGTGTTTAATCATGTCGGCAGAAAGTTTTTTGCTTTCACGGATATTCAGGAAAAAGGGCAGAGCTCCAGATATTGCGGCTGGTTTCAGAATCTTAATTTCGGCGGACAATCGCCCTGCGGCGACCCCTTCTGGTATGAAGGCTGGAACGGACATTATAATTTAGTAAAATTAAACCTCCAGAATCCGGAAGTATGTGATTATTTACTGGATGCTGTCGGCTATTGGATGGATGAATTTAAAATTGATGGTATCAGATTCGATGCTGCTGACTGTATTGATTTTAATTTCTTTAAGAGAATCCGGACTTTCTGTAAAAGCAAAAATCCTGAATTCTGGCTCATGGGTGAAATTATTCATGGTGACTATAACAGATGGGCAAATCCGGAAATGCTTGATTCTGTGACCAATTACGAATGCTACAAGGGTATCTGGTCTTCTCATAATTCTAAAAATTATTATGAAATAGATTATTCTATTAACCGTCAGTCCGGTGCAAACGGTGGTATTTACAGAAATCTGAAACTCTATAATTTTGTGGACAATCATGACGTTGACCGCTTGGCAAGCAAACTTGAAAGGTCAGAATATCTTAATACTTGTTATACACTTCTGTATACCATGCCGGGTATTCCTTCTATTTATTATGGCAGTGAATACGGCATCCGTGGTGCAAAGCGTGACGGCTGGGATGATTCTCCTATGAGACCATGCCTGAATCTGGAAGACATGAAAAATGAAAACATGGCACTCTATCAGCATATTGTCAAGCTCGGCAGAATCTACAGAGCATATCCGGCTCTGCGTACCGGAAATTATAACCGCTATCAGATTACTAACAGACAACTTCTGTTTGCAAAAGAATTAGACGGCCAGAGTGTTTATGTTGCTTTGAATCTGGATGATAATGCATATGATATGCAGTTCGGCACACAGTATGGTGCTTTGGTGGATGTTCTGAACGGAAAGCCGGTTCATGTAGAAAACGGGCAGGCAAGAATCCATCTTGAACCCCATTCTTCTATGATTATTGTGCATGATGATATTGTCAATATCCAGCCAGAACCGAAGCCGGTTCCTGTTGAAGCCCCTGTTGAAGTACAGGCAGGACAGAAATATGAGCATTTTAAAGGCGGTATTTATACAGTAACTGCAATTGCGACACACAGCGAAACGCTTGAAGAATTTGTAATTTATCAGAGTGATGCAGATGGTTCTGTCTGGGCAAGACCAAAAGCGATGTTTACAGATACAGTCGGCGAACAGAAACGTTTCCGTTTGCTTTCTTAAATATTGAAACTCATTTTTTCCTCTACCTTTCATGGCAATCCCCCTGTATGAAAAATACAGGGGGATTCGTCCGTTTATTCAGCATGATTTTGTTCAGAATCAGGCTTGTTTTCTGGTGCAGAGGTCTGCAAGGATTTTTTCTTTTTCTTACTCATGATGATTTTTCTCCTGTTCTGACAGAACGTTTTTGAAATTCTGTCAGGAATAGCATATCCGGATTTCTGAAAATTATGCATCGGGAGCAGTTTCACTTGTAGGTTCTGTAGATTCAGAAACAGTGACCTGAACAGGAACAGTGGCTGCCGGCTGAAGAATTTCTTCATTCTGACAGTCGGATATACTTTGTATTGAGAGGCCGACAACCAGACCCAGCACAGCAGCTGCTGCAATAAATCCGGCATAGCGGCGGAGTCCGGTGTGTTCTGTAACCGTTTCTTCTGGGGATTCTGTAAAATCCTGAAAATCTTTAAGATATAATTCCTGTTTAAGTTTTTCAACAGCTTCTTCCGGTGCATGGACAGTATCATAAGCCTGTTTGATTTCTTTTCTGAGATTTGATTTCATAGTAAACCCTCCTTTTTGAGATTGGAAAGAGCTTTCCGGAGTTTGTTCCGGCCTCTGGATAAATGCTGTGCAACTGCTGCTTCTGAACGGCCTGTCATACCGGCAATTTCTTTGACAGAGTAATTTTCATAATAATAGAGATAGACAGCAATACGATATTTTTCCGGCAGATGCATGACTGCTTCCAGCACGGGAGATTTTTGTATATTTTTTTCAGGATACTGGGCAAAACCGGACAAGTCAGCATCCAGCCGGCGGGATTTCCAGAAACTTTTTAATAAATTTTTGCTTTCGTTGATAGTCACACGGAGAAACCATGCTTTTTCATGTGATTCGCTGCCGAATGCCGGTGAAAGACGAAAATATTTGAAAAATACATTCTGCATAATATCTTCGGCATCGGCATGACTGCGGGTCATAGTCAGAGCTGTGCGGTAAATCATGTCTTTGTATTTATCCACAACAGCATAGGAAATACCTGTCATGTGAATCTGTTTTTTCCCGAGTTCATGTATATCAGATTTGGCAGGGGAGATATCATTTAACAGCAGCATGATATAAAACCTTCTTTCTGCATTTTCTTTTTCATTGTATATACAATACAGCCGATGAAAAAATGACAGTTTTTAAAATAATTTTATTTTTTCGTCATTTTGAACAAAAAAATATATTATTTTTTTATGTTACAGCTAAAAATGCATAGTTAGATTGACTTTTTAACAGATACATGCTATAATAAAAAGAGATAATTTTCTATATTTACATGCTAAGGACGTGACAGTATGAAACAATTTCAGTTTACTTATCAAAATCAAAAACAGCTCAGAAATGAACTGATTAAAATCCGTCAGTGGGAAAAGAGCCGGATTACTTCCAGTATTGTGTTTTGTGTGTTCTCAGAAACACTCGACAAAAAGATTTTGAATACTATCTGTGATACTATCCAGACAGAATTGCCGGATGCTCTGTATATGGGAAGTTCTTCCAACGGCAATATTATAAACGGACATGTAGAAACAGATATTGTAATTATCTGTACAATTATGGAATACCCCTCTACTAAGGCAGAACTGATTCAGATGCCGCTGAATGCTGAAAATGCAGTACAGACTGTTCAGAAACTCTCGGAATATATTAAAGAAAGGCCTTGGGTGAAAGCGGTCGAAATGCTGGTGACTATCCGTGGTCTGTCTATGACAGGCTTCTGCGAAGAACTGGGAAAATTGCCTGTGCATATCAGTATATTCGGAGGCGGTGCATTCAGCTCGGATATGAACAACGAAGCTTGTATTTTTTCTAAAAACGGCGAATATTCTACAGCAGCTGTCGTCTTTCTGCTGATAGGCGGCGAGGATTTCTATGTCACTACTATGCATGTCACCGGCTGGAAACCCCTCGGGAAAAAATTCCTTGTGACACGCTCTGAAGGCAGTATTTTATATGAACTTGACGGAAAACCGGCTTATGATGTGTATTATAAATACCTGAATATCCGAAACGATTCGCATTTCTTTACAAATACACTGGAATTTCCGTTCTTCTATGAGCATCATGGAATGAATATTCTCCGTGCTCCGGTGGCAAGCAATCCGGACGGCTCTCTGGTCATGACATCAGATGTGGACGAAAATGTAATCGCCCGTATGGCTTATGGTGACCCTTGGACAATTCTTGAACGTATCCGCCTGAGCGGACAGGAGATTCAGAAATTCCATCCTGAAGCAATCAGAGTCTATTCCTGTGCCGCAAGACGTACATTCTGGGGAATGGATGAAATCAGCAAGGAAACACTGCCGTTTCAGTCTATCGCCCCGACTTCCGGATTTTATACTTCCGGTGAATTTTTAAGAACAGGCAGATTTGTAAATCAGCATAATGTGACACTGGTGGTTATCGGCTTCCGTGAAGGAATGCCGGATGAAAATGATGTTACAAATTTTGAAATGCATGAAGAACAGTTTTCCGGCAAAGTTTCTATGATTAACCGTCTGGCGACTTTTATTGAGGCTGCTACGGAAGAACTGGAAGAAGCTAATCAGAAACTGGAATACATGGCAGTTTCTGATGGCCTGACACAGCTGTATAACAGACGGGAAACAGAAAGACGCATTAAAGAACAGATTCATCATCATAAAAAACATCCGGAACAGCCGTTCTGTCTGATTATGCTGGATATTGATAATTTCAAGCAGGTAAATGATACTTATGGTCATAAAGAAGGCGATAATGTAATTATTGGCTTATCAGGATTATTGAAAGACGGTATACAGAAATATAATATCGATGCCTGTGCCGGCAGATGGGGCGGGGAAGAATTTATGGTGCTGATGCCCTATCCTCTGGAATATGTTATCGAAACAGCCGAGAAAATCCGGAAGGATTTTGAAGCAATTGAGTTTAAAAACAATGTCGGACACAGAACAATCAGTGTCGGTGTGACCGCCCTGCTTCCGGATGAGGACAGCGATGCTATCTGTATCCGTGTAGACAAGGCACTTTATCAGGCAAAAGAATCCGGTAAGAACAGAGTCATAATTTTATAACACAAACTGCAATCGGAAAAGGAGGAATAAGAGATGAAGAAAGAAAGACTCCAGAAATTAAACGAACTATTCGAGGCGTTCAGTATCATTGCAGATGGCAGTTATGTTTACTTGTGCGATATGAAAGAAGATTATTCCCGCTGGTCACAGAGTGCAGTAGATTTTTTTAATCTGCCGGATATTTATATGCAGCACGCTGGTACTATCTGGGAAGAACATATTCATCCAGAAGACAGAAAAAACTATCACAAAAGTATTGAAAATATTTTCTCCGGAGCAGATGCCAGCCACGATATGCAGTACAGAGCCAAGGCATGTGATGGTACATATGCCGTGTGTACCTGTCGGGGAGTGGTTATCCGTGACGGAAACGGCGAACCTGATTTTTTCGGAGGGATTATCAAAAATCACGGTTTGATGAGCTATATAGATGCTGTAACAGGTCTGAGAAGTTTATATGGCTTTTTTGATGATTTGGAAATGATTTTCCGCAAACGGGAGAATCATACTGTCCTGCTGGTAGGCATCAGCAGCTTTTCAGATATCAATGATATCTATGGTTATACATTCGGAAATCAGGTATTGCAGAAATTGAATATGCTCCTGAAAGATGAATTTGCCAACAGGGGGGCTCTCTACCGTATGGACGGGACAAAATTTGCTATTATCAGCCATACCCTCACACCGGAAGAAATTGCTGATATTTATAAAAAACTGAAAAAAGAAGTTTCTCATGAATTCTATGTCAATGGCGAACATATCAGCGTTTCTCTCAATGCCGGCATTGTCCGTATTGACAGCTTTGATATCAGCAAGGAAACTGTATATTCCTGCCTGAAATATGTGTATTACGAATCCAAAAACAGACGACTTGGCGAACCTGTCGTTTTTGTGGATGAACTTACAGATGACAACAGAATGCTGATTGAAAAATTAAATACTATCCGGAATAGTGTTTCTGAAAACTGCAAAGGCTTTTATCTGTGTTATCAGCCTATTATGGATGCAGATACTGAAATGCTCAAAGGCATGGAAGCCCTGATTCGGTGGAAAAATGATTTATATGGTTCAATTCCGCCGATTCAGTTTATTCCGGTTCTGGAGCAGGACCCTCTGTTTCCTGAACTTGGCAAATGGATTCTCCAGCAGGCTATGGAAGATGGTAAGCTTATGCTGGAAAAATATCCGAATTTTATCATGAATGTCAATTTATCTTATGCACAGCTGGAACAAAGCGATTTTGTCGAAACAGTACTCCAGCTTCTGGAACAGACAGGCTTTCCGCCTGAGAATCTTTGTCTTGAAATTACAGAGCGTTGCAGATTATTAGATATTACTCTGCTGAAAAAGATGTTCAAGACATTTCGGGAACATGGGATTCGGGTGGCTCTGGATGATTTCGGCACAGGGTTTTCCTCGCTGGGGATTCTGCGTGAACTGCCTGTGGATACAGTCAAAATCGACAGGGAATATGTCAAGAACGTGGAGAAGAGTGCTTCTGACCAGAATACTGTTAAATTTATTTCTAATCTGGCGGATGCCTTTTCGGCAGAAGTCTGTGTAGAGGGAGTAGAAACCGCTCAGATGCGTGATTTTCTCAAGAAATATGGTATCAACAGTATGCAGGGCTATTTCTACTCGAAGCCGATTCCTATGGAACAGTTTGTAGAAAAATATATCAAGGAAAAAATGCCGGAAACGACTTGATGAAATACATATCCCCTGCTGTTCAGGCAGGGGATTTTTGATTATAATAAATTTTCGCCTTCGCCCATCATGGGAATCTCGACAGCAGTTGCATTCTCGATATGAAATACACCCATTATGCTGGTATCTGTATAGATTTCCCGAAGCTGTGGCATTGTCTCAAATGCTTTTTCTGTATATTCCGGTCCGTCATCAAATACAGCTGTGCCGGTGTAGCGAAGCCAGTGGCCGTCTGGTTTGCAGGCAACAATTTCTACTTTCGGGTTGGCCTGCATCTGTTTGTAAACAGCTTTGAATTTACCAACACCGAAACAAACTTTGTCATTCAGCTCGAAATGCAGTCCAAGCGGACGGAGTTTCGGCTGTGTACCGTCAACAGTTGCAAGAAAGAACGTACCAGCCTCTGTCAGAAAATCGTTAATTTTACTCATAATAAGAAAAACCTCCTGAATTTTTTATTTTATTATAACATAAAGCCTAAAAAAAGTCAAGCATTTTGATTGACTTTGTATAAATTATATGCTATAATAAAAATAAATTAAAATCAGAAAGAAGAATTTATTATGCCTGATATTTTATTAATCGAAGATGATGATACGATTGCAGAAACCCTTTCTGCTTATCTGCAATCAGACGGCTATATTGTCCGAAGGGCTAACGGTCAGAAACAAGGGCTGCGGCTTTTTCATGAATCCGCTCCGGACTGTGTTCTGCTGGATATCTCACTTGCGGACGGAAACGGATTTTCAATCTGTTCCGCAATAAAGGGAGAATCTGAAATTCCTGTGATTTTTCTGACTGCTTCGGCAGATGAAGCCTGTACTGTTGCCGGATTCGATGTCGGAGCAGATGACTATATCAGCAAGCCGTTCCGGCCGAGAGAACTTTCTGCAAGAATCCGGAACGTGATGAAACGACATTCTGCACCAAAAATTCTGCGTTGTCAGAATATTACGCTTGACCCCTTAAAAGCTCTGGTAATGAAAGAGCAGCAGGAAATTTTTTTATCTGCTCTGGAATACAGACTGTTATTATTATTTTTATCCAATCAGGGGCAGCTGATTACCCGTGACAGAATCGCTGATGAACTTTGGACAGTTTCCAGAGAGTTTATCGGTGATAATACGCTGAATGTCTATATGAAACGCCTTCGGGACAAGATTGAGGACGACCCTCAGAATCCCCAAATTATCCGGACTGTCAGAGGGCTGGGCTATAAGGCTGTGGAAGCATGATAAAATTTATTTTATTATTTCTTTCCGGAATGCTGCTGGGGATTTTGCTCTGTTGTCTGTATTTTTATCAGAAACGAAAAAGACAGAAAACCCAGATTTTACAGCTCTGTGACAAGATAGATGCTATTCTGAACGGAAAGGATTCTGTCAGATTTGAGGAATTTCAGGAGGGCGAATTCAGTATTTTAGCTTCTGAAATTTATAAAATGACAATCCGGCTCAGAGAACAGAATGCAGAACTGCTTCAGGATAAGAAATTCATGAAAGAATCTCTGGAAGATATTTCCCATCAGTTAAGAACCCCTCTTACAAGCATTATGCTGTTAGTGCCGGCTCTGCGAAATCAGGAACTTTCCCGTCAGGAGAGAATCTGTAAAATTCAGGAAATTCTGAAACTTCTCTCGCAGATGCAATGGCAGATTGAAACGCTTCTGAAATTATCCCGTCTGGAGGCCGGAGCAGTACAGTTCCGGATAAATACATTTTCTGTCAGTGAGTTGATTGCTGCTGCTGTTGAACCGATTGCCATTTCTCTGGATTTGAAAAATGTTGAAATCCTGCAAACAATTCCGGAAAACAGTATGCTCACAGGAGATAAATTATATCTTACAGAAGCGATTCTGAATATTCTGAAAAACTGCATGGAACATACACCAGAATACGGCAGGATTCAGATTCAGGTCAGTCAGAATGCCATTTATACCGGAATTATCATCACAGATTCCGGAAACGGCATTCCGGAAGAAGCCATTCCACATATTTTCGAGCGGTTTTACCGTGGAACAGAGCTTTCTAAAACCGGATTCGGCATCGGACTGGCCTTTGCAAGAAAGATTATCGCTTCACAGAACGGCAGTTTACAGGTCAGAAATGCCACTCCGCACGGAGCGGAATTTGAAATCAGACTGTATCAAATCACAGAAATTTAAAAATATTAATAAAATATTCATAAGTCGTGCATTTTGTCCACCTTTTCTGCAAAAAAACAGTTGCTGGAATCCGGAAAATCTGGTATCATAGAATTACAGACAGAACAGAGAGCGACAGATACTAAATACAGAATGCAGATAACATTTTTTTCATACATCTGGGGTATCAGAACCCTGATACCCCACATTCCCCCTAAATTTAGAAGGCAACATTTTTTTCATACATCTTTCTGAAATCGGATTTATCCGGTTAAGAACCGGGGTGTCAAAAGGGATTTTGATACCCCATTCCCCCTATCCTATGATTATACAGAAAGTTATAAAATTAATAAAATTTACATGAATAGTTCATGAATTATTCAGAAATTAAAAAAATTAAGATGAAAAGGAGCGTTTTTCATGAAACATTTTTTGAAAATTACAGCCGCTATCTCCGCAGCGGCAATGCTGTTAAGCATCAGTGCTGTCTTTCCGGCAAATGCTGCAAGTGTCTGCAATGTAGACACTTCGGTAACTTATCAGAAAATCCGAGGATTCGGCGGTATTAACCTGCCAGATTGGATTTCTCAGGGCGATATGACTGATGCACAGAGACAAAAAGCATTCGGAAACGGAAAAGATGAGCTGGGTCTGACAGTACTCAGAATCTATTGCAGTGATGATTCCAATGCTTGGAAAAATGCTGTGCCGACTGCAAAATATGCTCAGAAAATGGGTGCGACTATCTTCGCTACACCTTGGAATCCGCCGGCTTCGATGCGATTCAACGGTGACAATACTATCAAAGGCGGTAAATACCAGCTGGATAAATCCAAATCGGCAGATTATGCCAAGCATTTGAATAATTTCGTCAAATACATGGAAGGGCAGGGAATTAATTTATATTCTATCTCTGTACAGAATGAACCTGACTATGCTGCGGAATGGACTTACTGGAGTCCGCAGGAACTGACAAGCTTTATTGCTAACTACGGAAAAGCTGTTACAGCCGGTACACATGCCAAGCTGATGTCTCCGGAAAGCTTTCAGTATCGTAAGGATATTTATAATTCTATTTTAAGCAATCAGCAGGCTTTCAATAATGTCGACTTGTTCGGTACACATTTTTATGGCACACCCCGTGACTGGATGGATTTCCCTGCTCTGGAAAATTCAGGGAAAGAAATCTGGATGACAGAAGTCTATGTTCCGAACAGTGATGCTGATTCTGCTGACAGATGGCCGGAAGCACTTTCAGTTTCTGAAAATATTCATAATGGTGTTGTTGTAGGCAATCTGAACGCTTATGTATGGTGGTATATCCGCAGAAGTTATGGTCTGCTGAAAGAAAACGGCCAGATTTCCAAACGTGGCTACTGTATGGCACAGTATTCCAAATTTGTCCGCCCCGGTGATGTCAGAATCAATGCAACGGAATCTCCTGAAAAAAATGTCTATATTTCAGCATATAAGAACAGTAAAAATCAGGTAACAATTGTTGCTGTCAATAAGAGTGATAACGGCTATGCCCAGCAGTTCAGCCTGTCCAAAGGCGAAAAAATCACAGATATCGACAGATACCGCACTACAGGCAGTGAAAATTTAGCTCTGACAGAAAATCTGGAATATACTGGTTCTTCCTTCTGGGCACAGCTTCCGGCACAGAGCGTTTCTACTTTCATTATTTCTACAGATGGTACAGCTTCTTCACAGCCGAGTGGACCGGATACTCCTGTTGAAATTCAGCCTGATGAAAAAGGATACTATATTCATGAAACATTTGAGAACGGTGTGGGTGATTTCAAAGGCCACGGCGGTACAGATGTTTCTCTGAGCGGCAGACAGCCCTATGAAGGAAAAGAAGCCCTGATTGTCCAGAACCGTGAAAAAACATGGAACGGTGCAGAAATTGCTTTGGATTCCAATACATTCAAAGCTGGAAATACTTACAGTTTCAGTGTAAATACAGCTTATCTTGATGGTGACAATGCTTTGGATACATTTGCATTAACCCTTCAGTACAAAGGTGCAGACGGTGAAACGCATTTCTCCTCTGTTGCCAGAGCAGAAATCCCGAAAGGACAGTGGGGACAGCTTGCTAATCAGAAGTATACAATTCCGGAAGGAGCGTCCAATCTGGTTCTTTATGTAGAAACTACCGGAGCAGTGAATAATATTTATCTGGACGATTTTGTTATTGCAAAAGCTGGTACAGCTATCGCCGGAGCAGTGCCGGTAATCGAAACAACTACTACAACTATCGCTACAACAACTATAACAACGACTACTACTTCTACAACCACTACAATAACGACTACAACTACAACACCGGAAACTACTGTAACCACTCCCGAACCGACTGAAACACAGCCCACAGAAACTCAGAAAACCGAAACACAGCCCACAGAAACTCAGAAAACCGAAACGCAGCCCACAGAAACTCAGAAAACCGAAACGCAGCCCACAGAAACCCAGAAAACCGAAACGCAGCCCACAGAAACTCAGAAAACTGAAACACAAACTGAAACGCAGCCCACAGAAACTCAGAAAACTGAAACACAAACTGAAACACAGCCTCAGGTAACAGAGGTGAAATATGGTGATGTGAATCTGGACGATAAAGTGAATATTCTGGACGTTATCGCCCTGAACAGAACTGTACTCGGCAAAGAATCCCTTAATCCTCAGCAGAAAGCCAATGCTGATGTAAACCAGAATGGCGGTATAGATTCCGGAGATTCTCTCAGCGTTATGAAATTTATTGTTGGTCTGCTGACTTCACTTCCGGAAGTATGATAAGAAATTTACTGCTCCTCATCTTTTCATCTTCTTAATTTCTGAACAGACCTCCGCAGAAATGCTCTGCGGAGGTCTCCTTTTTTATTTATTTTTCTTTTTTCTGACAGCAGCTGCAACCGGAACAACTCCCGCAGGAACAGGATTTCCCTTGCTTCTTATCACGGATAATCTTCCGGACAGCCAGAATTATGGCAATAGAGAGGAGAAGAATTAAAATAATATCAATCATAGAAAATCACACTCCTATCAACATACAGATAGTATATGTCAGAACGGCCATTATCCATGCAAGGATACACTGCCATGCTACCACGCTGAAAGCCCATTTATTTCCAAGTTCTCTACGAATAGCGGCAATTGCTGCAACACAGGGGGTATATATCAGGGAAAATACAAGCAATGCTGCGGCAGATGCTGCTGTCATTGCCGAAGCAGCCCCGTTTTCAAACAATACTTCCAAAGTCGAAACGACAGATTCTTTTGCCATAAAACCACTGATAAGTGCGACTGAAATTCGCCAGTCACCAAGTCCGGCAGGTTTCATCACAGGCACAAAAATTCCGGATGCTAATGCAAGAATACTGTTCTCCGGATTTTCTGTCATACTCAGATGCATATCGAAATTCTGTAAGAACCATATCACAACTGTTGCAATTAGTATCACAGAAAAGGCTCTTTGTAAGAAATCTTTTGCTTTTTCCCATAATAACTGACAGACGCTCTTGGCATCCGGCAGTCTGTAATTTGGCAGTTCCATTACAAACGGTACTGCCTCACCACGGAACAGTGTTTCTTTATACAGACAGGCAATTATAATTCCGGTCAGAATTCCCAGCAGATACAGACCAACCATAATCAAGCCGCTGTATTTCGGGAAGAATGCATTGATAAAAAATCCATAAATAGGTATTTTTGCAGTACAGTTCATGAATGGCGTGAGAAGAATTGTCATTTTTCTGTCACGTTCACTGGGGAGGGTACGTGTTGACATGACTGCCGGAACACTGCACCCGAAGCCTATCAGCATCGGAACAACACTGCGGCCGGACAGGCCGATTTTCCTTAACAGCTTGTCCATGAAAAAAGCAACTCTTGCTAAATATCCGCTGTCTTCCAGAAGTGACAGGAAAAAGAACATGATAATAATAATCGGCAGAAAACTCAGAACACTTCCGACTCCGGCAAAAATCCCTTTGATAATCAGGCTTTGCAGAACCGGATTTGCTCCGGCATTGGTCAGAGCCGTATCTGCTAAATTGGTCAGGGAATCAATGCCGGATTCCAGAAGCTCTTGCAGCCATGCACCAATCAGATTAAAAGTCAGGTAGAATACCAGAAACATAATGCCGATAAAAGCCGGAATGGCGGTATATTTTCCGGTCAGGAAACTGTCTATTTTCCTGCTCCGGATAGATTCTTTGCTTTCAGCAGGTTTCTTGACAGTATCTGCACAGAGATTCTGAATAAAATCAAAACGCATATCAGCAATGGCAGCACTGCGGTCAAGTCCACGTTCTTTTTCCATCTGGAGAACAATATGCTCCATCATTTCCTGTTCATTCTGGTCAAGAGCAAGCTGAGAAATAATTTTCTCATCACCTTCGATAACTTTGGAGGCTGCAAACCGGACAGGCAAGCCAGCCTGTTCAGCGTGGTCTTCAATCAGATGGCTGATACCATGCAGACACCTGTGAACCGCCCCGCCGTTCTGATTTTTTCTGCAAAAATCCTGCCTGAGTGGTTTTTCCTGATAATAGGCAATGTGCATAGCATGTTCAATCAGTTCTTCAATGCCTTCATTTTTGGCAGCAGAAATCGGCACAACAGGCACACCTAAACGTTGTTCCATCGAATTGACATCGATACCGCCGCCGTTGGCTGTAAGCTCGTCCATCATATTCAGGGCAACCACAACAGGAATCTGCATCTCCAGCAATTGCATTGTGAGATACAGATTTCTTTCGATATTGGTCGAATCCAGAATATTAATAATAGCATGTGGTTTTTCCTGAAGGACAAAATCACGGGAAACAAGTTCTTCACTGCTATAAGGGGACATGGAGTAAATACCGGGTAAATCTGTAATAATCGTATCAGGATGATTTTTGATTTCTCCGTCTTTGCGGTCAACAGTCACTCCGGGAAAGTTGCCGACATGCTGTTTTGAGCCGGTCAGACGGTTGAAAAGCGTTGTTTTTCCGCTGTTCTGATTGCCGACAAGTGCAAATTTCATGACTGTTCCGTCTGGCAGGGGTGTGCCTGAGCCTTTCGGATGAAAACGGCCTCCCTCGCCGAGTCCGGGGTGTTCGGTTTTGGTTTTGGTTTTCTGATACGGCGAGTGCAGAGATTCTTTCACGGGACAGACCTCAATCTGTTCGGCATCAGCAAGCCGGAGCGTTAATTCATACCCTCTGAGGCGGAGCTGTAAAGGGTCGCCCATTGGTGCGTATTTGACAGGTGTCACTTCTGTATCGGGGATAATACCCATATCCAGAAAATGCTGACGGAGAGCACCTTCACCCTGAATCCGGAGAACTTTTACAGTCTGGCCAAGTTTTGTATCTTTCAGTGTTGACATAATATAATTTAAAAACTCCTTTTTGTGAAAAATAATAGCATACTTCTATATTTTATCACAAAATACAGCAGTTGTCAACAGCTTATCCGACAGGATTCGGCAGAAGAAAATAGATTCCGAGTAATACTGAAAGCATAATAAGACTGATTCCGGTAAAAGTCAGCAGATACCGGAAAGGCTGTGCTTTTTTGTCGGTTCGGTAGCACTGATAGGAAATCAGGCTCGCCATAGAGGCTATCAGTGTACCCAGTCCGCCCAGATTGACACCTAATAACAAAGCTGTTCCGTTGTCTGTGAATCCGGAAAGCATCACCGAAGCAGGAACATTACTGATTATCTGTGACAGAAGAACAGAAACGATAACTTCATGCCCGTTCAGGACAGCAGAGAAAAATGACCGGACTGCTTCGATTCTTGCCATGTTTCCGACAAAGACAAAAAAACACAGGAAAGAACCTAACAAGGCATAATCCACCTTTTTGAATAAAGTTTTGTCTGTGATGAGGAGTAAGAGAATTGTCACCAGCAGGCAGAGCCAGTCCGGAATGATATGAAAGACCGTCAGCAGACAGAAAAGAAATAAAATACTGTAAATAACTGCCGGCTTTTTAGAAATTTTTGCCTGTCCGGAAGCAGCTTCACATTCCTGCACCGGAAGCAGGAAGGTAAAGAGTACCAGCATCACCAGACTGCACAGACCAGACGGCAGCATGGTGCGGATAAACTGTCCTGCTGTCAGATGATAAGTATCATAAAGATACAGATTCTGCGGATTGCCGACAGGAGTCAGCATACTGCCCATATTCGCCGAAACCGTTTCCAGTACAATGGTAAAGATTTTAGATTTTTCCTCCGGAATATTTTGGAATAACAGAAGTGTCAGAGGGACGAATGTCAGCAAGGCAACATCATTCGTAACCAGCATGGCAGAAAAAAAGCATAGCAGAATCAATAAAACAGCTAATTTTCTGACTGTTCCGGCTTTGCGGAGCAGAAATTCAGTCATGACATCGAAAATACCAGCGTTCCGGAGACCGGCTACGGCTATCATCAGGGAAAATAATTCAATCAGAACGGTGAAATTACAGTATTCCAGATATTGCTTATCCGGCGGAATCAGGAACATCGTCAGAACAGCCAGTACAAATGCAATTACTAATACAGGCTGTGCCTTGCAGAATGTCAGGATTTTATGTTTCATAAAAAATTCCCCCTAATCTGTAGTTAGTATTATTATACTACAGATTAGGGGGAATTGCAAGTTTTTTTAATCTACGGAATGCATTCTTTCAGTAAGAGGCGTTTTCTGCATGGATTTGAGCGGTATCAGAGAAGCCAGAAAGGCAATCACAAAGGCGAAAGCCATCGCAAGCAGGAGATTCGGAATCGGTTCGGAATAATTAATAATATTATTCATAGGATTCAGAACACTGCCATCATCTTCATAGACTTCAAAAGTTTTTAAAAATTCTGCTGTCAGAAGCAGCAAGCCTTCTGTCAGGCTAATCGCCAGTATGCCGGAAGTCAGGGCATACTGAGAGCATTCAATACAAGTTATGCCGTAGAGCTGCCCTGTCGTCAGGCCGAGGCTCTGGAGAGAGGCAATTTCTGACTTTCTGTTGATAATCCCTGTGGAAATAATATTAATCATGTTAATGACAGCGATAAGAATAAACATGATATTCAGACAGTTCAGAGCGATTCTGACAGCAGAAAGCATGGTATCTGCCTGATAATGCATCTGGTAAATATCTGTTGTATATTCCGGATTGGCAATATCCAGAGAATACAGAAATTCCAGAGCCTTGTCATGGTCTTTGGTATCGTTCAGCAGAACAGTGAAATCTCCTGAATAATTTTGAATATCATAGAGATTTTTCGCACTGTCGAGATATAATTCAATCGGTGCATACAGCCAGATGTAATTTTTTAGATAATCTTTACTAATATATTGTGCCTCTGCCGGCGGAATGCCTGTTTTTTCTATAATCGCATATTCCAGAGAAATTTCTTTTTTCTCGCCGTTTTTGAAAATCGATTCGAGTATTAAGCTGTCGCCTTCAAGCGGAATGGAAGAAGCATAGAGATATTTTCCGGAATCTTTTAATTCCTGATAGGAAACGGGCGGTTTTTTTTCAAAAGTCTGCTGATATTGGTTTTCATTGATATAGCTAACAAAAATCACGTTTTTTTCATTGAAACCGACTATGTGAACCCCATAACAGAAATTTGCAAAATATGGCGAGGCCTCTATCTGCTTCATAGCATTCAGATATTTTTCTACGCTGACACCTGATTTTGTTTCCAGTGCGATATCATAATAAAATTCGCCGTAGAGTTCCTTGAATATTCTGTCAACAGCAATTTTGGATTTGTCTGTAATTACAGAGACAGAGGCAAATAAGACCATTGAGAGTGTGAGCGATAATACTGTAATTAAAAATCTTTTCGGCTGACGATGATTGTTTCTTGAAGCAAGACGGCCTTTCCAGCCGAACAGCAGACCAAACAGGGAAAATTTCCGGACTTTCTGAATCTGCTTGCTTCTTCCGCTGATTGCCTGAATCGGTGTCATTTTGATAACTCGCATTCCTGTGCCATAGGCTGAGAATAACACCCACGCAAGACCAGTAATCACAGCGATAATTAATAATAAGATATCAATATGATAATGCAGCAGGGTTTCCTGTCCCTCATGCAGATAGGCCTTTGCAATTCCACTCGAAAGAATCGCCTGAAATGAGAGAAATCCCAAGCCGATTCCGGTGAGTGCTCCCAAGGGCACACCGATACAGGACAGATATAAACCCTCACAGGTGATAATTTTTACAATCTGTTCCGGTGTCGCCCCTAATGACTGCAAGATTCCAAACTGCCGTTCCCGTTCTTTAGAGGAAATTTCAAAAGCTGTATCAATCACGAGCCGGAGCAGCAAGGCCAAAAAAATGACAAAAACATAGAAAATAGCAAAAACCTGAGCAAATTCGGCACGAGCCTGCAAGTCTTTGACATCCAGCATGATAAGCAGACGATTGGTTTCTATCTGCTTTTCAGGGTCAATTTCATAATTTTTCCAGTAATTATCCAAATCAGAAGCATAATCATATTCTGTATAATTTTTTAATAATAATTCTACACTGCATGTATAATCTTTTTCTATTACCAGATTACAGTCAAATTCTGATAACTCTAAAAGCGATTCTGCTTTGTCTTTGGTGAGATTTGTAATTTTATAATGATACGGAGCATTATCATAAGTGACATCATGCATACAGGAAAGCAAGGTCGAAAACAATGTGAATAAAGCCGTCATCAGAGCAAGAGCGGTCATGATACTGCATATTGTCAGAATCGAATGCCGTTTCTGCTGAAAGATATATTTTTTCGCTAAAAACCAAGAAAACATAATATCAAGCCCCCTGTCCTGTCATCACATCCCGAGTTATCTTTCCGTCAGAGAGTGTCAGAATCCTGTCACACTGGAGTGCAATATTTTCATCATGTGTGATAATCAGCATAGTCTGATTCCTTTCCCGATTCGATTTCCGGAGAAGATTCATAATTTCCATAGAATTTTTGCTGTCGAGGTTGCCTGTCGGTTCGTCAGCAAGAATCACAGCAGGAGAAGTGAACAAAGCACGTCCGATAGAAACTCTCTGCTGCTGTCCGCCGGATAACTGGGAAGGGAGGTGGTTTCTGCGTTCAGTCAGTCCCATCAGGGCGAGCATTTCTTCTACCTGAACAGGGTCGGGCTTCCTTCCGTCCATACGTAGGGGGAGTGTCATGTTTTCTTCGGCATTGAGTACCGGAATTAAATTATAAAACTGATAAATCAATCCGACCTGCCGTCTGCGGAAAATGGCTAAATTTTTCTGATTCTGAGCAAAAACATCCTGCCCGTCCAGAAATACTTTTCCGGATGTCGGTGAATCGACTGCCCCTAAGATATGCAGCAGTGTGGATTTGCCTGAGCCGGATGCTCCTATCACAGCGGTCATCTGGCCTTTGGCTATGCTGAAAGAGACATTATCCAGAGCATTGACCTGATTTTCTCCTTTTCCGTATATTTTACATAAATTTTCTATTTTCAGAAATTCCATAATATCTGCATCTCCTTGCTGAATTTTATTATCATAATTATAGCATAATAAAATAACACAGTCATTTCAGTAAAATTACAATTTTGTAATAATTCAGAAAAATATATATTTTTATTCTATAAACTATACAAAAAAATTCAAGAAAATAGATAAAATTCACAAAGCTGTGAATCATATCTTGTTATATTCTACGAAAACTGCAAATTTGCTTGATTTTTTATTCTGATTATGCTATAATATTTTTATGCTGATGTTCTTTTATGTCAGTAAATTAAAATTTGGAAGAAGGATTATTTTATGAAAAAGAAACTTGCAGCTCTGCTTGCAGTTCTCTGCGTCATGGGGACAGGGGCAGCCCTGCCGGCAGTCACATCTGTATCTGCTCCGGTAAACAGCATTATTGCTTCAGCGGCCGCTACAACAGAAATTCCGTTACCTGGGGTAAATGCGGATAAATACAAGTATCCTTATGCGGATACCAGTCGTTATACTACAACGATTGCTGCTGTTTCCGGTACAGAATGGAAGGCAAATGACAATACTTACAGTATTTATAAAATTACTATCACAAGCTATGATGATGCCGGTAAGAAAATTACTGTTGCAACAGAATATAAAGTCGGCCTGAAACTGATTAAAAATACTTCTCTTGATGTTGTTGCCAGCGAAACAGTTAAAATTTCTGATGCAATTATGTCTGCATTTGATACTGTTCTCGAAAAAGATATGACAGCAATTGCCAATGCTGAAGTAAAAGAAGGCAAAATCACAAAAGATGATGTCACTGTCCGTGTTTCAGACCTGAAAGCACAGTATGCTGCGGATGTGAAAGAAAATAAAGTAACTGTCATTGCAGATAATGCCTTTAAAGGTTCTTACCTGAAAACCATTGACCTTACAGGTATTGAATATATCGGCAAAAGTGCATTCCAGAGCTGTCAGTATATTACAGAAATTGAAATTCCGGCTTCTGTCAAATTCGTGGGCGACAGTGCCTTTGCTTCCAGTGGCCTGAAAACCCTGAAAGTCAATAACGAAATGCCTGTTATACCGGCTTCTTTCTGTACTGCTACTAATCTGACAAGCATTTCTTTTGCACATCCGGAATTAATCAGAACTGTCGGAGATTCTGCGTTTAAAAATACACCTGTGGAAAAGCCGATTTTTCAGGACTGGGGCACAGCAGCAGGCTATGAACCGCTGATTTTAAAGGACAGTGCATATGAAGGCTGTACTTCTATCCAGACAGTTACGATGTCTGATAATGTTTATGAATTCGGCAAGAATACATTCAAAGGCTGTACCAGTATGACAGACCTGACATTCGGTAAAACAATGATTGGTGCAGATGCTGGCAGCTTTGAAGGCTGTATTGCTCTGAAAAATATTAAATTCAATGATGTATTGCAGGCTCTTGGCGGTGGTGCATTCAAGAACTGTACCGCTCTGGAAGAAGTGACAGGTCTGCCGGATACACTGACTGACTGGGTACCTTATGGCGGTGCAACCGGCTGGGGCTTTGGCAACAGCATGTTCTCCGGCTGTACTTCTTTGAAATCTGTAGAGTATCCTAAGAACGTAACACAAATTCTTGACGGTGCTTTCTCCGGCTGTGTTAATCTTTCCACAGTCTATAAAGATGCAAAAAATAAGAAAGCCGGTCTTCTTTCTGATGATACTATTGTATTGGTAGACGAAAGTGCATTTGAAGGCTGTGTGTCTTTGCAGACTGTTAATTATCCGAATGCTGTCCGTCTGGGAAAATCTGCATTCTCCGGCTGTACCGGAATTGAAAGCTTCAAAGTCGGTGTATGCAAGAAAGCCACAATTGATGAAAAGACAGAATATCCCGGTGTCGGTGCAAATGCTCTGGAAGGCTGCACCGGCTTGAAAGAAATCGAACTGCTTTCTGATTCTTATGGCAATGCAGTATTCAAAGATTGTTCTAATGCCGCAAAAATTACAATTAATTCTGATAAGATGGACAAGACACCAGATGCTTTCTTCTCCGGATGCAGTGTTCTGACGGAAGTGCTGACAAAAACTATCCCTGCGGATGCCCCGAAGATGGCTCTGAGTGAAGTGGCTATTCTTAGCCCGAAAACATTTGAAAATTGTACCGCACTGGAAGAAATCAATCTGCCTGCACTGAGAATTCTGGAAGACAGTGCATTCGCCGGCTGTACTGCACTGAGAAAGATTTCTAACAGCGGCAATGATATCAAGGCAGAAGACTATGGTACAAAATGCTTCTTTGGCTGTGAAAATCTGACATTTACTGTAAGCGGTGATATTTATACTATCGGTGCTTCTGCTTTCCAGAAGAGCGGTATTAAAGCAGTAGACATTCAGGGTATGTCCGGTGGTACTGTCGTAATCGGTGCTTCTGCATTTGCAGATTGTGCAGCTCTGGAAAAAGCTTCTATTCTTTCCGGCGATGCTGCCAAATTCTCTGTAGGAGCTTCTTTATTCGCTGGTGATACTGCTCTGGAAAGTGCCGTTTATGAAGGCAACCAGATTACAGCAAGCATGTTTAAAAACTGCTCGGCTATGACTAAAATCTGCACAAATGCAACTTCTATCAAAGCCAATGCTTTTGAAGGCTGCACTGCTCTGCTGAGCGTCAGAAATATCAATGACAGTGGAAATATTATTGCTGCTGATGTTGCTGCCAATGCATTCAAGGGCTGTGAAAGCCTGCTGGCTGCTCCGGTAAACAAAGAAACTGTATTTGATGGTATTGCACAGTTCAGCGGCTGTTCTACTTTACAGTCTGTAGAAGTCGGCAAGCTGACAGCAAGTATGTTTGAAAACTGCACATCTCTGAGTGATGTACAGCTTGAGGGTGTTTCCGATGTACCGGACAAGGCTTTCCAGAACTGCACAGGACTGAAAGAAATCAATCTGGATTTACGGAATCTTGGTAATATTGGTACAAATGCCTTTGCAGGTTCAGGCTTGACAAAAGCAACAATTACTAACGGTGTAAATATCAAGCCGAATGCTTTCGCCGGATGCTTAGCTCTGGAAGAAGTGACAGCAGATGCAGCGAAAGTAGACAAGAGTGCATTCCAGAACGATGTTGCATTGAAACATGTGACACTTTCTACAGATTCTATTGGCAACACTGCTTTCTCTGGCTGTACTTCTCTGACCGCAGAAGGGCTTCAGCTGAAAAATACAGATGCCCATACTTTGACAGAAATCGGAACAAATGCATTCAGTGGCTGTGATGCAATGAGAGCCGCTGTTGTACCGGGCAGCCCGACACTCTCCACTAAGGCATTTGGCTATGATGCCAAGTCGAAAGTAAGAAGCACGTTCTATATGGTTGGTGAAAAAGGCTCTACTGTAGAAGAATACGCAAAAGCAAATAATCTTGGCTTTGCCACTTCTTTGGCTGATGTTCCGGAAAATCCTGAAGCAGAAACCAAGCCTGTTGAAACAGAGTCCACACCTGTTGAAACAGAAAGCAAGACACCTGTTGATGATGTTATCAAAGGCGATGTAGACACCAGCGGAAAAGTAGATATTCTGGATGTTATTACTATCAACAGAGCAATTCTTGGTAAAGACAAGCTGAATGACAAACAAAAAATTGCAGCAGATGTAGATGGCAGTGGTGAAACAGATTCTACTGACTCTCTTATGATTATGAAATTTATTGTTGGTCTGCTGACAGAATTTTAATTATCAGTTCTAAAAAAATACTCCGTGAAGAAATTCACGGAGTTATTTTTTTAATTCTTTTCAGTACAAGCTGCGTACACATACCTGTAAATGCACCGGCAATACTTCCGGATAAGATTAAAACTGGCAGATAGGAAAATACAGCTGTAGTCTGCATCAGTGCTGCCGCCGCAAGAATCTGCCCTGTATTATGAAGCATTGCTCCCAGAATACTGCACAGCCAGATATATTTGAAATCTAAAAATTTACTCAGATAAATCATTCCTGCAAGGCAGAGTAATGCACCGGAGGCACTGTAGAGCAAAGCACTCATATTTCCGCTGAACATTGCACCTAAAATAATCCGGCCGGCAACAAGCATAGCTGTTTCCGATGGCTTATAACAGAATACAGCATAGACAGTAATAATATTAGCAAGTCCTAATTTTACCCCCGGAATCGGGATGATATCCGGAATCCGCATTTCAATCACAAAGATAATCAATGCAAGAGCAGTCAGGAGAGCCAATTCTGTTAATTTTTTTAATTTCAAGCTTCTCCCTCCTCAGCGAAGCGGATAATCAATTTATGCGGCAGACAGACAATCGGCAGATTTTCAGATTTCAGAATCCCTGTTTTCACACAGGTCTGGTCAGGACAATCGGCCTCAGAAATACAGATTTCATGATTCTGAATTTTGATAATATTATAGCCGCCGTCCGGTGACTGTATTTTTATTTCCTGATTCTGCTCAGATGATAAATTTATTTTCTGAATAATATTATTATTTTGAATTATCAGAACTTTTCGTCCGGAGGGGTTCTGGAAACTCTGAATAGTATACAACAGACATAAAATTAAAATAATAAATAATATTATAATTATAATCATAATTTTTTTATGTTTCATGTGTCACTACCTCTACAGGAAAATTGCTGATATTCTCAAAATTATCTGCAATCCCCTCAGAAATCAGAATCTTTCCGTCATCTGTGACAAGAACCATTTCAAAATTATCCGATTTCTGATAATGCATAACTGCCCGTTCTGTCCCTTCTGCAAAAAGTGCTGTAGAAAGTGCATCGCACAACAGACCGCTTTCACCGACAACTGTCACGGAAATCAATCCATTATCAGCCGGATACCCGTCTTTCGGGTCGATAATATGCCAGTAATTACGGCCATCTTCTCCGGTGAAATAGCGTTCATAATTCCCCGATGTGATAACAGCCTGATTTTCAATTTTCAGAATACACATATTCTCATCCGGTGCAAGCGGATTCACAACACCCACACTCCACAGAGAACCGTCCTGTTTCCGGCCGAGTGCCTGCACATTTCCGCCGAGACTCACAATTGCTGATTCTGCTCCGTGTGTCTTGAACAGTTCCATAAGTTTGTCACTTGTATAACCTTTTGCAAGCGAGCCGAAATCTATCTGCATATCTGCCGGAATCTCTACAGTATTCTGGTTTAATTTTATTTTCTGATAATCTACGGATTTTAATAAATCCTGAATTTTTTGTGCATCCGGAATTTGATATTCCTGTGTTGTAAATCCCCATGCTTTCAGAACCGGATAAACAGTAATATCCAAAGCTCCGTCACTGTCTGAGCCGATTTGTATTGCTTCCTGAATCAGATTTGCCGTATCCTGAGCAATTTCGACAGGTGAACCGGCATTCTGATTAATCCGGCTGGTATCGCTTTCAGGATTGGTAACAGAAAGCAGGTTTTCCAAATCAGAAATTAAGACAGCGGATTCATCCAGAACAGTATCACCGTCTGTACACCAGACTTTCAGATTCATATATGTGTCCATAGCAAAAAGGTCACGGACGGCCGGTTCAGAAACTTCTGATGTTTTATGACTTGTTTGTTCTTCTGCCGGTGTACATCCGCAAAGCAACAGGCAGGATAAAACGAAAACGAAAAATTTTTTGTTTTTCATGCATAACTCCTAAAAAATCAAAAATAAAAATCTATGATTTGATTATAGCATATTTTTCAGAAATTTGCAAGGAATTTATTTTCTGGCCTGATTCAGAGCTTCTCTGACACCGTCCCGAATAGCATCAGAACTGTATGTTGAACCGGAAACAGCATCGACATCAGGACTTTGTGCGTTTAAAATAGCATCCCGCAGAACCGGATAGGCGACATCAAAATAATACATATCACTTTCATTACAGCTGGCAGATACGTCTGTAATCACATCGTTCTGAATTGTGACAGTAATCACAACGTCACTGTCATAGCCGAATTTTGTAACTGTATAGACACCATCGTTATAGACAGTCATAATTTCTGGTTCGGGTTCAGGTTCGGGAGCAGCTTCCTGAGGAATTTGTTCTTCCTGAACGGGTTCAGGAGTCTGTTCCTGAACAGGAGACTGTTCTTCCTGAACTGGTTGATTTTCGGGAGTTTGTTCCTGTACAGAAGTTTCAGCTGGTGCAGAAGTTTCTGTCACGGCGGAGGTTTCTGTTGTTTTTGGTGTTTCTGTCTGAGTTTCAGATTTTGTTTCTGCTTGTGTTTCTGTCTGAGATTCAGCATTTGTTTCAGATGCTGTTTCAGAGTTTGCCTCTGTCTGGGTTTCAGTTTGAGATTCAGTTTGAGATTTTGTTTCTGTCTTGGTTTCCGTTGCAGTTTCTGTAGAGGAAACAGCTGCTGTAGTTTCCGGAATCACCTGAGAAACCGTTTCAGCAGTCTGTACAGGCTGTTCCGAGGCTCTGGAAGTAATGCCCATTATACCTGTGAAAGCAATCACCACAGCTGCACAAGCTACATTCAGAGGAGCAGTCCTCTGAGGTTTTTTATTCTTGATAATTGCTTTCCGGATTCTGAAAACAGCGTAGCCGACAAATACGATTGTATAAACAATAATGCTGAATAATACCCCTTCACGTCCCTGCTGAGCTCTGGGTACGAGAATCAGCATGATATGCAGATAAATCAAAGTATAAAATACATAAGCAGTTCTCTGAATTGTTTTCCATTTTTTAGCATTCATTTTTTTCCGGATAGCCTTGAAAGAAATAACCGTGAGCGGAATCATAATCAGCATAAGCAGCAGACATACAATACAGGTCAGAAGAAAATCAGATTCCGGAGC
>CADBOP010000221.1 GCA_902796255.1 uncultured Ruminococcus sp.
AAAGCATCCACCTGTTTAAGATTGAATTTTTCAATATTTCCGTCTATATCAAAATCAAGGATAAAATGCAAAGCTATCTGATAAATAATTTCAGTCGGTGCAAGTCCATAGACCTGATTTGCAAAAATATGCTGTAGGCGTTCTTTTTTATCAGGGAATGCATTTTTCATGCCGTCACTATTATAAAGTCTTTTGACAATTTCAGCAATATACAGCCCTGATTTCATATATAAGTCAATGAAAGTCTTGTCTGGGTCATCAAAACAATGCGGATTTTCTTTTTCAAGCATATCGACCATTTGTTTGACAATGTATTTCGGAGTGAAAATCTGATTTGTTTTTTGTGGAGGGATATAATCAAAAATATCCTGCTCCTGCGATTCATCAAAATAATCAGCCAGTTTTGTTCGCAACGACAAAAACTCTTTGACAGAATCATCAAATACAACAGGGTCAAACAAATTCCCTGCATACTGTTTCTGTTCGCCTGTTTCAGCATCCAGATAGATACCGCCGTCACGCAGCAGCCGGAACTGGTCAAGGCTGATACTTGTTACTTCCTGAAATACTTCATCCGGAATGATGCTGTCAAATGTAGCAAGAGTTGTATTTTCATCGCCGTAAGCCATCAGGAATGACGGAATTGTCCTTGCAAATCCTCTCAGATGTACACGGGCAGCTTCTTCAATGGTTTCTTTTTTCTGTTCACGCTTCTGTGTTTCAACAGTTTTTACTACTTCTTCACAGAGTTCCGGCACAGTATCCTGTAAAAGCTCGGAAACCCTTTCTTTGAATGCGTCTGTTGTCTGCTGTACCAATGTATCAAATTCAGCATTGACTTCTTCAGCAGTCTGACCGGATTCATGCAAATTTGCAAGGGCATCCTGTCTCTGTGTTTCGATAGTCTTTTTCTGAATCGCATAATTACCATATTCCTGTGTGATAATGCGGTCTGATTTCTGCTCTAAAGTCTTTTGTAATTTTTTAGCTTCTTTGGATTTCAGGTCAGCTCCGTAATTTTCATTTGTCATCTGCATGACAGGTGCAACAAGCTCTTTCCTGAAAACTTCCTGCAAATGCTGTACTTGTTTCTGTTCAGGCGTTTCAGGCTGTGACAGGATTTCTTCCGTCTTTTGAGTGAGGGCATCTGTAATATCACTATAAATTTTCTCACCGAAGATTTCGCTTGATTTGCCAATTACAAACTCATCAGGCAAGTCTATTTCTCCCTCGTCATTGACAAATAAATCCTTTCTGGTTTCTGGCGATACGTCAATCAATTCTCCCTCCGGTGCGTTCGGCAGTGAACTGATAATCTCAATCACTTCAGGCGGTGCATTGAAAATATTCGCTACATTCTGGAACAGGAAATTTGACATGAATCCTCTGCGGACTACTTCCAGAGAACGGATTTTTCTCGGAATGGATAACACTTTTTCAGCGTCCAGTTCTATCATTTCGCCGTCTTCATCTTCGCCGATGACAGGAAAGAAATTCAATAATTCACGGACATTCTGCTTTCTGGAATCGCTGTCGCCTTTTCCACCGGATGTGCCGGAATTCAGGTCATTAGCGAACTCTTCAAAAATTGTCAGTGTTCGGGCTGGGTCAAAATCGAACACATAGGCATTCTGTTTGATATGTAAAATGCCCTCCTCCTGATACCGCCAGGGATTTTGTGCACGGAATGCCGCCTGCATATACAGTGCCGGACTCTTGATATTCGACAGCATTAAAACCGCTGTCCATTCCGGAACGGTGATTCCTGTTGTCAATTGCCTACTGAAATTGTGATAGTTTTATCATTTTTACTGATAGCTTCACGGACTTTGTCAAATGCCTTTTTTGTTTCGTCTTCGACAGAAAGTTTCCCGTCTCCAGCGGCTACTATAATTTCATATTCGCTAAAAATCGGGTGATTTTGTAATTTTTTCGCTAATGCCTTTGCACTGTCCACACGGTCTAATAACCAGAATGTGTGTTTTAATTCTGCACGGAGTTCAGGCGTAGAGAACGGAAATTTTTTCTGTGTCGTGAGGGCATTCAGGAAATTATCAACAGAATCTTCGTACAGGAAATTTCCGTCCTTTTTCGTGCCGAAAAATAAATTCAGGTCAAAGGCATATTCTTCCGTTTCGCCGTCAATTTCAACACCCTGTTCCAACTGCTCCTGAATGATTTCACTCATCTGATATGTGAATAAATTCAACTGCGGTAAATTTTCATAGGGGTTGTTCTGTTCGGGATTATCCCAATTCTGCTTTGCTTTCTGTTCATCTGCATATGTCCAGTTATAGTATTACAGTTGTAAAATAGGAAGGAATGTGGTATAATAAAAATGGT
>CADBOP010000222.1 GCA_902796255.1 uncultured Ruminococcus sp.
AAAGAAATACGGAACACTTTTGCCCGAAAAACTGGAAATTATTCTAGAAGTGGACGGGGATTATGTGAATATTTATTATAATCCGCCGTTTTGTTTTCGTGCATACCGGAGCACAGATTATCTTGTAAATGATGCTGAAAAATTAAATGCTTCCAAATATGCAGAATTACAGGACAGAATTACAAATCCTGTAGAATAAAAGCTTCTGGTTATTTCACAGCAGTAAACGCCCTCAGCGGTTCTGTCTGTGTAATCTTTCCGGTTTTGAGCTGTAAACGGAGTTTGTCCGTCAGCAGTGCAATAAATTCAGAATTGGTCGGCTTGCCTTTGCAGGTATTTACAGTATAACCAAAGAAAGAATTTAAAATATCCAAATCGCCTCTGTCCCATGCAATTTCAATTGCATGACGGATGGCTCTTTCTACTCTGGAAGAAGTGGTGTCGAATCTCTGGGCAACAGTGGGATATAACAGTTTTGTCACACTGTCCAGCAGTTCGGGATTGGCAATAGAAAACATGATGGCACTTCTCAGATAATGATAGCCTTTGATATGTGCAGGCACACCAAGCTGATGAATCATATCTGTGACAACAATTTCAAGGTCCTGCCCTGAGATTTTCTGATTCATTGTAGAAGTCAGTGTGAAAATCAGGTCGGCAAGTGCTTTCAGCTCAAACGGCTTTAACAGATAATAAGAAGCACCATATTCAATTACCTGACGTTCTATAAATGAATTGTCATAAGAAGATGTAATAATAAAGATGGGGAAGAAACCGCCCTGTGCTTTCAGATGTTTGAGCAGCTCCACCGCATCCATGTGCGGCATAACGCTTTCCATTACAACAACATCCGGCTTTTCGTCTGCAATAGCATTGAGTAAAATATTTCCATCCTTGCGGCGGGTAATGGCATACAGGCCATAATTACGCAGGGCACTTGCGGTAGTAATTCCATAATCTACGGTGTCGTCACCGATTAATACTTTAATTTTATCATTCATGTGATTATATCCTCCTTCGCTCTACAATATTATGTTATCATAATTTTCATGGAAAAGCAATAGGAGATAAAATCGAACACTGTCGAATTTAGATGTTTTTTGGAATGTTTTTTTGTTATTTTTATTTTGAATAATATGCATATTTTTTATATAATCGGCTAATTAATGCAGATAAAAAGAAAAAAATGCATAATTATGCAAAAAGCACTTGACATTATCTGCTAAATGGTGTATAATGAAAATAATCAAAAATGCATTTTATCAAATGTATTTATAATATTATACAGGAGGATTTTTTATCATGGCAAAAGAAATCAAAAAAGTTGTACTCGCATATTCCGGTGGTCTGGATACTTCTATTATTATTCCGTGGCTGAAAGAAAATTATAATAACTGCGAAGTAATTGCAGTTTCCGGCAACGTGGGACAGGGCACAGAATTAGACGGTCTGGAAGAAAAAGCCCTCAAGACAGGTGCTTCTAAGCTCTATATCGAAGACCTGACAGAAGAATTTATTACAGATTATGTATTCCCGACTGTACAGGCTGGTGCAATTTATGAAAACAGATATATGCTCGGTACTTCTTTTGCACGTCCGATTATTGCTAAAAGAATTGCTGAAATCGCTCTCAAAGAGGGTGCAGATGCTATCTGCCACGGCTGCACAGGCAAGGGAAATGACCAGGTTCGTTTTGAACTTGCTATCAAGGCATTCGCTCCGGATATGGAAATTATTGCACCTTGGAGAATCTGGAATCTGAAATCCCGTGACGAAGAAATCGATTATGCAGAAGCACATAATATTCCGCTGAAAATTAACAGAGAAACTAATTATTCCAAAGATAAGAATATCTGGCATTTGTCTCATGAAGGCCTTGACCTTGAAGACCCTGCCAATGAACCGCAGTATGAAAAGCCCGGTTTCCTCGAAATGGGTGTTTCTCCGCTTCAGGCTCCGGACAAGCCTACTTATGTAACAATTCATTTTGAAAAAGGTGTTCCGACCGCCATTGACGGCAAACAGATGAATGGTACTGAAATTGTGACTGCTCTGAATAAGCTCGGCGGTGAAAATGGTATCGGCCTTGCTGACCTCGTAGAAAACAGACTCGTTGGTATGAAGTCCAGAGGTGTATATGAAACCCCCGGCGGTGCTATCCTGTACCATGCACATGAAGTGCTGGAAACTATTACACTTGATAAAGAAACTGCAAGAGTCAAGCAGTATCTCAGCATCAAGTTCGCTGATATTGTTTATAACGGCCAGTGGTATACACCCCTCAGAGAAGCTATGAGTGCATTCGTAACAGAAACACAGAAGACTGTTACAGGCGATGTAAAATTAAAACTCTACAAGGGCAATATCATCAATGCTGGTGTAACTTCTCCGTATACTCTCTATGACGAACAGGTTGCTACTTTTGATGCTGATGAAGTTTATAACCAGAAAGACAGTGCCGGCTTTATTAATCTGTTCGGCCTGCCGATTAAAGTCAGAGCAAAACTTGAACAGAAAAGAAACGCTGAAAACAAGTAATTTTATTTGATGTTTTATTTATTTCAGATTGATGTATGAAGATATTTGAGGTGTTACTATGACAGAAAAACAAAACACCCGTCAGGATGAAATTGTCATTCCTGAAAAAACAGAAAATCCGGAACAGCTTTCTCAGGAAACTGTTCCGGAATCTGATGAAAATCAGAAATATGCCGTTCAGCAGGACCTGAAAGGCGTTGTGTTTGATGAAGTTGATTTGGATTGTGCTGTTTTTCACAGCAGTAATTTATATTGTGTTGCAATATCACAGTCGAATTTCAGTGAATGCCGTATTGAAGAATCTGCTATGGAGAATGCTCAGTTCCGGAATCTGGGCATGAAACATGCTTCTTATCAGGCAGCAGATTTGCAGGGGGCTGTTTTTACAGATGTGAATCTGTTCGGCAGTACTATCAAGCATTCCGGTATGCAGAATACCAGATTTTCTAATCTTGATTTGAGCGGCTCGGAATATCAGAACTGCTCTCTTGAAGGGGCACACTTTAATCACTGTGACTGGGAAGAGGCAACGATTGACGGTATCCCTGTCAGAGATATGATTGCTGCTTATATGGAAGTACAGAATTCTTGATTTTATGTTTGATTTAATATAATGTACAGCACGGAGATTTTTTCCCGAAATCTCCTGCTTTGCATTTTTATTACCGGAGGGAAAGTTATGGCACTTTGGGCAGGAAGATTCTCAAAAGAAGTTGACGAAACTGTTAATGCATTTAATTCATCTATCGCATTTGATGCCAGAATGTATGCACAGGATATCAGGGGCAGCATTGCCCATGCAACAATGCTCGGCGACTGCGGTATTATTGAAAAATCCGAGAGTGAAGCCATTATTGCAGGATTGAAAGAAATTCTGGAAGATTTACAGAATGGCTCTCTTGTATTTGACCCCAATGCAGAAGATATTCATATGTTTGTGGAAGCGGAACTGACGAAACGGCTTGGCAGTACCGGAAAGCGGCTGCATACAGCCCGTTCCAGAAATGACCAGGTTGCTTTGGATATCAGATTATATCTGCGTGATGAAATGCAGAATATTAAAAAATTAATTCTGGAATTGATGCAGGCTATCTGTCATATCGCACAGCAGCACACAGAAACTATTATGCCGGGATATACCCACTTACAGAGAGCACAGCCGATTACTTTTGCACATCATGTGCTGACTTATGCACAGATGCTGAAAAGAGACTATGAGAGAATCTGTGATGCTGTTGACCGGATGAATGAATGTCCGCTCGGCAGCGGGGCACTTGCAGGAACGACATATGCCATCAACCGTCAGCAGACTTCTGATTTGCTCGCATTCCGCCAGCCTGTTGAAAACAGCCTTGACGGTGTTTCTGACCGTGATTTCTGTATTGAACTCTGTTGTGCATTGTCTCTCCTGATGACACATTTGTCCAGATTTTCAGAAGAAATTATTCTCTGGTGTTCTTGGGAATTTAAATTTGTCGAGCTTGATGATGCCTATGCCACTGGCTCTTCTATTATGCCACAGAAGAAAAATCCGGATGTGACAGAATTAATCAGAGGCAAAACAGGCAGAGTCAACGGTGACCTGATTACACTGCTGTCTATGATGAAAGGGCTTCCGCTTGCTTATAATAAAGACATGCAGGAAGATAAAGAAGCTATTTTTGATGCGATTGACAATACAGAATTATGCCTGAAAACATTTATTCCGATGCTGCAAACAATGCGTGTGCTGAAAGATAACATGAGAAAGGCTGCTGCCAAAGGTTTCATCAATGCCACAGACTGTGCGGACTATCTCGTGAAAAAGGGAATGCCGTTCCGTGATGCCTATAAAATTACAGGCACACTTGTCGCAAAATGTATCGAAAAAGATTTGACTCTTGAAACACTGCCTCTTGAAGAATATCAGGCCATGACAGAACTTTTCACAGAAGATATCTATCAGGCTATTAATTTAGATACCTGTGTCAGAGAACGCAAATCCTACGGAGCTCCTTCACCGGATGCTGTGAAGATTCAGCTTCAGCATTTGTGTGAAGTGATTGAAACATATCAGAAATCATGAAAAAGCGACAGTTCAAGTTTATTTTTGCCCTGACATTCCTGAGTGTGATTATCTGGATTGTCGGAGAATTTATCATCGGTGAAATATTTAACAATTTTGCAGTTTCAGTGATATGGGCTGTTATCTGCCTGATTGCCTGTTGTGCATATAGTCTTTGGAAATGTCCCAGAGAACCCGATGACGATGAAGAAACTCTACAAGAAAATGCAAAAGGGGATAGAAAATAATGTCTGTAAAAGTATATATTGACGGTCAGGCAGGTACAACAGGCCTGAAAATTGTCAGCCGTCTGGAAACCCGTGAAGATATTGATTTGCTGAAAATTGCCGATGAGGACAGACATAATAATCAGAAACGTGCTGAAATTATGGCAGAAGCGGATTTTACTTTCTTATGTCTGCCAGATGATGCTGCTCGTGAAGCAGTCACACTTGCCGGAAATCATACCCGCCTGATTGATGCTTCTACAGCACACAGAACCAATCCGGAATGGGCTTACGGTTTTCCGGAACTTGCTCCGGAATTCAGGGAAAAGTTAAGCAGCTCCAGTAAAACAGCTGTTCCGGGGTGTTATGCAAGCGGGTTTATTTCCTTGCTGTATCCTATGGTAAAACACGGCCTGCTTCCGGCAGATTTTCCTGTATTTGCTTATGCGACATCCGGTTACAGCGGAGCAGGCAAGAAAGCAATTGCTCAATATGAAGGCGATGAAAAGCCGGAAGAATTTAATTCCCCCAGACAGTATGCCCTGTCACAGCAGCATAAGCATCTGCCGGAAATGCAGTTATTCTCCGGACTGACCTGCAAGCCGATGTTTAATCCGATTATCTGCGATTATTACAGCGGCATGGTGGTATCTGTTCCGGTGCAGACCAGAATGCTGGATAAAAAAATCAGTCTTCAGCAGGTGAACCAGATGTATCAGGAACATTATCAGGATGCAAAACTGGTATCTGTTAATGCTCTGATGTCTGCGGAAGAACAGAAAAGTTTCTTTCTGGCTTCCAATACGCTGAGTGGTCAGAATAAACTGGAGATTTTCACATTCGGCAATGACGAACAGATTCTGTTATGTGCAAGACTGGATAATCTCGGAAAAGGTGCTTCCGGTGCAGCTGTACAATGCCTGAATATTATGATGGGTATTGACGAAACAACCGGATTGTTATAATAAAATAATTAAGAGAGTGATTTGTTTTGAATAAAAAAGAATTTAAAGGCTTTGCCTTTGTAGAAGGCGGTGTCTGTGCCGCTGAAGGATTTCAGGCTAATGGGATTCACTGCGGAATCAAAGCAGGCGGCAATCCGGATAAAAATGATTTGGCTTTAATCTATGCGGAATCACCTTGCACAGCAGCGGCTATGTATACTACAAATAAAGTACAGGGTGCTCCGATTGCTGTAACAAAAAAGCATCTTGAAGATGGTATGGCACAGGCTGTTATTGTCAATTCTGTAAATGCGAATACCTGCAATGCGGACGGGGTCGAAAAAGCTGAAAAGATGTGTCAGTTCGCTGCGGAGGCTCTGCATCTCAAGCCGGAAGATATTATTGTGGCTTCTACTGGTGTTATCGGGCAGCCTCTGCCTATCGAGCCGATTCAGAACGGTGTGCCGGAACTCGCAAAAGGCCTGAATCATAAAGGCAATACAGAGGCAGTTCATGCTATTATGACAACGGATACACAGCCAAAAGAAGTTGCTGTTGTATTTGAAATTGATGGGAAAAAATGCCGCCTTGGTGGTATGCTCAAAGGCAGTGGCATGATTCACCCGAATATGGCAACTACACTCACATTCCTGACAACAGACTGTGCAGTATCTTCCGGAATGCTGAAACAGGCTCTGAAAGATGTGGTAACGGTGACACTGAATCATGTCAGTGTGGACGGCGATACTTCTACAAATGATATGGTTTGCATTTTATCCAACGGCAAGGCCGGCAATGCAGAAATCTGCAAGACAGATGAAAATTTTGAAATCTTTAAAGATGCACTCTATGCTGTTCTGATGAATCTTTCCAGAATGATGGCTCGTGACGGCGAAGGAGCGACAAAATTAATTGAATGTGTCTGCACTGGTGCAGCAGATGAGAAAACAGCGGAAATCGTTGCAAAATCTGTCATTACTTCCAGCCTGTTCAAAGCAGCTGTTTTCGGAGAAGATGCCAACTGGGGAAGAATCCTCTGTGCGGTCGGCTATGCACCGGCAGAATTTGATATTCATCAGGTAGATGTTTCTATCAGTTCGCCGAAAGGCTGTATTGATGTCTGCAAAAACGGAGCAGGTGTAGAATTTTCTGAAGAAAAAGCAAAGGAAATTTTATCTGAAGAAGAAATTTTAATTTCAGTCAGCATTGGGACAGGAACAGGGGCGGCAGTTGCATGGGGCTGTGACCTGACTTATGATTATGTGAGAATCAACGGCGATTACAGAAGTTAATGCAGACAATTATTATTAAACTGAATGCCGGATTGCTTGAAAATCCGGATACAGATTTGTGTTATCTTCTGCCGGAACGGATTGAAAAATTCACCAATCATCTTGTTTCAGATAACGGCTATGAATATATCAGCAGTTCAGAGCTGGGTATCTGGCTGGAAACGGAACATGCAGAAGAGATGGCACATAAGATAGCCGAACTGATACAGAAAGAAAAATTCTGTCAGAATGATTTGTCCCTGAGTGCAGAGATTTATATTTCTCTTCAGGAATGTGCTGGGTTAGAATGCAGTCGGAAAATTTATCCGTAAGGAGAGAGAAAGATGGAGAAAATTAATATTTCCAATGAAGTCAGAGCCAAGGTTTTGAATGA
This sequence comes from uncultured Ruminococcus sp., assembly GCA_902796255.1. Classification (GTDB taxonomy): domain Bacteria; phylum Bacillota; class Clostridia; order Oscillospirales; family Ruminococcaceae; genus UBA3855. The sequence continues at coordinate 7,419 of CADBOP010000222.1, forward strand.
TGCTCTGCCATATATTCAGAAATATCATAATAAAGTCGTTGTAATTAAATATGGCGGAAATGCCATGACAAACGAAGATTTGAAACAGGCTGTCATGAGTGATATTGTATTGCTGACACTTGTCGGGGTCAAGATTGTGCTTGTTCACGGCGGCGGGCCGGAAATTAATGATATGCTGAAAAGATTAGGCATTGAAAGTAAATTTATTAATGGCCTGAGATATACAGATGAAAATACTATTGATGTTGTCAAGATGGTGCTTTCCGGAAAAGTCAATAAAGAACTTGTCACAATGCTGGGGCTGAAAGGCGGTCAGGCAGTCGGCCTTTGCGGTCTGGATGAGAAAATGCTCCTTGCCGAAAGAGCTTATGGCGAAAATGACGAGGATTTGGGCTTTGTTGGCAAAATTACAAAAGTAAATACCAAGCCCATCACAGATGCATTGAATAATAATGTGATTCCGGTTATTGCAACAGTAGCATGTGACGAAAAAGGACAGGCATATAATATCAATGCAGATACTGCTGCTGCCAGAATCGCCGCAGAACTCAAAGCTGAAAATTTGATTTTGTTAACAGATATTGCTGGTCTGCTTCGGGATAAAAATGACCCGAGTACGCTGATTTCTTCTGTGAATGTCAGTGAAGTGCCGTTTATGAAGAAAAGAGGCATTATTTCCGGCGGTATGATTCCCAAGATTGACTGTTGTGTGGAAGCCGTCCGCAGAGGGGTCAGAAAAACAGCAATTATTGACGGCAGAGTGCCGCATTCTATTTTAATTGAAATGCTGTCCAATGAAGGACTTGGCACACAGTTCAGATGATTTGGATTTTTAAAATTCTGCCGGTATGTATCGGGGTTTTATGTATCATAATTGCATGGCTTCCGGAACGAGACAGAAAAATCAAAAATCCTGTATTTACAGATGGTGAGGTAGTCGGCAGTGTTACACAGAAAATTTATCAGAAACACAGTGAAACACTGTCGTTTGCTCCGGTTGTCCGCTATCAGACGGAACAGGGGGAAATTACTTGTACAATCAGTTATTTCGTTCCGGAGTGGCAGTACAGATATCATAAAGGTGATAAAATAAAAATCTGCTATGAGAAATCACAGCCGCAGTTATGCAGCATTCAGAATGGCAGCCGTTATGAAATCCGGAAAGTATTGTGCATGACTGTCGGTATTGGAATTTTAGCTGCTTATGCGGTTTTGTGGGTACAGTATAATTAAAATAAAAGGAGAGAAGTTTTTTGAGTACGATTGAACAGACCAAACAGCATATCATGTCGACTTATGGTCGGAATGAAGTTGTTATCGTCAATGGTCACGGTGCAACTTGCTATGATGCAGAAGGAAAAAAATATATTGATTTTGGCAGTGGTATCGGTACAACTTCGCTTGGCTACTGCAATGATGCATGGGCAGAGGCTGTCTGCACGCAAGTGAAGAAAGTACAGCATACTTCTAATTTGTTCTATCATCAGCCGCAGGCTGAACTTGCTGAAAAATTATGTGCCATGACCGGCTACAGCAAATTGTTTTTCGGCAACAGTGGGGCAGAAGCCAATGAATGTGCTATCAAAATAGCAAGAAAATATAGTTTTGATAAGTACGGCAAGGGCAGACATACTATTATTACACTTGTCAATTCTTTCCATGGCAGAACAATTACTACACTTTCTGCAACCGGACAGGATGTATTTCATAACTATTTCTTCCCGTTTACAGAAGGATTCCGGTTTGCAGAGGCCAATAATATTGCTGATTTATATGAGAAACTGGATGATACTGTCTGCGGTATCATGATTGAATATGTACAGGGCGAAGGCGGTGTTATGGCACTCCAGCAGGATTTTGTTGATGAAATCCGGAAAATCTGTAATGAGAAAGATATTCTCATGATTGCAGATGAAGTACAGACAGGTGTCGGCAGAACCGGAAAATTGCTGGCTGGTGAGCATTATCATTGTAAGGCAGATGTGACTACACTCGCCAAAGGCCTTGGCGGTGGCTTGCCGATTGGTGTTTGCCTTGCAAATGAAAAATGTGCTGATGTGCTGGGTCTTGGGGCACATGGCTCTACTTTCGGCGGAAATCCTGTTGTTTGTGCAGGAGCTGTCAAAGTACTGGAATTTCTGGAACAGCCCGATATGCTGGACGGAGTTCTGGAAAAAAGTAAGTATCTGCGTGAAAAGCTCTCTGCTCTTGAAGAAGTGCAGGAAGTTTCCGGTCTTGGTATGATGGTCGGCATTGCCCTGAAACAGAAAAAAGCTGCTGATGTCCTGAAAGCATGTATTGCAAACGGTCTGCTTGTACTGACGGCTAAAGACAGAATCCGTCTGCTTCCTCCGCTGACAATCAGTAAAGAGGAGCTGGAAACAGGTACAGAGATTCTTTGCCGTATGATTCATCAAGCATAGGAGGGATATTCATGGAGTTGCTGGTAACATCAAAAGGCTCTGGAAAATATATTGTCACTGACAGTAAAGAAAGAGAAATTTATACTATCACAAAAGCAAGAAAACTATTTGGAAGCCCGATTACTACCCTTCATGATGCAAGTGGCTATGCACTTTATACTATGAAGCGAATTTCTGCCGGCAAAAAGCCAGAATATGAAATTCAGCTGAATGACCGTTTTTTTATGAAAGTGCTGTGCAAATCCATGTTTATTGACCCAAGTATTCAGTTTGAAACTGTTGAAAGTATCTACGAACTGAAAGGCAAAGACCAGAAGCATTTTATTCTCTATAAAAATGAAACTGAGATTGGGACACTCGATACTGCAAAATTAGTGAACAATGACCTTGTATATAAACTGGTGTTTGGTGACCAGTATTTTGATGATTTTTTTCCGCTGTTTGCTGTTGCAGCGGACAAATGCTTCGGAGAAATGAATAAATAACTATCACAGGAGGATTTTTTATTATGAAACATCTGCTCAAAATGCTGGATTTATCCCAGCAGGAAATTTTTGAAATTCTTGATTTGGCCGACAAGCTTAAATATCAGACAAAGCATAATATTCCGCATCATATGCTTGAAGGCAAGACACTTGGCATGATTTTCCAGAAAGCTTCTACCAGAACCCGTGTATCTTTTGAAACAGGTATGTATCAGCTTGGGGGCTATCCGCTGTTTCTGTCTGCAAATGATTTGCAGATTGGCAGAGGCGAACCAGTGCAGGATACAGCAAGAGTGCTTTCCAGATATTTAGACTGCATTATGATTCGTACTTTTGCCCAGAAAGAAGTAGAAGATTTAGCCGAATATGGTTCTATTCCGATTATTAATGGGCTGACTGACTTTTGTCATCCGTGTCAGGTGCTTGCGGATTTGCTGACAATTCGTGAATACAAGGCAAATTTTGATGGTCTGAAGATGTGCTATATCGGTGACGGTAACAATATGGCGAATTCTTTAATTGTCGGTGGTTTGAAAGTCGGCATGGACGTTTCTATCGCTTGTCCGGATGATTATCAGCCCGACCAGCAGGTACTTGATTTTGCAAAAGATTATAAGGGCTTCTCTATGACGAACAGCCCTATGGAAGCTGCTCAGAATGCTGACGTGCTTCTGACGGACGTGTGGTCTTCTATGGGTATGGAATCTGAAATTGAGAAGCGTAAAATTGCATTCAAGGGCTATCAGATTAATGATGACATTATGGCTGCGGCTCATGCGGATGCAATGGTGATGCATTGTCTGCCGGCACATCGTGAAGAGGAAATTACTGCAAAAGTTTTTGAGGCTCATGCTCAGGAAATCTTTGATGAAGCTGAAAATCGTCTCCACGCTCAGAAAGCTGTTATGGTCAAACTGATGCTTCCGGAGGGAGAATAAATTTTAATGATATAATTTTGTATGATATTCTTATATTATAATATTTCAAATTTGTGAACGAAGGTGATTGGCTTGAAAAAAATTGTAGTTATTTTTGCACTTTTTAGTATGTTAACTTTGACTGGATGTACTGATAACAGTAGTATTTCGACAGAGACTCAAAATCATAGTAGCAGTGTTTCGACAGAGATTCAAAATCATAGTGGCAGTGCTTCATCATCGGGGCGATATATTGCTAATAGAAATAGTGGAAAACTTCATGATGGCAGTAAATGTGACAGCCTTCCACATGAAGAAAATAGAATTTATTTTTCATCGATTGAAGAAGCACATAAGGCAGGCTATACCGACCATCACAAAGAATGTATGGGAAATTAAATGAAGAGGAAGCAGAGGAATGAAAATAATAATTCATTCTTCTGCTATTTTGAACAAAAATAATTGAAAATTTGAAAAATTCTTCTGCTTGACAAAACAGGAAAAACATGCTATAATAATAAAGCTGTCGGACGAAAAGACAACAGCAAAGAATACCAAGAAAATTTTCAAAAAAGTTTGAAAAAAGGTCTTGACAAATGAAACAAAATGTGATATAATAGATAAGTCGTCGCAAGCCGGACGGGAGTCACAGAGCTGCGGAAGACAAATCAGGAAGCACATTTTCAGAAAAGCTTGAAAAAAGTTTTTCAAAAAAA
>CADBOP010000223.1 GCA_902796255.1 uncultured Ruminococcus sp.
ACCAAGCTGTATTCCGTGTGTATGGGTAACAGGTCCAACCGGAGCAACAGGTGCAACCGGTCCGGCAGGTCCAGCCGGAGCAACAGGTGAAATCGGTCCGACAGGTCCGACCGGAGCAACAGGTGCAACCGGTCCGACAGGTCCAACCGGAGCAACAGGTGCAACCGGTCCGGCAGGTCCAACCGGAGCAACAGGCGAAATCGGTCCGACAGGTCCAACCGGAGCAACAGGCGAAATCGGTCCGACAGGTCCAGCCGGAGCAACAGGCGAAATCGGTCCGACAGGTCCAGCCGGAGCAACAGGTGCAACCGGAGCAACCGGTGCAACTGGAGCGACAGGTGCAACTGGTCCGACTGGACCAAGAGGAATGACTGGTCCTCCGATGCCTGCGGCGGCAGCAGTTGCAGCTGTACCGGATACAGCAACTCTGCAACAGGCAATTCATTGTATGAATAGTGTAATTACAGCTCTTCAGGATGCTGGATTGATGGAATCTTAATGCAAATCCCCGTCTGTATCGGACGGGGATTTTTTTAATTTTTTTCATGTATAAAAATTTCATTTCCGGAAATAGTATCAGTACGGAGGTGATGCATTTATGACATCCAAAGAATTATTATATGTAGAAGATGCTCTCGGCCATGAACAGTTTTTCCAGACAAAATGTGCAGAAACTGTTTCTCAGCTTCAGGATGAAAATCTCAGAAACTGTGTGGAACAGATGGCACATCAGCATAAACAGATTTTCTCAAGCCTTTATGGATTGTTAAATTAAGACAAGGAGGCGGAAATATGAATAATGACCAGAATTTAATGGAGAATCTTTTGATTCTTGAAAAAAGTGGCTGTGATATGTATTTGCATGGTACAATTGAATCCTGTTCCAGTGATGTGCAGGATTCTTTCAAATCCGCACTGAATGATTCTCTCGGAATGCAGGAAAGAATTTATTCAGAAATGTCTGCCAAAGGCTGGTATCAGCCAGATTGTGCAGAACAGAATAAAATGCAGGAAGTACGGCAGAAATTCTGCTGTTAAGACAAAATCTCCGTCTGTCAGCTCAGACGGAGATTTTTGTTAAAATTATTAAAAAATTCATGAAAAATTTAGAATTATTTTTAAATAAATATTGAATTTTCTGTGAACTTGTGTTATGATAGTTATAATATTTAAAATATCGGGGGTTTGGATATGAAACAAAAATATCATTCTGAAAATGTATGGAAAAAAATGACAGGTGCTTTGACAGCAATTAGTTTATTAAGCTGTTCTGTAGGAATGCTTTCGGCTGATGCGGAATATGCCCGTGTCGGTGTGCATGACCCGTCTGTTGTGAAATTGGAAGATGGCAGTTATTATATTATTGGTTCGCATCTTGCCGGTGCTCGGTCAGAGGATTTAATGAACTGGAGCTTTACAGCAAATTCTAATCAGGGAACAAAAAATACAACGTATTTTAAAGATATTTATACAGATTTGGCAAAGTCCAATACATGGTCAAATACCTCGGCTAATTATGATTTGTCCGGAAATCTCTGGGCTCCGGATATTGTCTGGAATGAGAATATGCAGAAATGGTGCATGTATCTGAGCGTGAACGGAGAAAACTGGCATTCTTCCATAGTGCTCTGCACAGCAGATAATATTGACGGGCCTTATAGTTATGTGGATACAATTGTGTATTCCGGATTTGAAACAAAACCTGCCAATGAAGCTAATAATTATAAAAATACAGATGTCGAGAAAGTGCTCGGAAGCAATCCGGATTTGAGCCGTTACCTGACATCCGCAGGCAGATGGAATGCGGAATATGGTACGAATGCAATTGACCCGTGTACATTCTATGATGAAGCAGGCAATTTAAAAATGGTCTACGGTTCATGGTTCGGCGGGATTTATATGCTGGATTTGGACGAAAATACAGGATTGAGAGATTATACAGTGACATATCCGACAGTGGATTCCGGTACAAATAAATCTGATGCGTATCTGGGAAAGAAAATCGCCGGCGGTCACTGGGCTTCCGGTGAAGGGCCGTATATTGAATATATGACTCCTCCGGGAAGTAATGACGGGTATTATTATTTGTTCCTGTCGTATGGGTATTTTAATAATAAAGGCGGATATAATATGCGTGTGTTCCGGAGTAAAAATCCGGAAGGGCCTTATCTCGACCAGAACGGCAACAGTGCTTTTTATGATACTGTGACAGGTGATGCCAATACAGCCGGAAATGTCGGCGAACGTCTGATGAGTAATTATCAGTGGTCATGCAATTCCAGACCCAATACGGCACAGGGACATAATTCTGCATTAATGGATGATGACGGAAAATTATTTGTGATTTATCATAATAAGTTTGATGATGAATGGGGATTTCATGAAGTCCGTACACATCAGCTTATTATGAATGAAGACGGCTGGATTACAGCAGCGGCCTATGAATATTCCGGTGAGGAACTTTCTAAAAAAGGACATTCTCTCGAAGCTGTTACAGGTGATTATGAACTGATATGGCATAACCCGAATCAGAAATTTGAAAATGAAAAGTCTGCTGATGTGGAAAAGCCGATTCATGTCACGCTCAATGCGGACGGTACGGTCACAGGTGACATTGAAGCTACTTGGACGATGACAGACGGCACACCATATATGAGTTTTACATGGGGCGGTGTGACTTATAAAGGAGCGTTTCTGGTGCAGAACGATGAGTCCGAAACACCTGTCAAGAAAATGACTTTCACAGCAACAGGGATTAATATCTGCATCTGGGGCAGTAAGCAGGAAGCCTATGATATTTCTGAAGATTTAGTGAAACGCTCCGGAACAGGAAAGCTTGTCTATCATGCAGATGCAAATGCCGAAAACAATAATTTGATTAAAATTCAGAATACGGATTTATTAAGCGGCGTTTCGTATTATATTACTAATAAATTCAATGGCCTGTCGCTTGACCTTACCGGTGCGGAAACAGAAGACGGTACTAATATTCAGCAGTGGGCTCTGACCGGAGGCAGCCAGCAGGAATGGAGAATCATTGCTTTAGAGAATGGCTATTGTAAAATTGTTTCTATGGCAGATGAAAGCAAGGCTGTGACAGTGGACGGCTCGAATGCAGACAATGGCCTGAATATTCAGCTTGCTGCCTATACAGGTGCGGACAATCAGCAGTTCAGGCTGATTCAGAACAGAGGATTTTATGGCATTGTGTCGAAATCTTCCGGAGATAAGGCCGGTCTGGATGTTTATGACTGGAGTCAGGACAACGGCGGAAATATCAATCAGTGGGAATACTGGGGCGGTGACTGTCAGCTTTGGTATATCACGCCTGTCTATCCGGAAGTAAATGATGCAGATTATGTCATCAAGAGCGTGAACAGCGGTTTATGGCTTTCTTCTGATGAAAATAACAGTGTAATTCAGGACAGTGCGGAAACTGTCTGGAAGGTGAAATCCACAGGAGACGGCTATTATCAGCTTCTGGATAAATCCGGAAAAGCCCTGACTGTTCAGGATGGCAGTGCAGAAGACGGAAAGGATATTTATGTATCTGATGCCACAGGCGATATTTCACAGAAATTTAATTTATATTTAAATAATGACGGTTCTTATTCGATTCTGACAGCGGTATCAGATTCGGGGTCTTCTCTGGATGTATATGGTATCAGTCAGGATGCCGGTGCAAATATCTGCCAGTGGGATTTCTGGGGCGGAGTTGGGCAGAACTGGATTCTGACACCTGTTGCAGAAGTACAGGAGAGTACCTCAGAAACAGAAACAGAAACGCAGACAGAAAGCCTCTCAGAAACAGAAACAGTTTCAGAATCTGAAACTAAAACAGAAACTATTGTTTATGGTGATGTGGACTGCAACGGAATTGTGAATATCCTTGATGTCATCACGCTGAATAAAAGTCTGTTCGGAAAAGAGAACCTCAGCGAACAGAGCCGTAAAAATGCAAATGTAGATAATAGTCAGGAGATTGATTCTGTCGATTCGCTGAATATTATGAAATATATTGTCGGCCTTGTAAAAGAATTTCCTGTAAAATAAAATTCCTTTCTGAAAAAACTCCCTGATAAAAGGGGAGTTTTTTTATTTGACAAGTCCTGAAAAATGTAGTATAATATAAATAACAATAAAAGAAAGGACTGAAATTTCATGCTTGCAAATTATCATACGCATACTTACAGATGCAATCATGCCGAGGGAGAAGACAAAGACTATGTGGAATCCGCTATCCGGAACGGCATGAAGGTCTTGGGATTTTCTGACCATTGTCCGTGGGTCTATCCGGATGATTATGTTTCACGCATCAGAATGCGTGCTTCACAGATTGAGGATTATTTCACCAGCCTGACAAAGCTGCGGGATGAATATAAAAAAGAGATTACGATTTATATCGGCTTTGAATCAGAATATATTCCTGAACTCCTCCCCGAACAGGAAAAATTATTTGCAGATTATCCCGTAGATTACCAGATTTTAGGACAGCACTTTTTAACCCGTGAACCCAGCTTCTATACCGGAATCTGTACAGGCGAAGAAGCGGTACTGGAAAAATATGTGGATTCTGTCATAGCTGGCATGGAAACAGGAAAATATCAATATCCTGCACATCCGGATTTAATGGGATTTTCCGGCTCTCTTGAAATTTATGACAAGCATTATATCCGGCTTTGCAAATATCTCAAAGCCCATGATTATCCTGTAGAAATTAATCTGCTCGGCGTTGTGGAAAAAAGACATTATACAAATGAACATTTTCTGAAACTTGCCGGAGAAATCGGCTGTAAAGCAATTATCGGCTGTGATGCCCATCACCCTTACCGGTTAAATTACCGTATCGGACAGGAAGCATGTCAGCAGCTGGCTGCAAGAAACGGTCTGGAATTAATAGACTATCTTCCTCATTTAGGCATAAAAGAATAAAATCAGGACAAAATTCTGTAATATTTTCCAAATATTAGCTAAAATTAACAATTTATTCATAGAGTATTCTTTAAAAATTAATCGTTTTCATGCTATAATGATAATATAGATTCTGAAAAAAATATTTTATTTAAGAAAGGGAGTGCTTCCTATGCCGACAGACGTATTTTATCGCCTCACCCCCGTCAAACAACAGCATATTATTAATGCCATCAAAGAAGAAATCACTCGTGTGCCGTTTGAAGACTTTTCTATTTATAATGTTGTCCGGAGCTGCGGCATTTCCCGTGGAAGCTTTTACCAGTATTTTACAAATAAAGAAGACATTATGATTTATCTGCTTTCTGCTTATAATCATAGTGTCTTAGAACGATTTATGCAATCGCTCAAAGAAAATCAGGGCGACCTGTTCAAGGGTCTGGAAGACGGCTATCGTTTTGTAGTAAGAATGCTGTGCTATAAAGAATCAAAAGCTTACCGGCAGCATTTGTTCTGTAATGCTGATTTTTATGAAAAACTATGGAGAGACCATGACTTTTCTGTTGAAAAATATCCGCCTTTGCTGGAGGCATTGGAACTGATTGATATTCATCGCCTCAAAGTCAGCAACAGGGAAGAACTGAAAACACTGATTGAAATCTGTATGGCTTCTATCACAAGAGAATGCATTATTCTGCTGATGACAAACTGTACAGAACAGATGGCTTGTGAAAGCTTCATGAAAAAATTAAATTTACTGCGAGTTGCCTATCAGGTTGCTTGAATACAAAAAAACACACTTCTGCTGAAAAAGCAGAAAGTGTGTTTTTATATTTGAATCATTTCATAATTTATCATAATTTAAAAATAAAAAAGAGCCTGAAAATCAAGCTCTTTTTTTGATG
>CADBOP010000224.1 GCA_902796255.1 uncultured Ruminococcus sp.
ATTATTGATATAAAATTTATTCTTTACAAAAAGAATTCTATTACCGAAGGAAAGAGGCAAAAAAACTTTCTTGATTTTTTAATTCTTGGAATGGTAATTCTATTCTGTATTGTTTATCTGATTATCTTCTTTGCTAAAATACAATCTATCTGGGTAGGTATTCTGCTTTTTGCAGGGGCATGCTTTGTTACCACAGTATTGCTTTGGATTTACACTCTTACAAAAGGAATCCGTGAATCTGCTTTTGCTATTTCTAAAACTTTGATTGGAATTGTTGAAGCACGAGATCCTAACTTAAATGGCCACAGCCTTCATGTTCAGGAACTAGCATTGCTTATTTATAAATATCTCCCGTCTTCAATGTGTAAAGGAATCAGTGCTGAGAACCTTAAATATGCAGCTCTTTTTCATGATGTTGGTAAGCTTGGTATTCCTGAGGCAATTCTGAACAAACCTGGAAAATTAAACGATGAAGAATGGGATCAGATGCATCGCCATCCTGAAATTTCTGTAAAGATTCTTGAACCTCTTTCTTCTTTTGATTTTGTTCGTAATTGGATTTTGTATCACCATGAACGAATTGATGGAAAAGGCTATATGAAAATTCAGAGGGAACAGATTCCAATAGCAGCACGTATTATCAGTGTTGCCGATACATACTCAGCAATTACAATGGAACGTTCCTATAAACCAGCGCGTCCTTACGAAGAAGCAATAGCAATTATTAAAGAAGTTGCAGGCACCCAACTTGATAAAGAAATTAGTGATATATTCTGTTCTATTCCAAAGCAAGAAGTTGAGGCCTGTGCTATTCAGTAAACTTGTATTTAGGAAGATTTTATTGATTAATTAATTTGCTTAATTCATTAAAGATACACTCTATTGAATACTGGCCTGGTGTTTTATTTTCAAACCAACCATCGTCAAAAAGTCTTTTTGCCGCATTTACACCACGTGCATTATACACAGAAAAATCTGTCAGCATACTTTCAAGTTTTGCTTTATCCTGATTGTACAAAAGTTCTTTGATTGCCTGTAAGCCTCTCTGGACATCGCCATATATCGAAGGCATCCATATAACCTCAACATGCTTAGAAGCCAGGAAATTACTTTTTTCTAAAAGCTCAACCGCGCCACCATGATCATCATGTGCGCCAATAATCAGTTTTCTAATACCACCCATGACTAAAGTTCCGAGACACATCGGGCATGGTTCAAGCGCAGCATAAAGTGTATAAGTTTTTACATTTGGATATTTACTAACATCAAGATTTCTAACAGCTTCGACTTCTGCATGCGAAACCCGTGGATTCGGTATTTCAGTTTCACCAATTTTATTTCTTCCCACAGAAATGATATTTTCATTTTCATCAACAATTACAGCTGCTATTGCTTTACTTTGATGGGCAACAGATTCCCATTCCATCGCGAAAATTTTTTGCCAGATAATATCCAGGTCTTGAAATTTCATATTTGTTTTCCTAATTGGTTTTTTCCATATTTGGAATCATCAGCTTCGGAAACATTTCTGAATAGCGAATGCTTTTATCCTCTATCTTTATTGTTTTTGCATAAAGACTTAGCGGAATATCTTTTTCCTCATATGGAATGAGCTGTCCATTCATGGCTAGGATTTTTTCTTTCAGCTCTTCGGCGTATGCCTGTTCCGATGAATTTGTAAGCAGAGCGAATTCATCACCTCCAATTCTAAATACTACATCTTCAAGACCACACACGCTTTCCATTCTGCGAAGAGCCTCGGCAATTGCTGCGTCTCCGGCCTTATATGAAATATCATTAATTGGAATTAGGTGAACAATATCACCGCATACAAACCAGCAGTCCTTGCGCGACTTAAAAAAATCATACAACTCTGAAATATCAACTGTTCTTCTCATAATAGGTTCTCCTTCTAATTGTATGAAGCCAGTAATTTTGGGAAACAGTTCAACAGAATGTTCACGCCCCTTTTCAATATAGCGTTTTTTGAAATCCGACGGATTACAATTCCAAACCTGTGAAAAAGTTCTCGTAAAGGCTTCATGACTTGAATAGCCGAATTGAACGGCAATATCCAGAATACTCAGAGCAGGCATTTCTATCATCAATCTTGCAGCCCTGGTCATCTTTCGTCGGATTATATAATCGTGAACCGAAAAATGAATTGTGTAC
>CADBOP010000225.1 GCA_902796255.1 uncultured Ruminococcus sp.
GACAGAAAACCGCACAGCGTTTTTCAGCATTTTTTCTTCTTTTGTCCAGTTCATGGTATCTTCAAAAATTTTGATTAATTCTAAACGAATGTCCATAAAATATCACCTCATTTTTATTATACAGGCATATCCTGTTTTTGTCAACATTTTTCAGAAATCTCTTGCTTTTTTTATGCTGATATGCTATAATAATAACTGTAAATTTCAAAACATGCCAAAGGAGGTTTTTTTCATGGCAGAAGATATGAGCTTTTATCTCAAGAAATACGGCAATATTATCAAATACGCAACAAACTATCACACTGACAGCCTTGTGCCTCTGCTGCTCCAGAACCGTGGAGAGGAACATAAAAAACAAGCGGCTGAAATTGCGGCTGCTATTGCACTGCGAAACAGCATTAAAACATTTGATGTCAGGACTTTGCACCGTGCTGCTTTTTATCATACGGCACACCTGATTGATAAAGTGGAAGAAAAATCAAATTCTTCTTTGAGCGAAAGAGAGAAAAAACATAAAATTTCCCGTTATTGTGCAGCAATTGCCATTCGCAACGGTCTGCATGATGACTGGCCTGTTCTTCTGAAATTAATTAAAATCGGGGCACATTTTGTTTAATCCCCCACTGAAAGGAGTCTGATTTTTTTTTGAATATTTTAATTATCGGCTGCGGAAAAGCCGGAAGCATTCTCACACAAACTCTCTGCAAAGAAGGCCATGACATCACTGTCATGGATATCGATTCTGAAGTTGTTACTAATGTCATTGATAATTTCGATGCACAGGCTATCGAAGGAAACGGCCTGATTGTCAAGAATCTGCTTGAAGCTGGTGTCGAAACGGCAAATGTCGTTATCGCCATGACGGAATCAGATGAAACGAATATCATGTGCTGTATGATGTCCCGCCGGCTTGGTGCCCGTCACAGTATTGCCAGAGTCAGAAACCCTATGTTCTCTGAACAGATGGTTTTCATGCGTGAAGAACTGGATATCAGCCTGATGGTCAATCCGGAATACCAGACTGCAAACGAAATTGCAAGAATGCTGCGGTATCCCAATGCACTACATGTCGAAAGCTTTGCCGGCGGCCGTATGGAACTTGCAGAACTGCGTGTGACACCAGACGGCATTATGGATGGTTTAATGCTCTCGGCACTGCCTTCCAAATTAAAATTAAGATTTCTTGTCTGTGCCGTGATGCGTGGCGAAGAATGCCTGATTCCGGACGGCAGTTTTATTCTCAGAGCCAATGACAGAATCTATATCACAGCTGCTCACAGTGAATTATCTAAATTTTATAAACAGTTCGGTGATGTCAAGAACAGAATCAAATCTGTCATGATAGTCGGCGGCGGAAAAATCAGCTTTTATCTTGCCCGTCAGCTGCTGGAACTGGGAATGCAGGTAACTATCATTGAGCAGGATATGAAACGCTGTGAACAGCTCAGTGACTGGTTCTCAAAAGCAGAGGTCATCTGTGCGGACGGCACTGACCAGAATGTACTGCTGGAAGAAGGGCTGGCCAATGCAGATGCCTGTATCACACTCACAGGCATTGACGAGGAAAATATTATTTTATCTCTCTATGCGAAAAAACTGGGTGTAGATAAAATCGTCACAAAAATCAACCGCACTTCCCTGCTGCCGATTTCTGACAGTGTCGGCCTTGAAAATGTTGTATCACCGAAAAATACAACAGCTGCCCTGATTCTCCAGTATATCCGTGCAAAGGAAAATTCCGAAAGCATTGCAGATATCAACTCGCTGTACCGTCTGGCTGATGAGAAACTGGAAGCGATTGAATTTATTATCCGCAAGAATGCAAAATATATCGGTGTTCCGCTAAAGAATCTGAAAACAAGCCGTTATTCCCTGATTGCTGGTATTATCCGGAATAACAAGAGAATTATTCCTTCCGGTGAAGACTGCCTCAAACTCAATGACAGTGTGATTGTTGTCACGACAAGTCAGAAAGTTTCCAGTCTGGACGATGTATTTCAGAACTAAGGAGGCCAGAGAATAATTCATGAATTATAAAATGATAGGCTACCTGCTGGGGCAGATTATCCGTGTATTAGGCTTGTTAATGCTTCTGCCGGTGATTGTCGGCATTGTTTATCACGAACCGGCAAGCATATGGTCATTCTTAGGCACGGCCGCCGCTCTGGTCATTCTGGGTACACTGATGACACTCAAAAAGCCTGAAAAAAAAGATATCTATACCCGTGACGGTATGGCGACTGTAGCCGCTACCTGGATTTTAGTTTCTGTACTGGGTGCAATACCCTTCACATTAGCCGGAGCGATTCCCAATTTTGCAGATGCCATATTTGAAACGGCTTCCGGTTTCACCACAACCGGAGCGACAATCCTGAATGATATTGAGAGTCTTGACAATGCCTGTTTATTCTGGCGAAGTTTTTCGCATTTCTTAGGCGGTATGGGGGTACTGATTCTGATTCTTGCGATTCTGCCGCAGTCGGATACCAGAACCATGCATCTGGTACGAGCCGAATCGCCCGGCCCGACTGCCGGAAAATTAACTGCCAAGATGAGTTCTTCTGTCAGAATGCTGTATAGTATTTATATCGGCCTGACAGTGCTGGAAATGATTTTATTATTATTCAGCAATTTCAGCCCCGTGCCGGAGCACAGAATGGGTTTTTTTGAAGCTCTGAACACAGCTCTTTCGACTGCCGGAACAGGCGGATTTGCTTTGAAAAATGCAAGCATTGCTGCTTATGACAGTGTGTATATTGATATTATTATTACACTGTTTATGCTGTTTTTTTCTGTCAATTTCACACTGTATTATTTTATTCTCACCAAAAAATTCTCACAGGCTTTCAAGAATGAAGAATTACGCTTTTTCCTGAGTATTGTTGTCTTTGCTTCGATTACAATTGCATTGAATATCATGCATATTTACGGTGGATTTTTCAAGGCTCTGCGATATTCATCGTTTCAGGTGCTGACAATGATTTCCACAGCTGGTTTTGCTACCGCAGATTTCACAGAATGGCCGGCATTTTCACAGATGATTCTGATTCTGCTGATGTTTATCGGCGGCTGTGCAGGCTCGACAGGCGGCGGCCTGAAAGTGATGCGAATCCTGTTATTATCCAAAACTGCTTTCAGAGAAATCAAATGTGTACTGAATCCCCGTGCTGTTGTTTCTGTCAAATGTGATGGAAAAGCAGTTGACAAAGAAATTGTCCGCAGTGTAAGTTTCTATTTTGTATTATTTATGTTATTGGCAGCGGTTTCCATGCTGCTGCTTTCTCTGGACGGGCACGATGTCGGAACAACTTCTACTGCTGTTATCACTTGTCTGAATAACGTTGGCCCTGGTGTAAATGAAGTCAGTCCTTCCGGAAATTTTGCAGGCTTCTCCTCATGGGCGAAAATTCTGCTGAGTCTGGACATGCTTCTTGGCCGACTGGAAATTTATCCGCTGTTAGTATTATTCACTATCCGGAAAAAATAAAAATCAGCCGCTGTGCATTTGAAATCTGCACAGCGGTTTTTATTATTTTATATTTTTTGCAAGTTTCCGGAGCATCTCAAATTTCGGCTTGCATTTATGATATAATTCCTTGACTTTCTGTCCGTCATGGTATGTCTTTGCAAGACCGTTATTCAAATCTGTGAGTGTATCGGCATGAGCAATAATCTCACAAATATTCCGGACGGTCTTGTCATCTGCATTTTTGCCAAGCATTTCACGTATCTGTGTCTGGTACAGAATTTCAGAACTGTTCTGTACAGAATTTAATGCAGAGGCCTGAAAGCTTTCCTGTTCCACTGATTCCCGCAGAGCTGAAACAAAGTTCTCATACACTTCCGGAATCTCCTGTGCATCTGGATGAAAAGAAGCTTCTACAGACGGACGGATAGCTAATTTAATTTCTTCTGTCTGAATATAATTTTCATAAAACTCCACACCAAGCCGGAAATCTTTATCTTTGCTGATAATATAAATTTCATGACTTTGCTTTGTACCGATAACATAGCCCAAAAACATCATCAGCTGAATATCCAGAGCATTTTTCACAGGGTCATTATTTTTCAGGCTCATAGCAACTTCATTCAGATGAATTTCTGCTTTGCATGAAATCAGCTGCTGATACAGTCCGAAAGTCAGTCCGCAGCGGTTTTGTGTATAAAAAATATAAACAGAATCCTGTTCGGTTAATTTTTCAATTCCCTGCAAGCCATCTATATAGACGTTCTCATAATCAATTAAATAAACTGCCATTTTTTCACCTGATTTATTATTTTTCTGCTAAAATCCGATAGCAGTCCGGCCGTCTGTCACGGAACAACCCCCATTCCAGACGAGCCTTTTCTATCTGAAGCAAATCAAATTCCGCCGTAAGAACAGCATCTCCGGCTCGTTCAGCCTGAGACAGGATTTCTCCTGTTTCGTCCGTGATGAAAGACGAGCCGTAAAAATGCAGGGCTGATTTCTGATTTCCGTTTTCTTCACAGGGGCTGACTTCCTCCAGCCCATAGCGGTTTGCTGCAATTACCGGAATAATATTTGCTGCTGCATGACCCTGCATACATCTTTTCCAATGCGGCATACTGTCACAGTTCAGAATTGGTTCTGAGCCGATAGCAGTCGGATAAAACAGCAGATTTGCTCCCTGAACAGCCATAGCTCTGGCAGTTTCCGGAAACCACTGGTCCCAGCAGATACCCGCACCAATCCGGCCATATGCGGTATCCCAGACCCGAAAACCTGTATCTCCGGGGGTAAAATAAAATTTTTCCTGATAAAAATGGTCATCCGGAATATGTGTCTTTCTATAGACTCCCAGAAGATTTCCGTCAGAATTTATCATTGCAATTGCATTATATAATTTATTATTTTCTCTTTCGTAGAAGCTCACGGGCATAACAAGTTTCAACTCTTTACAGAGGGCTGAAAAATGCCGGACAGCTTCATTTTCCTGCACAGGCTTTGCAAACTGATAATATTCATATCTGCGTTCCTGACAAAAATACTGCCGTTCAAACAACTCCGGAAGCAGAACAATATTTGCCCCCAGTGCAGCAGCTTCACGGACAAGCGTTTCTGCATGTGCAATATTCTCCTGTACATTTTTAGTGCAATTCATCTGAATAGCTGATACAATCATGATATCTCACCTTTCCTGAAAGCCGGAATCTGTTGTGTCAGACAATGAATATTTCCGCCGCCGAGCAGTAATTCTCTTGCCGGAACGGGAATAATTTTCCTGTCCGGACAGCATTCTGTCATTATTCTGACAGCTCTCCTGTCGCTCTCGCTGTTTTCTCCGCCGAACTGCGGCAGCAATACAGATTGATTTGTAAAATAAAAATTCACATAAGAAGCGGCTAAGCGTTCACCGATTTCTCTGGTATCCTCACCGGACGCAAATACATAGCCATTTAAATCATGCTCTGTAATGCAGACAGGCTTGTCCGGAACAGGAAGCTTATGCACTTTTATCTTTTCCCTTTCGAGCACTTTCAGACAGGCTTCTGAAAATGCATACTGCGGGTCATGCTGATTCTCCGTCCATGCAAGTACGACTTCATCAGGGCTGATAAATGCACAGATATTATCAACATGTTCATTTGTTTCATCCTGATAAATTCCATGCGGAAGCCAGATAATTTTTTCTGCATTCAGATAGGCTTTCAGATTCTCTTCAATTTGTGATTTAGACATTTTCGGATTCCGTCCCTGACTGAGCAGACAAGCTTCTGTTGTCAGAACAATCCCTTGTCCGTTAGCATGAACCGAACCGCCTTCCAAAACAAAATGTTTTGCATCATAACAGGCCAGCCCTGTTTCCCTGCAAAATGCCGAAGCAAGTGCATTGTCTTCCTGCCAATCTGCATAAAGGCCGTCAAATGTTCCGCCCCATGCATTGAAATTCCAGTCGATTCCCCTGACTTCTCCGGTTTCCGGATTCCTGACAAAAGTCGGTGCGGTATCTCTGGCCCATGCATCATTCTGAGCAATTTCCAGAATCTCAATATTTTTCAAATCTTTACAGAGTGTTTCTGCTTTCTGACGGGTATTCTGACTGACAATCAGATATAATTTTTCGTCCTGTGTCACAGCTTTCCAGATTTCCAGAAAGCTCGGCAAGGCAGGTTCTGCACCATAAGGCCATGAACCGGGGCGTTCCGGAAAAATCATAATCGTTCCGGAATGGGGTTCAAATTCAGCAGGCATGTAAAACCCGTCTTTTTTAGGAGTATTCATGACAACCTCCCTTTGAAATCCTGATAATCAAATTTTTTTATGACTTCATAGCTTCCGTCAGTATGCAGAATACCAATATCCGGCAGAGGCATTCCGTTGAAAGTATTATTCTTGACCATAGAATAAATCATCATATCTTCAAAACAGAGCCTGCCGCCGATATGCTGCTGATTCTCAAAGCTATACTCTCCGATAATATCACCGGCAAGGCAGGTACAGGATGACAGTCTGTAGTTAAATTCTTTTTCATCAGGCTGACCGGATGCATATAACGGCGGACGATAGGGCATTTCCAGCACATCCGGCATATGACAGGCTGCTGAAGCATCCAGAATCAATGTTTGTATTTCATGATTCTCGACAATATCCATAATTTCTGTTATCAGATATCCTGCATTGAGAGCGATAGCCTCACCAGGTTCGAGATAGACTTCGACATTATATTTTTTTCTGAAATCCTGAATTAATTTAATCAACAAATCCATGTCATAATCTTCTCTTGTAATATGATGACCGCCGCCGAAATTCACCCATTTGCACTGATGCAGATATTTACCGAATTTCTCTTCCACAGCTTTGAGCGTAATTTCAAGAGAATCGGCATTCTGTTCACAGAGAGTATGAAAATGCAGACCGTCAATATCCGGAAACTCTGTTAATTTCTCAGCAGTCACACCAAGCCGTGACCCCGCTGCACAGGGGTCATAAATTGCCGTCTCCTGTGTGGAGCATTCCGGATTGATTCGCAAGCCGATGCTCTTTCCGGCTGCTCTGCATATATCATGATATTTTTCCAGCTGACTGAGCGAATTAAATACAATATGGTCAGCAATTCCGGTTAATGCCTGCATATCTTCCGGCTTATAGGCCGGAGAAAATACATGCACTTCGCCTTGAAATTCTTCTCTGCCAAGCCTTGCTTCATACAGTCCGCTTGCAGTTGTTCCGGCTAAATATTCAGAGATGACCGGATACACCCGAAACATAGAAAATGCTTTCTGTGCCAGCAGAATCTTACAGCCGGCTTTCTCCTGCACAGATTGCAGAATTTTCAGATTGGATATTAATTTTTCCTCATCCAGCACATAGGCCGGAGTATGCCGTACTCCAGCCATTGCTTTTACTTGATTCTGCATATCAGTCTACCAGAACAGGATTTTCATCTACTACCCACGGCAGACCGTACTGATTCAGCATTTCCATATAGGGGTCGGGGTCAAATTCTTCGACATTGAATACACCTGCACCGCTCCATGTTCCGGAAGCCACCAGAGCTGTACCAATCATAGCCGGAACACCGGTTGTATAAGAAATTGCCTGCAAGCCGGTTTCTTTATAAGCTTCCTGATGGTCACAGATATTATAAATATAAATGCTCTTTTTCTTGCCGTCCTTGATTCCGGTGAAAATACAGCCGATATTTGTCTTGCCGACAGTTCTCGGTCCTAAAGAAGCAGGGTC
>CADBOP010000226.1 GCA_902796255.1 uncultured Ruminococcus sp.
GAATAATCCGGAAATCCGGCTTGTCCTGCATACAGATGCTGTCTGCTCTGCCTGCCCGCATAATCAGAATCAAATCTGTGAGAGCCATCAGAAAGTAATATGTTATGATAACGCTGTCCTGCATTTCTGCGGACTTCAGGAAAATCAGACACTCCTCTGGAAAGAATTTCAGAATCTTGTTTTTCTGTATATTCTAAGAAAGGGGAGACTTTCTGCTGTCTGCAAAGACTGCCAGTGGCAGTGGCTCTGCTCTGAAAAAAGTCAGAACTTCTTGACAATTTCTCTCAAATATGATAAAATAGAATTATAGATATTTTTTTATAGATTTGGGGGATTGCCTGTGCTTGGAATTCAGAATAATGCATTAAAAAAATATATCGGCAGTGCAGAAAAAATAATTGTTCCAGATGGTGTCACCAAAATAGAAGCTTTCGCATTCGGTCATGCCGATAACGAAGAAGAAGGCTGCCCGAATTTAAAAGAAGTTATCCTTCCGGCAAGTGTAAAGGAAATCGAGCGTTTCGCTTTTTATCAGTGCAGAGCTTTGGTGAAAATCCATTTTCCGGAGAATCTTAAAACAATCGGACAGGAAGCATTCCGGAAATGTGTCCGCCTGAGAAAAGTCACCCTGCCGGACGGCCTCACGGAAATTGCATATGGCCTGTTTGAGTCCTGTTACAGTCTGGAAGAAATTTATATTCCGGACAGTGTCAGGGAAATTCATGAAAAGGCATTCAGTTTCTGTGGTCTGAAACAAATTGAAATTCCGGCACATATCCGGAATCTGTCTCCGCTGGTGTTTGATGACTGTATCAATATCAAAGCCAGCTATCAGAATATTCATTTTGAAGCAGACAGAAGCCTGCAAAACTGCATTCAGCTGATTAATACCCATGATGCAGAAAATTGCGGTTGGATTTCTGCAACGGAAAAAGCATATATTATTTTTCAGCTTTATTGTCAGTACCCTGATGATGAAAAATTAATCCGTTTTCTGAAAGATGATTTTTTTCATAAATTTGTTAAATTAATAGACAGAAATGAAATAAATTTAATTTATAAAATTTTACGATATGGATTATTAGTAGACAGGGAAAATATAAATGCCTGTCTGCGGTATGCAATTGCTGTCCATGCTTCTGAAATTGTCCTCATGCTGATGGATTATAAGCAGAAACATCTGGGCTATGAAGAAATTGAATCTGTTATCAGCCGGAAATTCACCCTGTAACAGGAGGCTACTATGCAGGATTTTGAAATTGATTACAGAGGTGTTCTGACAAAATATACTGGAAAGGCGGAACATGTCATTGTTCCGGATGATGTGATTTATATCGGAAAATATGCCTTTATGGGCTGTGACTTTATCCGGAGCGTTGCACTTCCGGAAGAAGTGGTGCATATCTACAGCAGAGCATTCCTGAACTGCAAAAATCTGGAAAGTATTAATCTTCCGCCATATCTTGCAGATATCGGCGAGGGGGCATTCTGCGGCTGCACCAGCCTGAAACAGATACAGTTTCCCAGAAGACTCGAAAAAATCGATGATGATGCATTCCAGCATACAGGATTGGAAGAAATTACAATTCCGGCAACAATTCAGAAACTCGGAAAAGGCTTGTTTCAGGGCTGTGTCAATCTGAAAAAGGTCACTCTGCCGGAGAATATGACAGATATTCCGGATTCATTTTTTTCATATTGTTCAAGCCTGTCAGAAATTCAGATTCCGGATACAGTTGAAAGAATCGGTGTATCTGCATTTCATTACTGCAAGTCTATAAAGGAAATTCGTCTGCCGGACAGTCTGGAATATCTGAATGGCGATATTACAGATTATACAAATAACTATGAATTTATTTATCATAATATCAGATTTCATCATAGTGTCCGTCAATCATGGGCAACGATAAAAATAAATTTACCGTCCTGTTTCAATGCAATTAAATATTATATATTTGGTATTGACTTCCGGAGAAATCCAGTTTCTGAAAAAATCAGCATTTTATTGCAGTTATTTGAAAACACGCCTGAAGATGAAAGAATTCTCAGATATTTCAGAGAACATCTGACAAAAGATATGAAAGAACTGATTGAAAACAAAGAAAATAAAATGCTTCAGGAAATA
The DNA here is from genome assembly GCA_902796255.1 of uncultured Ruminococcus sp. Classification (GTDB taxonomy): domain Bacteria; phylum Bacillota; class Clostridia; order Oscillospirales; family Ruminococcaceae; genus UBA3855. The sequence goes on from CADBOP010000226.1 coordinate 2,126, forward strand.
ATAGACAACTGCCTGATTCAGAAAGAAAACATTGATGAACTGATTCGCTATGCAATTGCACAGAAACTGTATGAAATACAAATCATGCTGACAAATTATAAACGTGAGAAAATCGGCTTTGAAACCCCTGAAGAAATCGCCGGCCGGTTATTTCTGGATTAAATCCAAAAGTTCTTCCGGACGGGTGATGATTTTCTCTGCTCCGTGCTGAAGCAGAAATGCTCTGTCACGGAATCCCCATTCCACGCTGATACAAGGCATTCCGGCATTTTTCGCTGTCTGGATATCAACGTCAGAATCCCCGATATAAACCGCCTGTTCCGGTGTGAAATGCAGAGCATTCAGAACTGCCTGCACAGAATCCGGAGCAGGTTTTCTTCGGATACCCTCACGTTCTCCGGTAACAGCATCAAATAAATCCGGAAAATAATCTGCACAGAGTGTTTGTACGGCATAATCTGCTTTATTGGACACAACAGCTGTTCTGATGCCGGCAGTTCTGATATTCTGTATGGTTTCCGGAATCCCTGCATATGGTCTGGTATAATCCGCACAATGTATTTTATAATATTCTGTAAAATCCTGATGTACCTGCTGAATCTCTGCTTCTGATGTACCGGACGGCACGGCTCGTTCTATCAGCTTCCGGATACCGTTCCCGACAAACTGCCGTACTTCTGCAAGTGTCCGTTCCGGAAATCCTGACTGTTTCAGGGCATAATTCACACTGAAATATAAATCCTCAAGTGTGTCTAAAATTGTTCCGTCCAAATCAAAAATAAAAATCTGATACTGCATAATATTTACTCCTCTTGTAATTCTTTTCCGGATTTCAGAGCCGGTGAAAATCCTCGGAAAGCTACCTCACTGGTAAATCTTCCCAGTTCTTCCATAGAAAACGGCAGATTGCCCTTGAGCCATTCCCGATAGATTTCCAGTGTGCCTGCTAAGACAAAACGGCTGTACAGGTGCATGACATCTTCCTGTACCAGCACTTTTTCACGGTACATGCTGCATATGCCGGCAGTCAGTGCCTCTTTGCTTTGCTCCCAGAAGGAATCATAATAATCCACAGAAGCAATATGCTTGAAAAAATCAAGATTTTCACTGATAATCTGATTCAGTGCAGAATATAAACTGACAGTGTTGAAATTCTGATTAAAAAAATCCTGCTTATCCAGCAAATCCAGCAGGCGGCGAATCAGCTGTTTATTATAATCTCTCATGACATCATCTGTAGTATCATAATGCAGATAAAATGTTTTTCTGTCAATATTCGCCCGCCTTGCCAGTTCTGTGACCGTCATCTTCATGCTTTTTTTCTCCATCAATAAAGCAAGATAGGCTTGCTGAATGGCAGAACGGGTTTTTTGGATTCTCCTGTCCATGTTTTAATACTCACTTTCTGTCTGAATGTAGAAAAATCATCATATTATTGCACATTGGCAATTGATTTATTTAGTCAATTATATTATAATACTCATATGGGGAAAAGTCAAGCGGTTTTCTGTAAACTGCAATACTAAGAAGGGAATGATTTTTATGAAGCAGGAATTGACTGCCGTACGCTTGGATATCAGAACTGCCACAAAACAGGAGATTCTTGCGGCAATTCGGCAGAAAGCAAAAAAACTGGAGAAGTCCGGAAGAATCTGCATGACAAAACAATACTGCCAGCATGGTGACTGTTCTGTATTTGAACACTGTGCCAATGTTGCCTATGTCAGCTGCATGTTATTCCGCCAGATGCATATTGATGCTGATTTTGATGCATTAATTACAGGGGCTTTGCTGCATGATTATTTTTTATACGACTGGCACAACAGACAGACCTGCCATCCCGCACATGCTGTCTATCATCCGACACTTGCACTGCATAATGCAAGAAAAGATTATCAGTTAACACCAAAAGAAGAAGATATTATTCTGCATCATATGTTTCCACTGACTGTCCTGCCGCCCAAAAGTCGGGAAGCCTGGATGGTATGCCTCGCAGATAAACTCTGTGCTATGACGGAAACGTTCGGAAAGGTATGGGTACGACAATGACACTGGAATATTTATTTTTAAATTTTATGCTGTTCAGCTTTGCCGGATGGGTATTTGAAACAACTATCTGTTCTTTATGGGAAAGCGGACATTTTCTGAACAGGGGTTCTCTATTAGGCCCTTACTGTCCGGTATACGGCGGCGGTGCGTGCTTTGGTATCCTTCTGGGATTATATATCCAAAATCCGGTAAAGCTCTTTTTCTTCTCTGCCGTTTTATGCATCGCTGTAGAATATACAGCTGCCTGTGTGCTGGAAAATATTTTCAGCATGAAATTATGGGATTATACCGGAATGGCTTTTCAGATTCAGGGCAGAGTCTGCCTGTTAGGATTTTTATTCTTTGGCACAGCCTGCACAACTATCAGCAAATTTATTGAACCGTCTATTCTGAATCTGTTCCATAAAACCAACCCGAAACTTTTGAATTTCATCGCCATCAGCCTTGCTGTCATTCTGGCACTGGATATTATCCTTTCTGCTCTGGCATTCCGGCGGGCCAATAAAGTATTATACAGATTCTATATCCGCTGGCACGCTTCTCTTAACCGTGAGTTCAGAAGCCTCTCCTATGCAATGCAGAGAAAATGTCCGGAATGGCTCTTGGATGATTTATCTGACATGCAGGAAGTAATTCTGGATAAAAACCGCACGCTTTGCATGAAACAGGAACAGCAGAAAGAAAATCTGATGGAAAATTTACAGCGGTTCAAAAAATCCTGAAAATAATTAATATTAGCAAAACCGGAGCATGCTCTCCGGTTTTTTTGATATGTGAGAAAATCCTGTGAAAAATAATAAAAATCGCTTGCTTTTTTTGTATAAATATGCTATAATAAAAATACAGAATAAATTTATTCTGAAAATTATCATAACCGGAATGAGGTGCGTTTTTTATGGAGGATGAAGGATTCATGCTGAATACAGTTGTGCAGATTTCTCAGGCACAACAGGAGGAAATTTCCAATATATTCCATGAATTTTTAGAACTGGAACATTTATATACTTCTGCTTCAGAACTTGTCAAGACCCAGCTGCATATCTATGATGCAGAATTTAATCTCAAATTCAAGAGAAACCCGATTCACAGTATTGAAAGCCGCATCAAGTCACCACAGAGTATTATTGGAAAACTCCAGAAAAAAGGGCTGGAGCTTTCAGCCAAATCTGCCCAGAAAAATCTGATGGATATTGCCGGCATCCGTGTGATTTGCTATTATCTTGATGATATTTATGCTATTACAGAATTACTGAATATGCAGAGAGAATATAAAATCGTCAAGATTAAAGACTATATTAAAAATCCGAAACCAAGCGGCTACAGAAGCCTGCATGTGATTCTGATGGTGCCTGTTTATCTGGCAACACAGAAAAAAGAAGTGCCTGTGGAAATTCAAATCAGAACGATTGCCATGGATTTCTGGGCAAGTCTGGAACACCAGCTGCATTATAAAACAAAATCTGTCGTATCTGAAGCACTCAAAAAAGAATTGCAGGACTGTGCAGAAATTATCTCAGAAACAGATTTGAGAATGCAGGATATCTATCACCAGATTGAAGAACTGGATTAAACCTGACACCGGAAAAAAGATTTTTTATTATCACAAAAATTACGGATAAAACTATTGCATTTTAAAATAAAATCCTGTATAATAAAAGTAATTGCTTTTGTAAGCAAAAAAATAATTTTTTAAAGGAGAGTTATCCCCATGTACAAAGATTTACTTGATACCATCGGCTATGTTGCAAGCATCGACCCCGAAGTCGGTGCAGGTATGCAGAAAGAACTCGCTCGCCAGAAAAGAAATCTGGAACTCATCGCAAGCGAAAATATCGTTTCTCCGGCTGTGATGGCTGCTATGGGCAGTGTGCTCACAAATAAATATGCAGAAGGCTATCCGGGCAAGCGTTATTACGGCGGCTGCGAATGTGTCGATATTGTAGAGCAAATCGCTATCGACAGAGCGTGCAGGCTGTTCGGTGCAAAATTTGCAAACGTACAGCCGCATTCCGGTGCACAGGCTAATACTGCTGTGTATGTTGCTGTCCTCCAGCCCGGTGATACAGTGCTGGGTATGAGCCTTGATGACGGCGGCCACCTGACACACGGTTCACCGGTCAACATTTCCGGTAAATATTTTAATTTCGTTTCTTATGGCCTTGATGACGAAACAGAAATGATTAATTACGATACAGTTCAGAAACTCGCTGAAGAACATCAGCCGAAACTGATTGTTGCCGGTGCTTCCGCTTATCCGAGAGCCATTGATTTCAAGAGATTGTCTGAAATTGCAAAATCTGTAAATGCTTTGCTGATGGTAGATATGGCACATATCGCCGGACTGGTAGCTGCTGGTGTACATGAATCCCCTGTGCCGTATGCTGATATTGTAACAACTACCACACACAAAACGCTCAGAGGGCCGAGAGGCGGTCTGATTCTTACCAATGACGAAGCACTGGCCAAAAAAATCAATTCTGCGGTATTCCCCGGTACACAGGGCGGCCCGCTGATGCATGTGATTGCAGCAAAGGCTGTCTGCTTCGGTGAAGCTCTGAAGCCGGAATTTACAGAATATCAGAAAAAGATTGTTGAAAATGCCAAGGCTCTGGCAGATGGTCTGCTGAAGAGAGGATTTAATTTAGTCTCCGGTGGTACAGATAATCATCTGATGCTGGTAGATTTGCGTCCGTTCAGCATTACCGGAAAAGAGCTGGAACACAGACTGGATGAAGTTTATATTACAGTAAATAAAAATGCAATTCACAAAGACCCCGAAAAGAAATTTGTCACAAGTGGTATCAGAATTGGTACACCGGCTGTGACAACAAGAGGACTCGGCGTGGAAGAAATGGATAAAATTGCGGAATATATCTATCTCTGTGCAACTGATTTCGAGAACAAGGCTGACGAAATCCGTGCAGGTGTGACAGAAATCTGCAATAAATTCCCGTTATATGAATAATTATATTTTTCAATTTTGAAAAAAGCAGAAAGGGCGGACTGGGTTCGCCCTTTGTCTTTAGAGGAGAGCCTGAAACATGCTGATGAGAAAAAAGAAAGTCCAGAAACAGGATGATGGTGAGAAAATGCAGGAGCTTCTGCAAACATGGAATATTCAGCTTCCGGAAAAAGAAATACCCAAACCAGAAATACTCTATAAGCCGGAAACAAAAAAAGAAGATAAAAAATTAAAACTCTCTGTGCTGACAACAGGCAATCCGGAACTGGATAAAAAATTCAAGCAGGAAGCAATACAGTATATGCAGGGCACTGTCAGAATGTATTCTCCGGAACTGTTTGTCTGTATTGCAGTCCTGATAATATTCGGCTTGTCTGTGATGTATCAGGTGTTTGTCTGCTTTTCGGTTTTAGCTTTTGCAGCGGCTGCATTTCTGCTCTGGTATGCCTCCAGATGGGAACTGACATTTGACGGCAGCACCAACCGCCTGTCTTTCAGGTCGCTGACCTGTCAGGAAATCCATTTTCATGCATCTGAAATTGAAAGCCTACAGATAAAAAGTGGTTTTCCTTCATTGGAAAGCCAGCTGATTTTAAATGTTCACGGGAGAGAAATAAAAATTTTTCTCGGAATTTCTCAGAGCTGGCTGACAGGACAGCAGAGAGACTATTTCGGCGGAAGCTATCACAGCAAGAAAATTTTGCAATATTTTGATTTCTATCAGTCTCTGCATGGAAAATTTTCAACTTCCGGAGTGATATATAAACCATCTGAAAAAGAAGAATCTTCTCCCAAAGAAGAATTAATGCAGATGCTCGCACAATATCAGAAACAGATTGAGGAAAAAAATAAAAATCAAAATCCGGAGGAGTGATTTTCTATGCCGTTGGCTGAACAAATCAGACCTAAAAATTTAGATGAAGTTGTCGGACAGAGACATCTGCTCGCTTCAGGAAAGCCGCTGAGAAAAATTATAGAAAGCAAAGAAATTCCGAATATGATTTTCTACGGCTCATCCGGAATCGGGAAAACCACTGTTGCAAGAATTATTGCGGAACAGACTAATATGACCCTGCATATCCTGAACGGGACACAGGCAGGTGTATCAGATATGAAATCTGTATTTTCTGAAGTCGGCACGTTTGCAGGAATGAACGGGATTTTATTATATCTTGATGAAATTCAGTATCTGAATAAAAAACAGCAGCAAAGTTTGTTATCTTATATTGAAAACGGCGATATTACGCTGATTGCTTCTACAACGGAGAACCCTTATTTTGCAGTGTATAACGCTGTAATCAGCCGCTGTACTGTATTTGAATTTAAACCTGTAGAAGTTTCAGAAATGAAAAAAGCAGTCGAAAGGGCATTCCAGAAATTAAATCATAAAAATCTTGCACTCGAAGAAGGCGTAATAGAACATATCGCTCAGGGTAGCGGAGGAGATGTCCGCAAGGCCATGAATGCTGTCGAACTTTGTGCGTTGTCTGCCGAAGATACCGGAGAAGGCTATTTCTATATTTCTCTTGAAACAGCACAGCTTCTGACACAAAGAAGCAATATGAAATATGACCGTGACGGCGATTCGCATTATGATATTTTATCTGCCTTACAAAAATCGATTCGTGGCAGTGATGAGAATGCAGCTCTGCATTATGCTGCAAGACTGCTCCGTGCAGGAGATTTGCTTTCTCTGACAAGAAGATTATTGGTCATCGCCTCTGAAGATATCGGGCTGGCCTATCCGATGGCTGTGCCGGTTGTCAAGGCCTGTGTGGACAGTGCCTTGCAGTTAGGACTGCCGGAAGCCAGAATCCCGCTTGCGGAAGCGATTGTTCTGCTTGCAACTGCTCCGAAATCAAACAGTGCCTATCTTGCTATGGATGCTGCTCTTGCAGACTTGGATAAATATGGGGCTCTGGATTTTCCCAGACATCTGCAAAACTGCCATGTGGACGGAGAAGGGGCAGAAATCCAAGGTCAGCATTATTTATATCCCCATGATTATAAAAATCATTATGTCACACAGCAATATTTACCGGATAAGATTAAAAATCATAAATATTATCAGTTCGGTGATAACAAACAAGAACAGGCCGCTCTTGCTTACCGGAAAAAAATACTTTCTGAATCCGGCTGAAAACGGCCTGTAGTATTTTAGTTATTCTGCCAGAGCTCTGAGTTTCTGCATCTGGAGTTTGATTTCTGTCATCAGTGGCTGATAGTCTGTCTGGGTTCTGCTGCGAAGCAGTTCTGTGATTTCACTGACAGGGATATATAAAGGCGTTAAGGCCAGATTTCCGCAGACTCCCTTGAAAGCATGGGCAGTTTCAAAGGCAGAATCTAAATCCTGTGCAGAAATTGCTTTTTCCAGTTCAGTAACAGGGGTATCATCTAAAGCAGTCTGCACCAGTTCAAGATAAAAATCTTCCAAATTCATACAGCGTTTCAGGCCGTCTTCAGTATCTGCACCGAATTGTTGCAGTGTTTCTATTGTCAGCATGTGCTTTCCTCCTTTTGGATTAATTTTTCAAATTCTTCTGCCGGAACAGGCCGTGAGAAGTAATAGCCCTGAATAATCTCACATCCGGCTTTTTTCAGAAGCTGATATTGTTCTTCGGTTTCTACCCCTTCTGCTACTACAGGAACATTCAGGAATTTTGCAATATCCAGAATTAATTCTACCATTTTGAATGCCTTGGAGTCTTCTGTCATTCTCCGGACAAACTGCATGTCCAGCTTGAGTGCATCAATCGGCAGAGCCGTAAGCATATTCAGGGAAGAATAACCGCTGCCGAAATCGTCCATTTCAATCCGGAAGCCAGATTCCCGAAGCCGGCTGACAGTTTCTATAATTTGTCGGGAATTTTCTGTATAAGCAGATTCTGTAATTTCCAGAAGCAGTTCAGAGGCAGTCAGCTGATTATTTTCTAAAATTTCATCCAGTTCCTGTTTCAGCATCGGGTCATAGATATCAATTCTGGACACGTTTACAGAAACGGGAATTGTTTTTTGATATTTTTCTTTCCAGAGCCGGATTTGTGCAGCGGCTTCTTTCCAGACAAAACGGTCAAGTTTTTGAATCAGGCCGTTTCGCTCAAACAGGGAGATAAATACACCGGGGCTAATCATGCCATCCTGCGGGTGTATCCAGCGGATAAGAGCCTCCGCACTTGTCAGGACAGGGGTATTGCCGGTAATATCATATTTTGGCTGATAATAGACTTGAAACTGCTTTTCAGAAAGTGCCTTGTCCATTTCTGTAATAAGTTTTTCATGATATAATTCTTTTTCATGCAGCTGGGTGTCATACAAGGCAAATGCAGTCTGATAAGAATTTCTCAGATGAGAACAAGCGATATTGGCTCGGTCAAACCGTTCTTCTATTTCGATTCCGGAATCTGCATTCTGATAAATACCAATCCGGACAGTGATTTTGGTAGGATTTGTCATTTTCCGGAATTTCTCAGAAAATTCCTGTATAACAGCAGCAGGATTTTCAACATGCGGCAGATAGAAATCAAACTGGTCAGAATCGCAGCGGCAGGCAAGGCCGCCCGTGTTCTTAGCGAATTCCTGTATCAGTGCAGCAACAGATTGCAGAATGTTGTCGCCGTAGGCCCTGCCGTGCAGTTCGTTTACAAGATGGAATCTGTTGATATTAATAGTAACAGCATCCATCGGAATATCCGGATAATATTTATCATGCTGACGGGCATACTGAAAGAAAAAGCCTTTTGTATATAAGCCCGTGAGGGTATCCCGTTCGTTTTCATGAATTAAAATATTATCTTCTGCAAGCTGAATTGAACGCTGAACTCTTGCCAGAATGACTTCCGGCAGGTCATAGGGCTTCGGAATGAAATCGACAGCCCCGTGCTGGAGTGCCTGTACTTCGGCGGATTTTTCAGAAGTCAGGACAATCACAGGGATTCTCCGGAGTTCTTCATCATGAGTCAGAATATCCAGTAATTCATAGCCATCCATTTCCGGCATCAGCAAATCAAGAAGAATCAGTGAAAGCGTATCTGCATGGGATTTGATTTCTTCCAGAGCCTGTATACCGTTTTCTGCATACAGGACATCGTAGTCACGGCTGACAATAAAGCCCAGCAAACGGCGGTTTACAATTTCGTCATCCACAACAAGGACTTTCCGGTGGATTTTGTTTTCTGTCTGCATCAGTATTACTTCCTTCCAGAATTTTAAATTTTTATAGATTTTCTCCGATTAGTTTTTCAAGTGTTTCATAAAGTCTGTCAGTTTCCACAGGTTTGGAAAGATGGGCATTCATGCCTGCTTGCAGAGAATTCTGCACATCTTCATCAAAAGCATTGGCTGTCATGGCAATAATGGGAACGCTCTTTGCATCAGGTCTGTCAAGTAAGCGGATGGCAGAAGCTGCTTCCAGACCGTTCATGACAGGCATACGGACATCCATCAGAACAGCGTCATAATAGCCTACAGAACTGTCAGAGAATTTTTGCAGGGCAACACTGCCGTTTTCGGCATGGTCGGTCTGGATTTGTTTCATGCTCAGGATTTTTTTCATAATTTCGGCATTGATTTTGACATCTTCTGCTAACAGAATTTTTCTGCCTGCCAGTTCGGCTTTTTTGATTTTTTTATCTTCTGTAGTATGCTTGCGTTCCATAATCTGTTCAAATTCATTCAGGATTCCGGAGGCAAACAGGGGCTTGGCCATAAAGCTGTCTACACCGGCTTTAATGGCTTCTTCCATGATATCATCCCAGTTATAGGCAGTCAGAATAATAATCGTTGCTTTGTCGTCATAGCGTTCCCGAATCTGTCGGGTAATTTCAACACCGTCACAGTCAGGCATTTTCCAGTCGATAAGAATCAGATGATACGGCTCTTGTTTGGCATGGTGCAGTTCAATCATGCTCAGAGCCTCATGGCCATCCAGAGAAATATCCGCAGCAATGCCGACTTCTTCAAGTACCAGACGGGCATGACGGCAGGCAATTTCATCATCATCAATAACCAGTACACGCATCAGTTTCGGGTCAAGCAGCATATTATGACGTTCCCGTTTTTCGCTGTTCCGGAGTGTCAGTGTCACAACAAATTCAGAGCCTTTGCCTTTTTCGGATTTGACTGTAATATTGCCGTTCATCATTTCGACTATATTTTTAGTAATGGCCATGCCGAGGCCGGTGCTGCCGAATTTATTGGAATTTCCGCTGTTTTCCTGTGAGAAGGCTTCAAAGATTTTAGGCAGATAGCTCTGGTCCATACCAATACCGGTATCTTTGACAGAAAAACGTATCGTAGCATTATTTTCAAATTCTGCTGTCTGTTCAATTGTCAGTGTCACTGTGCCGGGGGCATTCGTGAATTTAATTGCATTGCTCAGGATATTGATTAAAATCTGCTTGAGTTTCATATCATCACCGATATAATAATCATTCAGATGGCCGATGATACGGCATGTGTAAGTCAGTCCCTTGTCACGGCACTGGGACTGAATCATAGTATTAATCTGTTCCAGCATGTCTTTGAATGAAAATTCTTCTTTTTTGAGCATCATCCGGCCGGATTCAATCCGGCTCATGTCTAAGATATCATTGATGATAGAAAGCAGATGCTTGGCACTTGCCCCGATTTTCTCGAAATATTCTCTTGTTTCAGCAGGCAGGTCAGGAATCTGGAGGGCAATGCTGTCAAGGCCGACAATGGCATTCATGGGGGTACGGATTTCGTGGCTCATGTTGGATAAGAATGCTGTTTTGGCAGCATTGGCATTTTCGGCTTCCCGAAGGGCATTTTCAAGCAGTTCATTCATTTCGTGTTCTTTCCGGATTACGTCAGTAATATCAGATTTTAATAAAATATAGAAATTGGCATCTTTGTCGACCTGATAGAAAATAAAGCGTTTATGAAATACTTCGCCGTCAATATTGCAGACCACATCTACAGTATAGGAATCTTCTGTGCGGAGATGCTGTTTGACTACTTCCGGAGAAAGAGCCTGCATGACATTTCTTTTTTCTTCTTCTGTGCCCTGAATGACAGGGGTGACCTGATTTTGTACATATTCTGTGAAAATGCCGTCACGCTGGTGCGGAAAGATACTGCCTTTATGGATATTGGCCGCCTCACCGATAACAACACCATAATTATCACCGACCAGATAAGCGACCATGTCATATTGCTGTGCCAGAACTTTTTTATTTAATACATCTGTGACCTGCTGGGTATTGTATTCTGTTTCTACCCCGAAAGCAATAGCATCACCGGAAACGGGGTCAATCACGGCTGTACCGGAAAATTTGACAAAGCATTTTCTTCCGGACTGCCTTTTGCAATAGCCTACAAAAGTGGTAGGCTCTGCACCGCTGTAGTATCTGTCAATCAGCTTGTCAAGCTGAAAGGTTTCTTCATTAAAATATTTCAAACATAGTCCAAAAATCATAGGTCAATCAGCTTGTCAAGCTGAAAGGTTTCTTCATAGCGTTCACGGTCTCCCTGAATCAGAAAGCTTTCTGAACGGATTTTAGCCATTTCTGAAATCCGGCCGCCTGCATAATCCGTAGAATACAAATCACAGCCCCGCACTTCTTCAATGATGCCTTTGGTCAGATTAGAGCGTGTCACCGTCAGGCTGTCGTCTGCCATAGCATTGAACTGTGCCAGCATACCCTGATAGACATTGACACGCCTTGTGTTTTCTTCCTGAATATAATGCTTTTCTGTAATATCGCTGATAAAGACATAATAGGCATCGCCATAGCCGGGGAACTGAGCCAGATGGCCATAGCCATCCACCCACCGGACAGAACCGTCTTTCCGGATAATACGATATTCAACATAATCGAAATTCTGGTTTGCTTTATCTGCAATCTGTTCTTCAATCGAAAGCTGTACAGAATCGATATCCTGCGGATGTATCAGCCCTGTAAATGTCCCGCCTGTCAGGGAATAGAATTCTTGTTTTGTCTGACAGCCGAATATTCTCAGCATTGCACTGTTAACATACAGGATTTTCTGTGAAGCATCTGCAAAATAGATGAAGAAACCGCCGGGAATTTGTTCTGCAATCCATTTGACAGCAGAAATAGTCTGTGGGTTTTGCAGAAAATTTTCTGTCATGCTGTTATCCATGCGAACAGCCTCCTTTGATAAATATTTTCTGCTTTTATTATAACAGAAGTATGGCGATATTGCAAGTAGTTTACTAAAAATTTACAATCTGCTGTACTGCTGTCTTGACAGGTTTTGTAATTGGTTGTATAATAATGATAGATTTATAAGATGGCAGAAAGGGGAGGGGAATATGAAAAACGGACTGAAAAAATATTTGTCTGTTCTGGAAGTGTGGGCATTATCTTTCGGATGCAGTGTCGGCTGGGGTGCGTTTATGATGCCCGGAACGGATTTTCTCCCGTATTCTGGTATTGCGGGAACAGTTGCCGGCCTGCTGGCCGGTGCTTTGATTATGCTGCTTATCGGGAAAAATTATCATGTTATGATGAATCAGTTTCCGGACAGTGGTGGTTCTTGTTCCTATGCCGGCCGGATGTTCGGCCATGACCATGAATTTCTGAGTGCATGGTTTTTATGTCTGACATATATTGCAATTATCTGGGCAAATCTTACGGCTTTGCCGCTGGTGGCAAGATATCTTGTCGGAGATATGTTTCAGACTGGTCTGCATTATCAGATTGCGGGGTATGATGTCTATGCCGGAGAAGTGCTGCTGTGTATGGTGACAGTGCTGCTGGCAGGAATTTTATGTCTGACGGGAAAAAAGCTTTCTGCTGTCATACAGACAGTATTCGCTGTGATATTGCTGGGAGGAATTTTAATAATATTTTTTGCAGCAGTGAAAAATCAGAATACAGAACCGGTCTGGGATTCTGGTTTTTTACCGGACAAGCCGCCGGAATTACAGATAATTCATGCAGTTTCTATGGCACCATGGGCGTTTATCGGCTATGAGGCTGTTTCGCATTCTGTAGAAGAATTTGCTTTTTCTGAAAAAAAGATTTTTAAGATATTATGCTTTTCAGTGCTTTCCGTTGCAGCAGCGTATATTTTACTGAATCTGACAGCTGTGATGACATTGCCTGAAAATTTCCGGAATTATATAGAATATCTGGAAGAAATACAGAACCAGTCAGAAACCTTGGAAAAACTGCCGGAAAACAGCCGTATTTCTGCTGTACCGGTATTTTCTGCCGTTTCACTGACAATGGGCAGAACCGGATTTCAATTACTGGGGCTGACTATGTTCGCTGCTGTTTTTACAGGTATCTCCGGTGTGATGACTGCACTCAGCCGTCTGTTATATGCTATATCCAGAGAAGCAAAAAGTCTGCACTGGTTCGGCAGGCTGAATAAAAATCATGTGCCACGAAATGCGATAATAGCAATTACAGGACTCTCGGCACTGATTCCCTTATTAGGCCGGACAGCAATTGGCTGGTGTGTAGATGTTACCACTATCGGGGCAGCAATTACTTATGGCTATACTTCGGCGGCGGCTTATCGTCTGGCAAAACAGAAAAAGCTTAAAAATATCAAAATAACAGGCCTTGCCGGAATACTGATTTCTTTGTGCTTTTTCGTGTTCCTGCTGATTTCCGGCAATACTGTACTGGCACAGGAATCGTATCTGATTTTTTGCATCTGGAGCATTGCAGGCTTTCTGCTGTTCTGGAAGATTCTGAAACAGGATACGGAACATCGTTTCGGAAAATCCCTGATAGTCTGGATTGTTCTGTTTTTATTGATTTTCTTTACTTCTGTGATATGGCTGTATGAAACAGCACAGCGTATTATTACAGATGCATTCGGGAATATCAGCAATATTTCCGCTGAACAGACAGGCCGTTCCCTCCTGATGGGAATTATTGTCCAGACGGGTTTGATAATTCTTTCACTTGTGATTTTATTTAATGTCTATGCAATTATGAGAAACAGAGAAGCACAGCTTCAGGCGGAAAAAATCCGTGCAGAAGAAAAAAGCCTTGCCAAGACCTATTTTTTATCTAATATGAGTCATGACCTGCGGACACCTATGAATGCGATTATAGGTTATACAGAACTGGCACAGCGTGAAGGGGTGACAGAAACAGAACGCAGAGAATATCTTGAAAAAATAGATACTTCCAGTCAGTATCTTCTGGCTTTGATTAATGATGTGCTGGAAATGAGCCGTATTGAGAACGGAAAAACAGAACTGGAACTTGTTTCCACAAATTTAGTCAGAATTATTCAGAATGTCGCTGAACTGTTTCAGGAACAAATGAAATCCAAAGCAATCCGGTTTACAACAGATACCAGCCAGATTCAGAATGCTCAGGTAATCTGCGATAAAAACCGCCTGAACAGAGTGCTGTTAAATCTTATCAGCAACGCTTATAAATTTACACCGGAGGGCGGAAATGTTTCTGTAATTCTGAAACAGACCGGAACAGAACAGCATACCGGAATTTATGAACTCCGTGTGAAAGATACCGGAATCGGAATGCAACCCGAATTTGCAGAACATGTATTTGAAGCCTTTGAACAGGAACGGACTTCTACTATCAGCGGCATTCAGGGCAGTGGTCTGGGAATGGCTATCACAAAAAATATGATTACCATGATGCAGGGGGAAATTTCTGTGGAGACTGCTCCCAATCAGGGAACGGAATTTATCATTCATATCCGGTTTCCGGTAGACAGGCAGGAACAGAAAGGAATGCCCGTTCCGGAGAAAAAAGAACTGGATTTTACTAAAATCAGAGTGCTGTTAACAGAAGATATTCCCGTCAACAGGGAACTGGCTAAAATGATTCTGACAAAAGCCGGCTTTCAGGTCGAAACAGCAGAAAACGGCAAAATTGCTCTGGAAAAAGTGGCTGCTTCTGAAAATGGGTATTATCAGGCTGTACTGATGGATATTCAGATGCCCGTCATGAACGGCCATGAAGCAACAAGAGCTATCCGGAAACTGGAAAACCCTGTGCTTGCACAGATTCCTGTAATTGCAATGACGGCAAATGCATTTGCTGAAGATATTGCCGCTGAAAAGGAATCCGGAATGAATGCACATATCTCCAAGCCGATTGATGTTGAAAATATGCTTGCTGTGCTGACAGAAGTGCTGTCGGAACAGGAAGATAAAAATTCTTAAAATTCATAATTTATTCACAAATGCAGGACAGAAATGTGCTATAATAAAATGCGTACTGTAAAAATACAGCAGAATATTTTATTTATATAATTTTTATGAAAGGATGATTGAATTAATTATGAGTAAAAATTACGATGCTCTGAGCTTTACAACAAGGGCAATTCATGTCGGAAATGATGCCGATACAGCCACTGGTGCAATTGAACCGGCTGTCTATATGGCAAACAGCTTTCTGCTGCCTTATGATGCTTCCCAGATGAACTGGTCCGCCAGCGAAGCCAATATCTACACCAGAAACGGCGGTGTCAATCAGGGAATGCTGGAAAAGAAAATCGCTAATCTCGAAGGCGGGGAGGACTGCGTTGTACTCGCTTCCGGCGTGGCAGCATTATCAGCACTGTTCTTTACAAAGCTCAAAAAGGGCGACCATGTGATTTTCTCTACTGTGACTTATATTGCAACTTACAGAATTTTCAATGAACTCTGGACAGAAAAATGGGGTATTGAAACAACAATTGTAGACTGTACGGATATTGAAGCAATCAAAAAAGCAATCAGACCTAATACAAAGCTGATTCATTTTGAAACCCCCGGCAACCCGACACTCTGTATCTGCGATATTGAAGCAATCGTAAAACTGGCACATGAACATAATATTTTAGTTTCGGCTGACAATACGTTTTCATCACCGTATAATACCAGACCTCTGGAATATGGTGTGGATTTTGTAGTTGAAAGCCTGACAAAATATATCAACGGCCACGGCGACTCCATGGGCGGTGCGATTATCGGCCCTCATGAGGATATGGAGAAAATTCGCTATCAGGCACAAGTTAACATCGGCGGCTGCATCAGTCCGTTCAATGCATGGCTGATTCAGAGAGGATGCACAACATTTCCGCTCAGAATGCAGGTACACAATGACAATGCACTGGCTGTGGCAGAATGGCTTGAACGGCAGCCTTGTGTAAGCTTTGTGGCTTATCCGGGTCTGAAATCCCATAAAGGTCATGAACTGGCCAAAAAGCAGATGAAACACGGCTTTGGCGGTGTACTGAGCTTTGGTCTGCACGGCGAACATGATTTATATAACAGGGTAGTGACACACCTGAATATTTTCACATCTGCCGTATCACTGGGAAATGCTGCTTCTCTGATTGTTTTTCTTGGTGAAGATGATGAAAGAATGTATCTCTATCCGGAAGAATTTCATGGCGGTTTCTACCGTGTTGCCATTGGCATTGAAGATAAGAACGACCTGATTCAGGATTTAAAACAGGCTTTTGAAGCAGAAGGTCTGGAAACTGTAGAGTAATTAAAACCCCCTGTCGTACAGACAGGGGGTTTGATTTTTTATATCAGTATTCTCCTTCATCGGTTGTCGTGGTAATGCCGGAAGAAGCACTTTCATCGGTTGTCGTGGTAATGCCGGAAGAAGCACTTTCACCGGTTGTCATGGTAATGCCGGAAGAAGCACCTTCTTTTTCATAGAAAGGCACAGCATCACGAAGTGCAGCAGCACCGAACTTGTTTGCAGTCGGTACAATGGCCAGCTCTACATTACGAAGATGCGGCCTTGCAGCAGAAGCAATGCCGTCAAATAAAGTCTTCACAGCAGCTTCACCACCGGAAACATCAGTATCTACTACCAGCAGGAAGTTCGGGTTCGGCTTGTCTTCACGCTTCATCACACGCAGATATGCCTTGTTTACTTCCGGCTTGGTTGCCAGATACGGTCTGAGGGCATCCAGTAATTCTGTCGGTTCTTCTTTGAGAGTACCAATCTGAATCTGTGTACCAGGGGCAATTGCTTCCGTATCTTTGATTTTCTGGAGACTTTCCACCGGAATCATGATATTCTGGCCAAACGGATTAATTACTGCACCGGCAATATTATTTTCCGGATTCTGTTTCAAAAATTCACACAAATCTTTGTAGGAGAGAGCAGCCAGCTGGTGCTGATTGGATTCCTGCCATTTGCGGAGTTCTGCAATATCGGTAAACAGCGGAAAATATTTCTGTCCTTCTGCATTATTGAACAGGACAAAACTGATTTTCGGCTGGTCAACGAGCTGGATATTGCCATTTGCATCAGCCTTTGCCTGCTGTTCTGTCTGGATATTTGCAGGAACGAGGAAACGTGCTGCCTTTACATGATTAACAAAAGTCACTTCTGTTTTCTGGTTACGCTCCTGTTTCATAGCGTCCATCGCCTGTACCAGAGCCGGATTGGTAATCGGCTGCTGGCTCTGTTTAATTTCTGCCAAGATATTCACCTCAATTAATATTTCAAACTTACATGGGAAAGAAAGACCCATGATTCTATGATGCTTATTATTATATCATAAATTCACAAAAAAAGCAAGTGTTTTTCAAAATTTTTTAAAAATATTTTTCTTTGCAGCAAGATACTGCATAAAAAATGAAAAAATCAGGAGTAAAAGGGCAGACTGCTGCCGTTTCTCCTGATTGTTTTTCATTCAGCGATGTAATTAAAAAATAGGAAAGAAAAATTACGCACGCTCCACCTTGCCGGAACGCAGGCATCTGGAGCACACATAGATGTGGCAGGGAGAACCCTTTACAATTGCCTTGACACGCTGTACATTCGGTTTCCAAGTTCTGTTTGTTGCTCTGTGAGAATGAGATACTTTATTGCCGAAAGTAACACCTTTGCTGCAAACTGCACATTTTGCCATTGAAACACACCTCCCTTTTGTTCATGAAAACGTGTAAAAACACTTATGTGATATATTATATCACAAAGTCTGAAAAAAAGCAAGTGTTTTTTTCAAATTTTTTAAAAATATTTTTATCAGGAAATTTTATAGAAAATAGGCTTGCAAAGTTGCCGGATTTGTAGTATAATAAAATAGCATATTATAATTTTATGATACAGAAAGGGCTGGTTGTTTGGATTTTGATAATTTATTACAGTATTTTATCCGGCTGATGATAATCCTGCTGATAAATCCGCTGCATGAATGTGCTCATGCATGGGCAGCGTATAAGCTGGGAGATGATACTGCCAGACAGGAAGGCAGAATGACACTCTCACCGCTGGCACATATCGACCCGTTCGGTGCATTGCTGCTGCTGCTTTGTGGTTTTGGCTGGGCAAAGCCTGTTCCGGTAAATCCGAATCATTTTGATAATCCCAGAAAAGGCATGATGCTTACAGCAATTGCAGGGCCTTTGTCAAATCTGCTGGCGGCTCTGGCAGGGGTAATTGCTCTGCGGCTGTATGCAGGCGGTTTAGAGGCAGTAAACGATGCATTGTTTTATTTTGTGATTATTAATATTAATCTTTGCGTGTTTAATCTGATTCCTGTGCCGCCGCTGGACGGTTCAAGAGTCCTGACCTATTTTCTGCCGCCGAATGCGGCTGTCTGGTTTATGAGAAACCAGAAATATTTCTATGGTGTTGTGATGCTTCTGATGGTTACCGGCATTTTAAGCAAACCGCTGACTTATCTTGTGCAGTGGGTATATGAGCTTTTAGTTCTCCTGACAGGGTTTCTCGGGTGACGGCCTATGACAGAGATTCAGTTTAAATTAGATGTCTTTGAAGGCCCTCTGGATTTGCTGCTGCACCTGATTTCCAAGCATCAGCTGAATATTCATGATATTGAAATCACAAAATTATTAGAACAGTATTTGTTATATATCGATACAGCCAAACAGCAGAATCTGGAACTTGCCGGAGAGTTTCTTGAAATGGCTGCAAGACTGGTATATATCAAGACAGTTTCGCTTCTGCCAAAACCTGAAGAAGCCGAAAAGGCCAGACAGGATTTGCAGGGAACATTGATAGAATATGCTCTTGCACAGGCTGCTGCAAGACAGCTCAGGGAACGTTTCATTGCAGATGATATTTTTATCCGGAAGCCAATGAAACTCCCGAAAATACAACAGAAATACCAGCTCCGGCATTCTCCGGACAGGCTTGCTGAAACGTTCGCACAAATCGGCAAAGAACGCATGAACGGCCGGCTGCTGTCTGACAAAATTACAGATACTGTCACACAGTCCAGAACTGTTTCAGTCATCTCTAAAGTTGTATTTGTGTTAAGACAACTCTATGACGGAAAGCCTGTTTCTGTCGCTGCACTTTATGACGGTGTGACAGACCGTTCCGCAAGAGTTGCCACGTTTCTGGCGGTGCTGGAACTGACACGCTCCGGCAGAATCGCCCTGAATGAAGATAACACTATATTAACAATATGTGAAAAATATAAAAAATCCCGAAAAAAGGACGGTGACAGCACTTGACAGAAGACGAAAAGAAACTTTGTGCAATGACAGAAGCCATTTTATTCGCTTCCGGTGAGCCGGTGGAAACTTCCCGTCTGGCACAGGTTCTGAATATTTCAGAACAGGAGGCCGTTGCAATCATACAGAAATTAATCCTGCATTATGCAGAGTCAGAATCTGCTTTACAGATTTTGCATCTGGAACATGCATGGCAGTTAGCCGTCCGGCAGGAATATGCCCCTGTTATCCGGACAGCTCTGGAATCCAGACGTATGCAGCCGCTTTCCAATGCAGCAATGGAAACTCTGACGATTATTGCCTATAATCAGCCTGTCAGCAAAGGCTTTGTTGAGCGTGTCAGGGGCATTGACAGTTCTTCTGTTGTCAATTCTCTTGCAGATAAGGGACTTGTCGAAGAAGCCGGAAGAATCGATGTTCCGGGACACCCGATAGGCTACCGGACAACAGATTTATTTCTTCGGGTATTTGGCCTGCACTCTTTAGAAGAACTGCCTGACCCGCATCCGGCCGGCTCTGGTGAGAAATTTACAGGGGAACTTACAGAACAGGATGTGCCGTCATGATGATAATGCTGGGGATTCTGAAATTAATTATCAAAGCAATAGCAATTATATTATTAATATTATTATTAATAATAATTATTATCTGTTTATCCAGTGTTTCTGCAAGAATCAGTTTCTGGGACGGAAAATTCGACTGGAGTGTTCGCTATTTCGGCTTGAAAATCCTGCCGAGAAAGAAAAAAGAAGCTGCTGAATCCAAGGCAGAAAAAACGGAAAAATCTGATAAAAATAAAAAAACAGAATCTCCGGAACAAAATTCTGGTGAAAAAACAAAACCGTTCCTGATGGATAATCTCTGGAAAAAATTACAGAAATTCGTCAGCCGTATGGATATGGCCGGAAGTGGTCTGGCTGCTCTGCCTGCAACTCTGAAAGCTCTCGGAAATGCTGTCACTTGGTACGCTGTGGAAGCAGATATTCTCGTTGCCAGTGAAGATGCTGCCGAATGTGCCAGAAATTACGGCCTGCTACAGGCTGCTGTACAGAATCTGCTGAGTCAGTCCGGAAAGTATATTCATGTGAAACGAAAAAAAATTAAAATTCAATATGATTTTATTCAGGAGGAAAGCATATATCAGTTCCGGTGCAGAGTGAAAATTCATATCGGAAAAACTATCATTGCGGCTCTGGTCTTTCTCTGGCAGTATTTCAAAGACAGTCAGAAAGCCAGAACGGCCGTTGTCCGCCCAAAATTATAAACAAAAGGAGTCATGACTATGAGTGAACATGCAGTGAACGGATTTATCGGCGTGAGTGTGGAAAAAATCCGCAGTATGGTAGATACAGATACCATGATTGGAAATCCGATTCCATGCGGGGACGGAATTACTGTGATTCCGGTATCCAAAATTTCTGTTGGATTTGCCTCCGGCGGTTCTGACCTGCCGACAAGAACCAATAAAGAATATTTCGCCGGCGGTGCTGGTGCTGGCATGAGTGTAAAGCCTGTCGGCTTTTTAGTCATCAATCACGGAGAAGTCCGCATGGTACAGATGTCAGAAAAAGGCGGAGACAGTGCTTCGGCAATTATGGATAAAATTCCGGATTTGCTGGATAAGGTCAGCAATATGTTCTCCAAGGAAAAAGAGAAAAAAGAAAAAGTAAAAGTCCGCAGAACGGAAAAAACAGAAACACAGGAAAGTACAGAAACAGTTTCATCTACAGAATCTGATTCATAAAATATACTTTGTCCGCATATACTCTGGCATAAAAATCTGAATGCCGGAGGGATGCCCGCATGTATGCTGTTCTGAAAAAATATATCATAATATTATTCCTGCCTGTATTGCTTTTCTGCTCTGTTCCGGAGTTCCCTGTTCATGCAGAACTCTCTGTATCAGCCAAGGCCTGTATTCTGATAGAAGCTGCTACCGGACGGGTTCTGTTCGGAAAAAACGAACAGGAAAAACTTCCTATGGCCAGTACAACAAAAATTATGACCACACTGCTGACTATCGAAAGCGGTGACTTGGATACAGAATTTATGGTCAATAATCAGGCTATCCATGTGGAAGGCTCGTCTATGGGCTTGCAGGAAAATGATATTGTCACCAAAAGGGCATTGTGTTATGGTATGCTTCTGCCGTCCGGAAATGATGCTGCTAATGCTTCGGCGGTTGCAGTGGCCGGCAGTATTCCGGCTTTTGCAAAGCTCATGAACCAGAGAGCGGAAGAAATCGGCATGACAAGAACCTGTTTCGTGACCCCCTCCGGATTAGAAGGCACAGGGCATGGGGCTTCGGCTTCTGATATGGCTCTGCTTACCAGAGAAGCACTGAAAAATCCGGTATTCAGAGAAATCTGCTGTCAGGCTTCAGCGACTGTGAAATTTGGCAATCCGCCCTATGAAAGGACACTATATAATTCCAATAAATTATTACGCATGTATGACGGTGTAATCGGTGTGAAAACAGGTTTTACAGATGAGGCCGGACGCTGTCTGGTCTCCGCCTGTGAACGTGAGGGTGTCACCCTTATTTGTGTCACACTCAATGACCGTGATGACTGGAACGACCATATGCATTTATATGACTATGGCTTTTCACAGATAAGTCCGGTTACACTGGAAATACCTGAAATCAGTCAGAAGCTTGTTGGCAGTACAACGGAAAGCATACAGCTCCGGCCGGAATCTCCTGTCCAGATTGGCACAGTGAATCAGGATGTTTCAGAAATCAGTTATAAAATTCTGCTCTCGCCGTTTGCCTGTGCCCCTGTCAAAAAGGGGGAGGAACTCGGCCGGCTGGAGTATTATTTCAGAGAGACTAAAATCTGTTCCTGTCCGCTGTTGGCAGACAGTTCGGCAGAAGCAAAAATCACCCCTGAAAAAAATAAATTCATGCAGTTTCTTGATAATCTCAGAAAAATTATCAGGAATGCATAAAATATAAATACAAGAAAGAGAGAATCAAAATGGCAGAAATCAGAATACAAAAATATCTTGCGGATGCAGGCTACTGCTCCCGCCGCAGAGCAGAAGCCCTGATAGAATCCGGTCATGTGAAGAAAAATGGCAGGCCTGTCAAGTTAGGGGATAAAACTTCTTATAAAGATATTATCACTGTAGACGGCGAAAAAATTATCATGCCCAGAAAGAAAACTTTCCGGTATATCATGCTGAATAAGCCCCGTGGCTATGTGACCACAGTTTCCGATGAACTCGACAGACGCTGTGTCATGGATTTGCTTGATGATATTGAAGAACGTGTCTATCCTGTAGGCCGGCTCGACCGGAATTCTGAAGGTCTGTTGCTGCTCACCAATGACGGAAAATTTGCAAATGACATCATGCACCCCAGTAAGCATATTTCTAAAACTTACCGTGTGACTGTCCGTCCCTCAGTGACAGAAGAACAGCTCACGGAAATGGCTTCGGGAATCGTTCTTGACGGCAAAAAAACTTTGCCGGCCAATATCGTTGTATTAAACAACGAGCCGAACAGAGTCGTGCTGCAAATTACTATCAAAGAAGGCAGAAACAGACAAATCCGCCGGATGTGCGAGGCAGTCGGCCTTGAAGTCGCAAGACTCAGAAGAACATCGATTGGCCCTGTCAAACTCGGAATGCTCAAACCCGGTACATGGAGAGACCTCACACCGGAAGAACTCAGAGCTATCCGGAATGCTATCGGAAAGGAATAATTTTATGCTCAGAATTTTAGAACAAAAAAATTTTTCTGCTTATCAGGAAATTATCAAAAATTTAAATATTTCTGAATTAAATGCCCCCCATCTTTCAGAAGCTCTTGATGATGCGGATGCTGTCAGAGGCTGGATTCTGTATGCCTATCAGCCGGAAAAGATTATCATCTATGCTCTCGATGACGGCAAAGACTGGAACTATTGTGACGGCCTTATCCGGTCAGTATTATTCAAAGCCCAGCTCCGTGGACTGGAACAGGCTGTCTTTGAAATCACAAATCCGGAAATTCTTTCCAGAATCGAAAAATTAGAATTTGTGAAAAACAACCAAAAACATATTGAAAATATTTCTGAAATTATGGAAAGCTGCAAAAAATGTAAAGAAAATCCCACAAACACTTGAAAAAAATCAGAAAAAATAGTATCATGAATATATATGATATTTTTTATGTCAGGAAGGAAGATAATGCTAATGGAAAAAAATCTGAACAGTCCGGCAAGATTGCTGCTGACAGCTCTGTTTGATGACGGTGCTTATCAGGAAATCGGCTCTTATGTCAAGGAAAAGGATGCCCTCGCTGCTGTAGTCACTGCTTATGGCTATGTTAACGGAAATCCGGTCTACGCATTCGCTCAGGACAAGAGCATCGAAAACGGTGCAGTCGGCATGGCACAGGCCGAGAAAATCAGCAAGCTTTATGGACTTGCTGCAAAAACAGGTGCTCCGATTATCGGCATTTATGATTCAAACGGTGCTTTTATGGACGGCAGTGCGGCTTCTCTTAATGCTTACAGCATGATGATTGAACAGACAGCCGCTGTTTCCGGTGTTGTACCGCAGATTTCAATTATTGCCGGTGTTTGTGCCGGAAGTGCAGCAGTAATGGCTTGTGCTGCTGATTTTGTCATCATGTGTGAAGATGCTGAACTGTTTTTTACACCCAATATCGAACAAAGCAGTGCAGAAACCTGTGCTGATAACGGTATCTCGGCTCTGACAGCAGAGTCTCCGGAAGCGGCTGTGGCTCAGGCAAGAAAACTGATTAATGTATTGCCTGTCAATAATATGGCTTGTACACCTTGTATGGAGTATGATGCCCCTGCTGTGGCTGCCGGAACAGATTTCGCTTCTTATGTGGAAAGTATTGCAGACGGCGGAAGCCTTATAGAAGTATATGCAGATTATGCAGATGCGGCTTATACCGCTCTTGCAACAGTAGCAGGCTCTACTGTCGGAATCGTAGGAACAAATAAAGAATTGAAACTGACTGTGGAAGATTGCAGCAAAATGGCAAAATTCGTCAGAACCTGTGATGCATTTTCCATTCCGGTTATCACACTGATTGATACACTCGGCTTTGAAGGCTCTGCCGCTGCGGAAACAGCTGGTTCTGTCCGTGCCCTGACACGTCTGGCCGGAAGTTATGCAGAAGCGACCACACCGAAAATTTCTGTGGTAACAGGAACAGCTGTTGGTGCTGTATTCGTTGCACTGGCCGGAAAAGGCTGTAATGCAGATTTTTCCTATGCGTTTGAAAATGCCTGCATCGCTCCTCTGATGCCGGAAGCAGCTGTGGAATTTCTCTGGCATGACAGGTTGAAAGGCTGTGACAATCTTCAGGCAAAAAGACAGGAACTTGTCAAGGAATATATGCAGACTATCGCTTCTGCTGAAGCTGCTGCACAGATTGGCACAGTAGATGAGATTATCACACCTGCGGAATTAAGAAATGCCCTGAGCAAGACACTGTCAATGCTCGAAGGCAAGCGTGTGACAAATCTCCCGAAGAAGCATAATAACTTCCCGTTCTGATTGGGATAAGAAAATAAATCTGATTAAAATTATAGATTGGTGGTAAAATTATGAAAAAATTCAATGTAATTGTAAACGGAAAATCTTATGATGTTGCTGTTGAGGAACTCGGGGAAGGTGCAGCCCCTGCTGCTGTTCCGGCTGCTGCTGCCGCTCCTGCACCGGCCGCTGCCCCTGCACCGGCTGCTGCTCCTGCCGCTCCGGCTGTGGGTGCTGGTGAAAAGGTGACCGCTCCTATGCCTGGTACAATTCTGGATGTCAAAGTTTCTCAGGGTGCAAGCGTTTCCAAGGGTGATGTCATCATGGTACTGGAAGCTATGAAGATGGAAAATGATATTGTCGCTCCCTGTGACGGTTCTGTAACCAGTATCGTTGTCAAGAAAGGCGATACTGTACAGAGCGGAGATACCCTCGCTACTGTAGGCTGAGAAATTAATTCTATCTTGAAAGGATTTTAGAGAATCATGGCTAAAAAAATAAGAGTTACTGAAACTGTTCTCCGTGATGCCCATCAGTCACTGCTGGCGACACGAATGAGAATTGAAGAGATGCTCCCGATTTTGCCGAAACTGAATCAGGTTGGATTCAATTCGCTGGAATGCTGGGGCGGTGCGACATTCGATTCCTGTCTGCGTTTCTTAGGAGAAGACCCGTGGGAAAGACTCCGGACACTCCGCCGTGAAATGCCTGATGCAAGATTGCAGATGCTGTTCCGTGGACAGAATATGCTCGGCTACCGGCATTATGCAGACGATGTTCTGGAAGAATTTGTACAGAAATCTGTAGAAAACGGCATTGATGTCATCAGAATTTTTGATGCCCTGAATGATATCAGAAATTTACAGACAGCTATTAATTCTGCGAAAAAGGCTTCCCGTGACGGAAAAAAGCCCGAAGTACAGGTTGCAATTTCCTATACAACCGGCGAAGTGTTCACAACAGAATATTATGTTGAATATGCAAAGAAAATTCAGGCTGCCGGTGCGGATTCTATCTGCATCAAGGATATGGCTGCTCTGCTGACACCCTATAAGACAGAAGAACTTGTCAAGGCTCTGAAAGCCAATGTTGATTTGCCGATTGATTTGCATACACATTATACTTCGGGTCTGGCTTCCATGTGTCTGCTCAAAGGCATTGAAGCCGGTGCGGATATTATTGATACTGCAATGTCTCCGCTGGCTCTGGGTACTTCTCACGCTCCGACAGAATCTATGGTTGCTGCTTTGCAGGGCACAGAATATGATACAGGGCTTGACCTGCCGCTTCTGATGGAAATCCGTGAATATTTCATGGGTCTGCGTAAGAAATATCTGGACGAAGGTCTGATTGACCAGAAAATGCTTGCAACTGATGCCGGTGCATTGATTTATCAGGTTCCGGGCGGTATGCTGTCCAATCTGCTTTCTCAGCTCAAGCAGGCCGGAAAAGAAGAACTGCTTCAGGAAGTTCTGCTTGAAGTGCCGAGAGTACGTAAAGACGCAGGTTTCCCGCCGCTGGTAACACCGTCTTCCCAGATTGTTGGCACACAGGCTGTATTCAATGTTTTGATGGGCGAACGCTATAAGACTGTAACAAAAGAATTTAAAGGCATAGTCCGTGGCGAATACGGCCAGACACCTGTACCGATTGACCCTGAATTCAGAAAGAAAATTATCGGTGAGGCCGAGCCGATTGACTGCCGGCCGGCTGACCTGCTTGCTCCGGAACTGGAGAAGCTCCGCAAAGAGTGTGCAGAATGGGCAGAATCTGAAGAAGATGTTCTCAGCTATGCACAGTTCGGGCAGGTGGCTGTCAAGTTTTTTGAAAAACGCAGGAATCAGAAATTAGGTATCGACGGCAAACACGGCGATGCTGAAAAACAGATTCATCCCGTATAATCCGTCAGGACGAAAGCAATCTGCAATTAAATTTATTATGCATTGCCCTGTGATAAGCATGGGGCAATTGCTATTCTGTTTCAGCATATAATATTATTATATTTAAATCTATTTTAATAAGGAGGAAAAAGCGATGCCGATTAGAATTCCGGAAGAACTGCCCGCATATCAAATTTTAGAACAGGAAAATATTTTCGTCATGTCCAGAACCCGTGCTGAACATCAGGACATCCGTCCGCTGAAAGTTCTGATTCTGAACCTGATGCCTAAAAAAATAGAAACGGAGTGCCAGCTCATGCGTCTGCTGAGTAATTCGCCCTTGCAGATAGATGTCGAATTGTTACAGGTGTCGCATGTTTCCAAAAATACCGCACAGAGCCATATGCAGGCTTTTTACAAAACTTTTCCGGAGGTCTGCAAAGAGTATTATGACGGAATGATTATTACAGGTGCTCCGGTAGAGCATATTCCGTTTGAGAGCGTGGACTACTGGACAGAGTTGTGCAATATTATGGAATGGTCAAAAAAGCATGTATATTCTACATTGCATATCTGCTGGGGGGCTCAGGCCGGACTGTATTATCATTATGATATAAAAAAATATCTGCTGGATAAAAAATTATTCGGTGTATACCGGCATAAGGCCGAAACAGAAACGCCACTGCTCAGGGGGTTTGATGATGTCTTTGCAATTCCGCATTCCAGACATACGGAAAACCGTCGGGAGGATATTGAAAAAAATCCGGATTTGCAGATTTTAGCGTATTCGCCGCTGGCTGGTGTTCTGTTGGTGCAGAGCCGGAACGGCAGGCAGATTTTCATGACAGGTCATGCCGAATATGAAAGGGATACTCTCAAAGAAGAATATTTTCGGGATAAGGCCAAAGGGCTGCCTATCAGTGTGCCGGAAAATTATTTTCCCGGAGACAATCCGAATTATGCACCTGTTTTTTCATGGAGATGTCATGCAAATCTGATGTATTCCAACTGGCTGAATTATTGTGTATATCAGCAGACACCATTCAGGGCAGAGGATATTGAAAAGCTTTCCTGGTAATTTTGAGACGGGTTGAAATTTTAAAAAATACCGAAATATAGCCGAATGGACGAGTTGGACGAGTATTTTTCTATTATATTCTATTTTATTTAAAAAAATATAATATATATATGTATATAAAATATATAATA
>CADBOP010000227.1 GCA_902796255.1 uncultured Ruminococcus sp.
AAAATCGTAATGTACATGCCGAATATTATTACAGCTGCTTCTGTAGCTGCTCTGTATGTAAACCTGTTTGGTGACTCCAAGTACTATTTTGTAAACGCTACTTTGATGAAACTGGGTATGATTGCTGACCCTGTAGAATTCGTTGCAGGTCCGACAGCATCTAAAGTGATGGTAATGTTTATTCAGACATGGCTGTGGTTTGGTAATACCATGATTATGCTGATGTCTGGTATTATGGGTATCAGCCCGTCTCTGTTTGAAGCTGCTGATATTGACGGTGCAAACTCCACACAGCAGTTCTTCAACATCACACTGCCCCTGCTTCAGCCTATCATGGTATACACACTCGTTACTTCCATGATTGGTGGTTTGCAGATGTTCGACCTGCCTTATCTGTATCATAATGGTGCAAACTTCTCCAAGCAGCTCGAAACTGTTGCAGTATATATTTACTATAACTTCAATAAGGGTACTGTTGACCAGGCGAACTACGGTTATGCCGGTGCGGCCTCTATTGTCATATTCGCAATCACGGCAGTTTTAGGTTCTATCACGTTCTATATGAACCGTGACAAGGATGCAATTGCCAAGAAGAAACAGCGTAAAAAGGCTGAAAAACAGATGAAAGCGAAAATGAAGCAAGGAGGTCTGTCCATATGAGCACAAAAAGTCAGTACGGCGAAGCAAAAGATAATTACCATCAGAAATTAATGGCGAAGTCCATCGCCATTCTGGTAGTATGCATTCTTCTGACATTAATTTGCTTAGTGCCGATTTATATTCTGATTGTCAATTCCACACACTCTAGCAACGACCTTGCACAGAATCCTTCCCGTTTCTTCTTTGGTCCGCATCTGGGGGACAACTTCAAGACTTTGATGAATAATCTGCCGTCAGATGCCGGAAAGGCTGCAAAGCGTGTTGCTGCACAGTATTCTTCTGCATTCAGTCTGGGCAAAGGTTACATGAACAGCTTGATTATTGCAGGTTTTTCCACATTGCTGACAGTATTCTTCTCTGCTATGACAGCTTATGGTCTGACAGTTTATGAATTCAAGCTCAACAGTGCAGCGTATACATTTATTATTGGTGTTATGATGATTCCGGTACAGGTATCTTCCGCAGGTTTCGTAAGATTCATGTACTCTCTGAATTTAATCAACAGCTTCATTCCGCTGATTATTCCGGCGATTGCTGCACCGGCCGTTATTTTCTTCATGGTGTCTTATATGAAATCGAGCTTCCCGCTGGAAATCGTAGAAGCTGCCAGAATTGACGGCTGTACAGAACTGCGTACATTTGTAACGATTGCTATTCCGATGATGAAGCCGGCTATCGCAGTACAGGCTATCTTCGCATTCGTTGCAAACTGGAACAACTACTATACACAGAACATGATTCTGAAAAATGCAGATTATGCAACTGTGCCGATTATGGTTTCTAAAGTACTCGCATTCGACAAGAACGTGGATAACGGTGTAAACTATCTGTGTATTACACTGTCTATCCTGCCGATTGTTATTGTATATTTTATCCTGTCCAAGTTCATCATCGCTGGTGTAGCTCTGGGTGGTGTAAAGGAATAATTTCAGTCAGGGAATTATTTCCAGAAACTGCAAACATCTTAAAAAAATTTACCGCCTGTTGTGAAACAGGCGGTTTTTTTATGTCAGATTAAAGACATCTGATTGGCATCTTCGAGATTTTTTCCGGCTTTTCCGATAGCAGGAAGATTCTGCACACGGTATTTTTCAAGCTGTGGCAGGCGTTCCGGTGAAGGAAGTTCGGCAGAGATGACCTGCTGTCTGGCCTTGATTGTCATGACCTGAACACCCTGTGAACTTCGGGTGGATTTTTCCGTGATAAGCTCTGTATTGAGCAGGATGGCTTTATTGGTATTAGAACGCAGTAAAATATCTGTGTCTTCCTGAAGACAGAACATTGTCAGAACAGGGGACTTGTCTGAGAAAGCTGCTGTGAGTTTTTTCCGGTTGGTTTTGGTCATGTAAGCAGAAAGCGGAATTTTTGAAATTTTACCGTTCTCGAAAATAAACAGTAATTTTCCGGAATAGTCTGTTGTCGGAGTCAGGCCGATGATTTTTTCATCTTCTTCAAAGCCGAGCTTGACGGGGATATAATCGCCGAGCAGGCTGGCTTTTCCGTCCTCAAAGGCACTTGCACGGATTTTGTAAACCTGAGCTTTGTTTGTGAAGAATAATAATTCTGTTTTATTGGTAGCTTCTGTCTGTTGTATGATACAGTCGCCTTCTTTGACTTTCTGTTCACCACTCATGCGGAGAGACAAAGGCGTGATTTTTTTGAAATAGCCTTCTTTCGAGAGAAAAAGATTTACAGGATAATCCGGTGTATCGTCTTCGGCAGGGGCTTCATCGGCTTCGGTAGCGTAATAGAACATGGTTTTTCTGGGCTGGCCGTATTTTTTCGCTGTGTCTTTTAATTCTTTGATGATAATTTTTTTGATTCTGTCAGGATTGGCAAGGATGTCTTCCATATCAGCAATTTCAGATTTTAATGTATCAACATCAGCGATTTTATTCAGGATATATTCACGGTTCAGGTGGCGAAGCTTGATTTCTGCGACATATTCCGCCTGAATTTCATCCAGTGAAAAGCCGTTCATGAGGTTTGCAATCACCTGTGCTTCTTTTGGCGTTTCACGGATGATGGAAATCGCTTTGTCAATATCCAGCAGGATTTCTTTCAGGCCAAGCAGCAGATGCAGCTTTTCTTTTTTCTTTGTCAAATCAAAAGAAACACGGCGTTTCACGCATTCGTGCCGGAAGGCTGTCCATTTCTCAAGGATTTCACGAATCCCCATGACTTTCGGGGTATTGCCGATTAAGATATTGAAATTACAGCCAAAACTGTCTTGCAGAGGGGTCATGCGGAATAATTTCTGCATGAGCTTTTCAGGGTCAGTATTTCGTTTGATGTCAATTGCTAACCGGAAACCGCTGACATCAATTTCATCACGGGCATAGGTGATTTCACGAAGCTTTCCGGCTTTACTGAGTTCCGTAATTTTGTCTTTAATTGCTTCCAGAGTAGTAGTATAGGGGATTTCTGTAATTTCGATACAGCCGGCGGTTTTGTCATAGTTCCATTTGGAACGCAGTTTGAGACTGCCACGGCCGGTTTCATAGACTTTCCGGAGTTCCGCTTCATCATGCAGCAGAAAACCACCGCTCGGAAAGTCAGGGCCTTTCAGGGTTGAAAGAATATCATGTTCCGGATTTTTGATTAATGCAATACAGGTTTCGCAGAGTTCTGCCAAATTAAACGGACAGATATTGCTTGCCATGGAAACGGCAATCCCCATATTGGCATTCACTAAAATAGACGGGAATGTTGCAGGAAGCAAGGAGGGTTCAAGCATCGTGTTATCATAATTCGGGACGAAATCAACCGTTTCTTTGTCGATTTCACTGAACAGTGCTTCACAGATAGGGGCTAATTTGACTTCTGTGTATCTGGAAGCAGCAAAGGCCATATCACGGGAATAATGCTTTCCGAAATTGCCTTTGGAATCAACATAGGGGTGCAGAAGGCATTCATTCGCACGGGTCAGGCGAACCATAGTTTCATAGATAGCTTGGTCGCCGTGAGGGTTCAGACGCATAGTCTGGCCGACAACATTTGCAGATTTGGTTCTTGTACCGCCAAGCAGTCCCATTTTATACATTGTATATAATAATTTTCTGTGTGAGGGCTTGAAGCCGTCAATTTCGGGCAAGGCTCGGGAAATGATAACACTCATTGCATAGGGCAGATAATTTTTTTCAAGTGTATCAGTAATTTCTTCTTCTTGTGTAATGCCTGCATTTTCAAACCATGCATCCAGCATAGGCTTCGGACGTGCAGACGGAGCAGTTTTTTTTCTTGCCATTAGATAATCCCTTTCTTTCATCATAAATTTTCGGACTTTATTATTTTAGCATATTGATTTTAATTTGTCAAGGGCTTTATCCGCAGAGATAGTAATATAATACCAGAGCCGTCAGACCGTGATAGCTGGCAGAGCCTTCAGAAATGCCGTTGACTTTCAGATTGGCATCTATCACATTGTCGGCAATATCAGAAACAATGGCAGTGGGAATGACTTCTTCATGCCGGTGGGTCTGATAATAATTTTCAGGAACATAGCTGTAAATATCTGTAATGACATCCGGAGAAAGTCGGGAGGTAATTTCCTGATAGCGTTCCCATGCAGCTTCGTCATCGCCGAAATCCAAATCCAGCCAGCTCAGGACACTGATATAACCGCTGTAGATGAAATCAGGATTATCGCTTGTCAGACAGGCACGGAATGCAAAGTAACCAGCTTCATCTTCAAAGATATTGCCTTTCAAATGTGTAAATTCATGACAAATAGTATCCGGAAGATGGATTTCATAGACAACAGGGTTATAATTTGCTTCCATAGAGAACGGGAAATAAATACCAAGCAGGTTCTGCTGTGTAAAGAAATAAGAATGTGCAATCGGCTTGGCATCCGGATAAACGCCTTTATACTGAGGAAATTCTTCTGAAAGCCGTTTCATGCAGGCTTTGGCTTCTGCCATGATATCTGTGTTTTCAGAAAGCACAAAATGTCCGGAGTTGTCACGGCTGACCTGTTCTGAAATCCGGTTTGTTTCTGTGACGAGTAATTCATAAATATCCAGTACGTCAGAATTTTGAAAGCTGATATTTTCCAGAGTTTCACTGAGCTGTGTACCCTGATATAAGATAAAAAAACGGAATGTCAGGATAAAGAACAGCCATGTCAGAATCCAGCCGTAGAATCTGCCATAGAATTTTGCAATATTTTTTCTGTGCCGTCCGGCAAACAGCATGAACAGAATAAAGCTTAAAATTCCCAGAATAACAAGCATGATACCTGTGACTATCATATATTCCCCGACAGAGAAAGAAAATAATCCGGAGATACTGCACCAGAAATCTGATATAACCGGAAAAATGTTTTTAATATAAAAATCTGTAGCAGAAGTCCAGAATCGGGAAACCAGATTGATTAAAATCAGAATACCCCAGAGAAAAAATAAGATTTTATCAGAAAGGGAAAAGTTCAGATTTAGTTTTTTATGCATTTTCATCACTTTCTTCATGTTCGGGATTTGTATAGTCTTTAAAGCAGATATTCACGTCTACTTCTCCTTTTACACCGGGGACTCTGCCATCAGAGGCATACTGCCACATCTGGTAATTATAATAATATGTTGCTCTGTCTCTGTATTCTGCCAGCCAGAAATCATAATCTGTAAGTTGGGTCAAATCCAGTTTCAGTAAAGAAGTACGCTTGTTCTGGTAAATCATGGGAATATAGCCTGCCTGTTTGATTCTTTCACAGAATGCAATACTACAGTTTGTCAGAGTTTCCGTAGAAATATTATCTGTCCTTGCAGCAGCGGTTGTTACCGTCTCCCAGTCATATACAACAGGATAAGTAATCTGATAATCACCAATGACAGATAATACTAAATCAGCTTCCTGTACTGCTTCTTCCGGAGTAATTGCCTGCGAATAGAAATAAACACCGATATCAATACCAGCATCGTGAGCCCCCTGCATGTTTCTTTCAAAATATTCATCCATGACAAGGCTTCCGCCGGTATAGCCTCTGTAGCCTACCCGAATCATAGCGAAATCCACACCAGCTTTTTTGACAGTCGGCCAGTCAATTTCTTCCTGATGCCCTGAAACATCTATGCCGAATTTGGAAATGATTTTCTGATTCTCTGTGTAATAAGTTAAATTATTTCTTGTGACATACTGGTCTGCCTGATATTTGCATACTGGAACATTTTCCAGTACCGGAATCCAAAGTTCATCACCGTCATCGCTGATAAAGATTTTTTTTTCGTTAGTTCCGGACATCATATCTGCTTGTTCGTTTTGTGTGATGGAAGCAGGGGCGGTTTCCTGATGCACTTTTTTTACCAGCAGTACTCCGGCAATAAAAAGCACTAATCCTGTGATAAGTACAGACTGTATGATAGTAATTAATTTTAATTTTTTCATAGAACAAAACCTTTCAAAAAATTTTTCTTATTTACATCATAACATAAAATTCGGGTTCTGTAAAGCATTTTCATAGTTTTTTTACATTACAAATATATGACAGAACTGAGAAAAATATCCCTGTCAGAATACTGACAGGGAGGGGATTATCGCCAGAATGTAAAGACTTTGTTAACAAGATAGGCCATTTCAGGGAAATCATAATGCGATTCCATATAAGGAAATACGAAATCAAAAATCTGTACACCGCTGATAATCAATGCCCATACAAGCGAACCACATAAGAAACGCTGAATGCCTTTCTTTTGTGTTTCGTCTTTTAAATTTAAATAAATACAGAAAATAATAACATAAGCTCCGATTATCATCTGCCATGCGAAATCGGGCATATATCTTGCTGTGTAACCGCTTTCCCATACAGAAGCAACAATTCCGGCCGGAATTATCACACAGGGAAACAGAAGCATCAGAAAAGAAATAATTCTTGTTTTTTTATCTTCTGTCTGGTGCAGAGCCTTTCCGGCAAACAGATACGCTAACAGCGGCGGCATCAGCCAGAAAATTCCGGAAGTGTTTGCTGTGGATTTGTCATGATAGAAAAAGCCGTTTACCTGCATATCCTGAAAGACAGTAGCAATCTGCGGATAAGAAGAAGAAAAGACAGGGGCATTGAAAAAATAATTATATACGGCAATCCATGACAAAGCGGGATGAAATTCTGTATGTGTAAAATCATTGATTGTCAGAGAATACTGAATGCCAAATTCAAACGGCGAACCAAATCTTGCGTAATTATACCACATCTGCACACAGCCGAGCGATACCATCGGCAGAAAAGCACATAACAGATAAGAAATCAGATTTTTCTTTTCAATCTGTCTGACAGAATATAAGAAATATGCCCCGATACAGATGCAGTATAAAACCAGAGTCGGCCGGCATAATACGGCAATGGCAAAACACAGCGAAGAAAAGAAAATTCTTTTCAGAGAAATTTTCTCTCCTCCTGAAAGATTTGCCGAGAACAGGAAATAACAGCCCCATGTGACAAAGGCAAAGCCGGAAGCAATGGCGACTTCATAAAATTCCGGCCGGCCTACACTGAACCAGATGCCACAGTTCAAAAACAGCATCAGCATCGTGAGAATATACATCCCCACAGGAATGCCTGAAAAATATTTTTTGATAAACTGCATGAAAAAACAGGCAAGTCCGAAAAATCCTGCAATGGTAAATAATAACACAGCAATTTCTGTCGGGCAGTAATGGCCTGTCATCTTGTGAAATGGCAGAAATAATAATATAACAGGTGCAATGCCATAATAAGAATAATATTTGCCGTTATAAAATACATGGTCCCATTCTGCTTTTGTCGCTTTTTCTCTTTGAAATTTATCATAAGGATTTTCAAGATTCAAAAGTTCCTGCGTAGGTTCAGCATCAAGATAAACATGCCCCTGTTCAAAAGCAAGCACCAGTTCTTTGGATACCTGATTGCCTTGTTCACTTTGAATCATATCGCTCCATGAAGAATTTTCCGGAATTTTATAATTCATAATCCAGCCGGAAGTGATACAGCAGACGGCTGCTGTTATCAGGGTCAGGATACGGCAGAATTTTTCTTTTTTCTCATAGCTTTCTGCAAAAAAAGCAGTACGCATCACAGCATAAATCAATACAGGAATCAGCACTAAAAAGCAGAATCTGCTGAAAAATACTTCTGTCGGAATCACTGGATTCAGTGTCACACTGTGAACAGTAACAGAACCCTTTTTCACACTCTGGAATTTTACCCGTATGTCTTTTACATTTCCGGATAAATCCAGCGTAATCGAATTGGAAAGCGGATATTTTGCAATAATGTTGTCTCTGCCGATATTATAGCGGTACTGCCCCTGATAAGTCTCGTCTTTTGCATCAATTACCAGAGTTGAAACCCCCTGTATATCAGAAAAAGTTACTTCTGCTGAAACCGCTCTCACAGGCATATTGACATCATAATAAGATAAAACAATTTCTTTGTTATCCGGACTGATGACATCTCCGTCTTTATTAATCTCAGAATCTTTGGATTCGATATCTGCTTCTGAAGCCAGAAATGTTCGGGGTTCATAGCCGAACATTGTCCGCCATGACGGAAGATTGAAAAACGTCAGCTCCAGTACAGCAGCAATGGCTATGATTTTTAGTGTGAATTTTGCGATTTTTCTTTGGACATTCTGATTCCGGACAAATATGACAAACATCAGGACGGCAGAAATCCCCATCAGTATAAATGCACCTCCGAAAGATAACAAGCCAAGCAGTTCTGTGATGCCGGTGACAGCATGATAACACATAATGCCAAAACTGATATTCTGCTTTTTTTCCGTCACAGAGCCGGTTTCACTCATGTGCCAGAGCAGCCCTGTATTTGCTAAAAATAAAATTAATGCTAATATGAAAAATAATTTCATTTTCTTAACCCCCATAAAAATATTCCGGTTTTGCAGAACAGAACCGGAATATTAAAAATTCATGCGTAAATTAATAGTTAATTACGCTGAGCAACACACCTGCTGCAACAGCAGAACCAATTACACCTGCTACATTCGGGCCCATAGCGTGCATGAGCAGGAAGTTTGTCGGGTCGGCTTTTGCACCTTCCTGCTGAGAAATACGGGCTGCCATCGGTACGGCAGATACACCAGCAGAACCAATCAGCGGATTAATCTTTCCGCCGGTTGCCCAGTTCATAATCTTCGCAAGGCCTAAGCCGCAGGCTGTACCCAGACTGAAGGCAATCACACCCAGAATCAGCACTTTCAGAAATGCCAGATTTGCTACATTCGATGCTGTACAGGTCGCACCTACAGAAACACCTAAGAAAATAGTAACAATATTCATCAAAGCATTCTGTGCAGTGTCTACCAAACGGCCAGCCACACCGGATTCTTTCAGGATATTGCCAAACATCAGCATTCCCACCAGAGAAGCCGCAGAAGGTACTAACAGAGATACAATCAGAGTTACCACAACAGGGAAGACAATCTTTTCTGTCTTGGAAGGGGTACGAAGCTGTGGCATTTTGATTTTGCGTTCTTTTTCAGTTGTCAGCAGTCGCATAATCGGCGGCTGGATAACCGGAACAAGTGCCATATAAGTATACGCTGCCAGTGCGATAGTACCTGTATTCAGGCTGGAATCTGCACCGTCAAGCAGTTTGCTTGATACATAGATAGAAGTCGGGCCGTCTGCACCGCCGATGATGGCGATAGAACCGCATTCTGCTGCACTCATGTGCATATAGCCTGCTGCCAAGAACGTGAAGAAGATACCGCCCTGTGCAGCTGCACCAAGCAAGAAGCTTTTCGGGTTTGCAATCAGCGGGCCGAAATCTGTCATTGTGCCGATGCCTAAGAATATCAAGCACGGATATATCTGTAGTTTGACACCCAGATATAGTTTATCTAACAATCCGCCGTCATGCAGAACTTTCCAGAGCCATTCCACACTTTGTTGTTCATTCCAGTATTCTGCATGGAAAATCATATCTTCCGGCAGAACGGCAGGCAGATTCGATAAAAACATGCCAAAAGAAATCGGCAGAAGCAAAAGAGGTTCAAACCCTTTGACAATTGCCAGATACATGAATACAAAAGAAATACACATCATCAGCAGTTTCATGGGTTCAGCGGCAAGGCCTGCAAGACCACTGGTTTCAAACAGACCGCTGAGGATATCCTGTAAAATTTGCAGCATTGATTAAAATCTCCTTTTCTGTAAAAATCAGAACGGGTTGACGTTCTGTCTGCGTCCGTCCATTGCCCATGCAGAACGTCCGCCAAATCCGTTAGAATGCTGTGATTTTGCAACAGATTTGATTCTGTAGGTTTTTCCGTCCTGTTCGCTCATCATTGCGACAACTGCTGAGATGACAGCGATTACTTCATCATCATCAGCGGCAGGAGCAGCAGGGGCAGCCTTTGCAGCCGGAACGGGTGCAGGTTTGACCGGAGCTGGTGCAGGGGCTTTTTTAGCCGGAGCTTGTTTCGGCTTTTTCTTGGCAGCGGCAGCAGCTTCTTTTGCTTTTTGATTCTTGTTAATCTGGTCGAAGATTTTTCCGAACAGCAGAATCACGACAACAAGAATTGCTAAGGCTGCAATGACAACCCCGAGTCCGACAAGGGTTACGCCCCAGATTTCCGAACCGTCCAGAGGCTTTTTGTTTCCGTCAATGCCTCCGGCAAGCATGATGAGATGATTTGCCAATAATAAGGGATGCATAATTTGGGTTCACTCTCCATTCTTAAATTTTCAGCATATGTAATTATTATACTATACTTTTACATCTTTTGCAAGCGTTTTTTGAAAAAATTTCTCTATTGACAGAAACTGCTGTTTTGTTGTATAATAAAATAAGAAAAATATGTCAGAAAGGATAGGAATTTGCCAATGGAAACAACAGAAACTATATTGGAAACTATGCCTGAACTGGGAGAAGTAATTTCTGGTGAGGCAGAAAATGTCAGTTCGGTATTTGCGAAATTATGGGAACATTTCAGTAAAATTCTGCCGTCATTAGGTTCAGCGGTACTGGTATTTATAATTGGAATTCTGTTATCTAAATTTTTTTTGAAATTTCTGAAGAAAACATTTGCCAAAAGCAAGCTGGATAAAACAGCAGCGGGATTTTTGCATTCTCTGACAAGAGTTGTGCTGTATATTTTAGTGGCTGTGATTGTGTTATCTGTTCTGCATGTGCCAATGACTTCTATTATTACTGTGATAGGTACAGTCGGCCTGACAGTCGGTCTTGCTTTACAGGACAGCTTGTCAAATGTTGCCGGCGGATTTTTGATTTTATTTTCAAAGCCTCTCAAAGTCGGCGATTTTGTCGAATATGCCGGTATTACCGGAACTGTCGAAACTATCGGCATTCTGCAAACCAAACTGAAAAAAGCAGACGGTACTGCTGTTTATATTCCGAATAATCAGATTTCCAGTGCTGTGATTCAGAACTATTCTGATGACCCGAAACGCCGTCTGGATATTAATTTCGGCATCAGCTATGATTCTGATACAGAATTTGCCAAGAAATTAATTTCTGATATTCTCGACAAGCATTCGCTTGTCAGTCATGAACAGGCATATATTGTCCGGATTGGTGAACTGGCTGACAATGCTGTCGTGATTCATGTCCGTGTCTGGACAACGCATACCGGATACTGGGATTTATACTATGATTTGCATGAACAGGTCAAGAAAGCATTCGATGAAAATCAGATTGCGATTCCCTATCCGCAGAGAGATATTCATATTATTCATTCCTGAGAGGTGATTTTGTGATGAGTAAGTTTTCGTCTATGTCAGATGCCTATCTGATAAAAACATATGTTCCGGATATTTATCAGAAAAATATCTATGCTATTGATTATCAGAAGCTTAAAAAAGTC
Organism: uncultured Ruminococcus sp.; assembly: GCA_902796255.1. GTDB lineage: Bacteria > Bacillota > Clostridia > Oscillospirales > Ruminococcaceae > UBA3855. The sequence continues at coordinate 11,478 of CADBOP010000227.1, forward strand.
GGAGTCAAAGTGCTTACTTTTGATATTGATGATACTGTTGCCGCCCTTGAAGACTGGAAACCGCCGAAATCTGCTGTGACACTTTTTGAAAATCTCAAATTAATGGGGTTTGAAATTTATTTATTATCCAATACAAAATTTGATTCCCGTGCGGAACGTTTCGGGCAGCGGCTCGGAGTAGCATACATTGCTCATGCACATAAGCCACGTATTACAGGGCTGGAAGAAGTACAGAACAGATATTTGCAGAAATCTGGTACACCCCTCCTGAAATCGCAGATGGCACATATTGGAAACAGCATCATGAGCGATGTCGGCAGCGGAAACACATTCGGCATTATTACCGCACTTGTCCGGAATGAGGGCAATTTAATCAAATTCAGCAAATTAGTCATCACGGAGGGAAAAGAACTTCGGTATGAGCTAAAAAAGCGTAATATCTGGAGAAAGCATCATAAATATGTACATCATGACCAGTATTATCAGCTTGGAGAGATTCCGCCCTACCGGAGATGAGCTTTCATGAATAAATTTGAAATATCAGATACAGAATGCAATTTTGACAGAATTACAGATTATGCCGTCAGTCGGGATGATACAGTTGCAGTCGGAG
>CADBOP010000228.1 GCA_902796255.1 uncultured Ruminococcus sp.
GGTAGAGCACCGCCCTTTTAAGGCGGGTGTCGAGGGTTCGAATCCCTCGTGTCTCACTAAAAAGAGCAGATTTCTGCTCTTTTTTATTTTGATACAAAAAACAAAATTTTTCAAAAGCGACTAAGCCTAAAAAAGCTTAGTCGCTTTGTTTTACGATTTCAGGATTTCAAATTCTCTCCATGAACAGGAACAGTTTCTGTGTTTCATGAACAAATCCAGTGCCCGTCCGGTTTTATCAGAAATGATTTCTGAACTTTTCCAGACAGTATCACATTCATCACAAATTTGAATAATTTCATTAGTTTTGATGATTTTAGCATTCAGAATTTCGCCTTGCAGGCAATACGGACAAATTTTCATAGAAATTTTCCTCAGATTATACGGGAGCCATCAGAACTTTGCCGACTCCTCTGTAAACATTCACGAAACCTTCTCCAGATGCTGCCGAGCCGACAAGTGTCTTAGTGGCTTTCTCAACTGTGAATTTCAGGGAATTACTCCATGCGATTGCCATACTTCCGTCAATTTTTACAACATCTGTCGGCTCTGTCAAGTTCATGACGATTAATTCATCACGTGGCACAGGGCTTTCCAGTACAGCAATTCCCTTGCCGATGAGACAATTATTGAACAGTCCTTCTCCGCCAAGTGTTGCGGAAGAAAATGTACTTCTTGCAACTATTTTCATATCTACAGTATCTTCACAGGCATAGAATAATTTATCTTCAATTACCATACCAGCTGCACCCCATGCAGCAACATCTTCAAATAAGATATGCTTATAAGTCGGTTCAAGTACAAGTGTACCTGTTCCGGTATAGCGGGGCTTGACGGCACTTTCTCCGGTGACTTTACTGCCAATCAATTTTTTAGCAAAATCTCCCACGCCATTGATATTGGTTGCAATATCCACAGCTCCGGCAATCCACTGCATCGCACCAGCCTGAATGATTACACCGTTTCCGTTCAGATTTGCAATTACCTGACGTTTTTTGACATTCATCTTAGATGCAAAATATTCTGTCGTAGCAGTGGATTTGTTTACAGAAATATCCCTGTCATATTCCAGCAGCGAAAAGCAGCCGTGAGTTTCCGTGATAGCACGGCAGCTGGTTTGTTCCATAATATTTGTAGTTACCATAATAAAAATTCTCCCCTTTAAAATTTATTTAGATTCTGTTTCTTGTTTTTCGGCTTCCAGTCGTTCCTGACACCGTTCAAACATTGCTTTGGCAGCAGGGTCTTTTGTAATGTCATAAATCACATAGAAATAATACACTGCTTCTGCCCAGTTCTGACGTTCTTGTGCTTGTTTCGACAATTCTGTGACAACATGCAGCACTTCCGGAGACGGGCCGTTCTGAATTTTATATTTCTCAAAAGCCGCAAGCACCTGTTTTCTGGTTGGCGGTGTGATGGGTTCTCCGGTAATTGTCGAAATATGATGCAGTTCACCGGGAACTGCCGGATGTTTTTCAAAAATCATGCTCTCGAAATAGAAGCAAACTGCACTGTCATAATCTTTTTTCTCCGTACAGTAATACCCCATATTCGTATAGCATCTTGCAAGAGCATAGGCAGAAGTACAGATTTCTGCTGTTTCTCTGATAGTCTCCAGAAGAAGTTTCTGATTTCCTGTGAGTTTATAAATTTCAGCAAGTTCAAATCTCGGGTCAGGATTGACCGGATTAAACCGGATAGCTTCCTGTAGTACCGGAATAGCTTCTTCCGTCCGGCGGAGTTCTACCAGATTATAACCATGCAGCCCGATATAACTGGTAAAATCAAACGGCGTTTTTAATAAATTTTTAGTCGGATGATATAACTGATAATATAAATTAGATTCCAGTAAATTCCGGAAACTGAAAAATCTTCCTGTATCAGACTCCTGAAACTTCTCTTTGATATGCTGGTATAACTGCTTTGTCAGCACCAGAGATTTGGCGGTCATATGCTGATTGGCTAAGTTCAGGGCTTCCTGATATACCTGATTCAGCCGGCGTTCACCGATATAAATCATATTTTTCAGATACTCCTGATTTTCCTGTGGCATTTTCGACATGGCCAGTTTCAGAATCTCATCAGCAATTTCTGTACCGCCTTCCTGAGCAGAATATTTTTCTGCCTGCTCCTGCAAGAACAAGGCATCTTTCAGGTTATCACCGGAAAGCTGGGCTTCCAGACTGCTGATAATTTCCTCTTTTTGCTGTTCTGTCATATGGCATTACCCCTGTTTGGAATTTGGTGTATTTTTCTTTCCGTTCTTTTTCGGCTTTGGTGTCCATTCCTCATAGCCTTCAATCATAGGTTCATCAGAATCACGCCGTGTTGTGAACGGAGTAGTATCTTCCCCCATCTGGTCAAGAGCGGATACTGCATTTTCAGCAATTGGTTTCTGCTGTTCGGTCTGTTGTTTTTTCTTCTGCTGTTTGGGAGGAAACGGTTCACTGGGATTGAAATCTGCAAAAGAAGGCACAGGAATACTCCCCCCCGGCAGACTGCCGCCCTGTAAGTATGGCATTGGTATTGGCTGTGCAAACAGCGGATTTTGTGCATAAGGTGATTCAAATGAAACATTGGCCAAATCTCCGGCCAGTTCTGCCAGTTCTTTTACAAATTCGGCATCATCTTTGCGGTCAGCAAACAGTTTCAGCAGATTCAGCAGCAGAATTGTTCCTTTCTGAGGGTCTGTCATGAGTTGACTCCGGATGGAAGCATAGACTGCTTCTCTTTTAATTGGTGGCATAGATTAATTCCTCCTTACTTATGGCTTATAAAACAACTCCGCACGGAAACGCTTTGGAAATTTCCGCTGCGGAGCTGTCAGTTTTTATATGATATTACAAGCCTTTTTTATGCAGATTTTTCATGAAATCAGAACGTTTTTTGTTCTCTTTGGGTTTCCATTCTTTTACGCCCTTGATTTCAGGTTCATTGGTTTCTTGTTTTTTCTTAGTGAAGTTGCTGGTATCTTCTCCCATCTGATTCAAAGCAGACATGATATCATTTGCAATTTCTACTTTATTGCCCTGCTGGTCGAAAATATTTTCCTGTGCTCTGGCAGCGGTATTGGCAATTGCATTACGCACAGCATCGGGCACAACAGTTTTTTGTTCGATTGTGGAAACACGCACACCCTGTGTGGCAGGAATCTGAGGCTGCATCTGCTGCCTCTGCATCTGCTGAATCTGAACAGAGTTCAGGGAATTCATTGCACCGCCATTATAGGGATTTGTCGGAGTATGCACGGCAGGAGCAGGCATACTCTGCTGATACTGCGGCGGCTGTCCTAAATATACAGACTGCGGCTGCTGAGGCGGATTGAAATACATCGATTGCGGCTGCTGGGGCTGTGCATACTGCGGATATTGCGGCTGTCCGCCATTGAGATAAACTGACTGCGGCGGTGACGGCGGAATATACATGCTCTGCCTTGCCTGAGAAGCTTTCTGTCCGTAAAGATAGTTAGGTGTGGGAGTGACAGGAATCATCGGGTCAAGGTCACTGTCTGAAATAGTTGGTACAGCGAGGGTAGGTACTTCCGGAATATCGACATCTGCTTCGGCTTCAAACGGATTGGAGTCCATATCTGCTACACCAGGGACATCTGGCACATCCGGCACGCTTGGAATATCCGGTACATCCGGAACAGAAGGAATATCAAGGTCAGGAAGGTCAGAAAGTCCGGTAAGACTGGATAAATCCGGCAAGTCACCCAGACCGGAGATGGAAGAAACAGCGGGCTTGGCAGCAGCAGTTGCAGCAGTAATGGCAGCGGCAGCGGCAGTAATAGCAGCAGCAGCAGCGGTAATATCAGCAGCTGTCTGACCTGCATTCTGCGGTGTTTCGTTTACAACTGCGGCAGCGACTGCCGGAGCAGGTTTCTGAGCCGGTGCAGGGGGAGCAGGTTCATAGTCTTCTTCCTCGTCATCATCATTATGGGGAGCGTAGCTGGAACCATGATATTCTTCTTCATCATCGTCATCATAATAATCGTCATCATCATAATCATCATCATCGTCATCATCGTCATAATCTTCCAGACGAGTATTGACAACGAGAGCCATATAGTCATCTTCTTCTTCTTCACGGTTTTCAACCTTAGGAGCCATACCCACACCGTCAAGTGCAGTAGCATCGTCCATAATTGCCGAAGAAGCTCTTGCTTTTGCCGTTGTTTCCTGTTTGATTTCTTCAAATGAAGGTACAGGCTTGGGCGGAGCAAGCTGAGGTACTTCAGGAATTTCTGCACTGACCGGCTTGGAAGGTGCATTCAACTGTGGTACTTCGAGATTGCCGAAGTCAGAAACAGCCGGTTGTGGTGCCGGAGCAGGCTGCGGCTTCGGAGCAGGTTTTTCTTTAAATTTTGCAAACAGCTCATCCAGTGTCTGAGATTCTGAATCTTCCGGAGTCTGGCCAAATTCTTTCAGAAGTTCATCCACACTCTGAGGTTCTGTGTTCTGGGGTGCAACAGGAGCTTGTTCCGGATTCAGGCTGAACTGTGCAAGAGTATCATCCATCAGGCCGGAAACGGGCTGAGGTGCAGACGGTGCAGGCTTAGCCGGAGCGGTTTGTTCCGGTTTAAGGCTGAACTGTGCCATGATATCTTCTTCTGGTTCTGGCTGAGCCGGTGCAGGTTTGGCAGCCGGATTGAGGTTAAACTGTGCAAGAGTATCATCAAGCAAAGGATTCTGTTCAGCAGCGGTATAGGGTGCTTCCTGCTGTTCTGCCAGAACGTTAGGATTTTTGCTGTTATCAGAAGCAAAGGCAGCAGCGGTGGGGTCTTCTGTCTTGTTTACCATAAAAGCGGCAAGAGAATCATCGATACCCGTGGCCGGCACTGCCGGAGCCTGTTCTTTTTTCTTAGTTGGCGGTACCCATTCTTCATATTTTGGCAAAGCATTGTCATCCAGTTCCGGAGCAACCGGTGCAGGCGGCGGCGGTGCAGGCTGTTCAGCAGCCGGCGGCGGTGGCAAATTGGGTGCAGCCGAGGGTGGTGGCGGCAGATTGGGGTGAGGGTCAGGGGGCGGAGCAGGTCTGGAAGTATGTGCCTGTTTACGTTCCTGTTCCTCGGCAAGGTTGACTAAATTCTGTTCGTCTGGGGAATAACCGCTTCTTGCTTGTTTTTGTGCGGCTTTTGTTTTTTCTCTTCTGGCTTTGTTGTCTGCTGCGAGTACTTTTTTAGAAAAAGCATCCTGACAGTTTTTACAGTTGACGGCATCCAGAAAGTCAATCAGGTCTGTAAAGTCACGAGTACCTGACTGGCTGAACTGAGAAGCATTTTTTGTCAGATTGATTCTGCATCCGGTCTTTTTTCCGTTGACAGATGCATGAATAGTCTCATCTTTTGTATCTTTGTACAGAAAAAGCTGCATAGCAATCCTCCTTCATGTGATAGAAAATATAATTGTCCGGCATAATAAGCCGTGTGTACTTTGAATGCACCCTTCTCGTTCAAAGTCCCTCATATATATCATAACATATTTTTTATATAAAATCAACTGTTTTTTTAAAAAAAATAAAAAATTTACATTTAGTATTATCATAAATAAAATGTTGTTTTTAAAAACGTTTTCGTTATTACAATCCGAAAAATTTTTCAGGGGTTCTTGCATTTTTTCAGGCAATATGCTATAATAAGAAAAAACATTCAAAAAGGAGTGATAATTCTGAGCAAGACCATCTGGAAAGGGAGTGCCCTGCTTGCACCAGTGCCGCCTGCACTGGTGACCTGTGGTTCTATGAAGCATCCGAATGTATTGACAATTGCATGGACAGGGATACTCTGCACCCATCCGCCGATGACATATATTTCCGTCCGGCCGTCAAGATATTCTTATGATATTATCAGCCGCAACAGAGAATTTGTGATTAATCTTCCTACTTCTTCCATGAGCCGGATTGTAGATTACTGCGGCATGAAATCCGGTGCAAAGATTGATAAAATTGAAAAATGCCATCTGGAGCTGGCTGAGTCCAAGACAGTACGTGCCCCGATACTGGCACAATGTCCGGTAAGTCTGGAATGTAAAGTATGTGAAACAAGGCATCTGGGGACACATACTATGTTTTTAGCGGATATTACTGCTGTACAGGTTGAAGATAAATATATTGACAGTAAAGGAAAATTTAATTTACAGCAGGCCGGACTTCTGGCCTATGCACATGGAGAATATTTCGCAATCGGCAGAAAATGCGGGGATTTTGGATTCTCTGTCAAGAAGAAACATAAAAATTAAATTAATTTATTTCAGGAGGTATTTTTATTATGAATCAATTTCAGATTGCATCCCGTGTGGTATCCGGAGCACTCCGTGCAGCAAATGCAGCAGCAGGAAATCCGCTCGATGCCGAAACTATGATTGCTCTTTCCGGTACAGTCAGCACAGCAGTATCTGTTCACGGCGAAAAGAATTATAAGGCCATTGTCAAAGAAGCTATGAAAATCACACCGGATTTTTCCCTGATTTCTGAAGATTTTTTATTAGCTCTTGCTGAAACACCTGTTATTGCAGAAGCTGTGCGTGCAAAAAATTATGAAGAAATTTCAGAATTTGTCATCGGAAATAAAGACATGTCCAGAAAAGAACGCTTTCAGCTTTATGCAGATGAATACACTCCGCAAAGTGTAAAATTCTGGAAAGGCTTCCGGATTGTCTGCCTGTGTATCACAATTATCTGTATTATTGCTGATATTTGTATTTATATTTTTAATCCAGAAATCAGAAAAGAATTGACAGACAAGCTTACTGCACTCAAAGTTAGTGCAAAAAATATCTGGAAATATATCAAGAAATTCCTGAAAGCCATCAAATTCGTGATTCATCAGATTACAAAATAAAAATATAGAAAATAACAATTTGTAAAAAACCTCTTGACATTTACAGTAAAAAATATTATAATGAAATTATGATATTGTGTATAAACTGTGAATCTGATTTTCAGGAGGTTTTTTGTTATGAAAAAAGCAATCAGAAAA
>CADBOP010000229.1 GCA_902796255.1 uncultured Ruminococcus sp.
CGGCGGATTATAATAAATATTCACATAATCCCCGTCCACTTCAAGAATAATTTCCAGTTTTTCGGGCAAAAGTGTTCCGTATTTCTTTTTGGTATGAAAAATATACGCATTAATTTCTTCCTGTGACAGCGTACCGCCTTTTACAGTTACATCAAACATAAATGATACCCCTTTCTTTTCTTATATTTGTATTATTATAACATATTTTTTTAAAAATTGCAAGTGTTTTTCTGCATTTCTGCAAATTGTTTTTCAGTTGTTTTTTATGCTATACTATATATATCACTATATATTTCAAAAAATATTTTTATTTATTTTAAGGGGCTACTTGATTTATGATTACAGTTACTAACATGAGCATGTCTTTTGGAGGCTCATTATTATTTAAAGATGTCAATCTGAAATTCACAGGCGAAAACTGTTATGGTGTCATTGGTGCAAATGGTGCAGGCAAATCTACTTTTTTAAAAATCTTATGCAATGAACTTGAACCCACTTCCGGAGAAGTAACCGTCGACAAGGGCTGCCGGATGAGTGTGCTCAGACAAGACCATTTTGCTTATGACCAATATACTGTTCTGGATACTATCCTGATGGGCAATGCCCGTTTGTATGAAATTATGCAGCAAAAAGATGCACTTTATGCAAAAGAAGACTTTTCAGAAGAAGACGGCGTACTTGCTTCAGAACTGGAAGCCGAATTTGCCGAGCTGAACGGCTGGGAAGCGGAGTCAGATGCCTCTAAATTATTACAGGGTCTGGGACTTTCTGAAGATTTGCTCTATCAGCAGATGGAAAGTCTTTCCGGTAATGAAAAAGTAAAAATCCTGCTTGCACAGGCTCTGTTCGGCAATCCGGATATTATCCTGCTGGACGAACCTACCAACCATCTGGACATTGAAGCTGTCCGCTGGCTGGAGGGCTTTTTAGCGGATTATTTCGGCACAGTCATTGTTGTTTCCCATGACCGGCATTTCTTAAACAATGTCTGCACGCATATTGTCGATATTGACTATACAAGAATCAAACTGTATGCAGGCAACTATGCATTCTGGTATGAATCCAGCCAGCTTATGCAGCGTCTGCAAAAACAGCAAAACAAGAAAACAGAAGAAAAAATCAAAGAATTAAAATCTTTTATTGAACGCTTCTCTGCCAATAAATCCAAATCCGGACAGGCTACCGCAAGACGGAAGCTGCTGGAAAAACTGACCGTTGAAGAAATGCCTGCTTCCAGCCGCCGCTATCCTTATATCGGCTTTGAAGCAGACAGGGAACTTGGCAAAGACGTGCTGGAAGTGAAAAATTTATCCAAAACTGTTGACGGCGTAAAGCTGTTAAATAATATTTCTTTTACTGTCGGGAGAACTGACAAAATTGCATTTGTCGGCGAAAGCGAGCAGGCAATCACAATGCTGATGAAAATCCTGATGGAAGAAGAAACCCCTGACGAAGGGAGCTTTAAATGGGGAGTCTCGGCCTCTGTGTCCTACTTCCCTGTAGACCACTCCAGATATTTTGACGGCTGCGAGCTGAATTTAATTTCATGGATGCAGCAGTTCGCAGTAAAAGACCAGACTGAAACATATCTCAGAGGTTTTCTGGGTCGGATGTTGTTTTCCGGTGACGACGTTTACAAGCCTGTTCCGGTGCTCTCCGGCGGAGAAAAAGTGCGCTGTATGTTCTCAAGAATGATGCTTTTCGGGTCGAACGTGCTTCTGCTCGACAGGCCGACCAATCATCTGGATTTGGAAAGCATAGCCGCAGTCAACAATGGCCTGACGGCATTTCATGGGGTTGTGCTTTTCTCATCGCATGACCATGAAATGTTACAGACCGTCGCCAGCCGGATTATTGAAATCACTCCGGAAGGTTGTTTGGACCGTGCCGGAACATATGACGAATATCTGGACTGGAAAAAAGAAAGATAATCCAATCACAATCACAGGAAAAGCCCCTGTCCGGTGAAGCTGACCGGACAGGGGAATTTTCTGTATTTTGCACAGAAAGCTGACCTGTTATACAGGCCAGCTTTCTTTAAAGGTGATGCAGACAGCAGTGCAGGGGGACTGAACGTTTGCCTGCTTTATTTATTATATCATACAATCCGTGCGTTTGTCAATATAAAAAATCACTTTTTGTTATCATATTCATATATTTTGAAAGATTTGTTGAAAATAATTCACAATTTATGTTATAATATAGCAAAGAGGTGAATTTTCTCATGCTGTCAGTTCAAATGAAAAAATTAAGACATCAAAAAGGCATTACACAACAGGAACTTGCAGATTATCTCCATGTTTCCAAAGGTACTATCGGCATGTGGGAAACCGGCCGCCGTGAACCAGATATTTCTATTCTTTCTGCCCTTGCCGATTTCTATGGCGTCAGCGTAGACTATCTTATCGGCAGAGAAAAAGTTTCTGATATCCAGCAGGCAATGCTTGCCGAAACCATTCAGCAAATTGAAATCCTGAATCAGCTGAAAGAACAGCTGAAAGACTTCTTATCGCAGGAATAGTTCCCTGTAACAGGTATTCCAGCAGTTTGTTTTCATGATTTTTCAGAAAAATTTATTGACATCTTTATCATAATCTGTTATAATATATACAGTACCGGTCTCCGGTACTGCGATTTTTTTATTTTCAATTACCGGAAAGGAGGTTCTGTGAAAGTACCTTTTCACAGAAACAGATTATGGAAAACAGACAGATTGATATCACTGCCAAAAACAATAACAGCGTCAAGCTCGGACTCATTCCCGGCCATTTCGCTACTAACCATTCACATGTCAATTATTTCGTAGATATGACAACCATCAAAACGCAGTATCGTGCTGCAAGAGAAGCAGCCCATGAATTAGCAAAAGATTACCAGTCCAAGCAGATTGATACGATTCTTTGCTTTGAAGGTACAGAAATGATTGGTGCATTCTTAGCCCATGCCCTGAGCAGCCAGACAGGTACACTCAATGCCGGTCAGGATATTGCTGTTATCACACCGGAAACCAATATGAATAATCAGATGATTTTCCGTGACAATCTCCAGAAGCATATTTATAATAAAAATATTCTCCTGCTGATGTCCTCTGTTTCAACCGGAAAATCCATTGCCCGTTCTGTAGACTGCCTGAATTATTATTCCGGCCATCTGACAGCGATTGCTGCTATTTTCAGTGCCCTTTCTGAATATCAGGGTGTAGAAATTGACAGTGTATTCACACTTGATGACCTTCCGGAATATAAAACAGCAATTCCGTCTGAATGCGAACTTTGCAAAAAAGGTGCAAAAGTAGATGCTATTGTAAACAGCTTCGGTTATTCTAAAATCTGAATTTTATGAAAATACAGCTTCCTAAGATTGAAGTCAATTCGCCACTGATTATCTGGTATGCTGCTATCTGCTTTGTAATATTATTATTCGGCTATGCAACAGGCGGCACTTCTACGATGCAATTATTTACCTGTTACCGGACAAGCCTTTCTGACCCCTTAATGTATTTCAGATTAGTCAGTCATGCACTGGGGCATTCAGATATTTCACATTATCTGAATAATTTTTTCCTGATTATGCTGATAGGCCCTATGCTGGAAGAAAAATACGGCAGCAAGCGGTTACTCTGCATGATGCTGATTACAGCCTTTGCAGGCGGCCTTGCAAATGTTCTGATTACAACAGACGGCCTGCTTGGTGCAAGTGGTGTGGCTTTCATGATGATTGTCCTCTGCTCCTGTACTTCCGTGAACAGCGGAAAAGTACCACTGACAATGATAATTGTCGTAATTCTCTATATCGGGAAAGAAGCCGTTGCCGGTGTGGCAGTACAGGATAATATTTCACAGCTGACCCATATCTTGGGGGGAATCTGTGGTATTGTATTCGGCATGTATTATAATCAGCATGGAATTGACAAAAACAATGCATAACTTTACAGAAACTGTCGCATATCAAAAGCGGCAGTTTCTTTTTATACATGAAAATTTACTGTCCGGAAATGCTTTGCTTATTAAAAATTTCATAAAAAATCTCTTGACATTTCATTGTGCATATGCTATAATATCTCTGTTGAGCCGGAAGAGAACTGACGGCAAAACTGACAAATTATTTTATATCCAATCGTCTGACGCTGAATTTTATTGATAAAGCGAAAGCCGGAGTGATAGTCTCCCTCCGTTTGCTGTTCAGCACAGACCCAAACAGGAGGTATTTTTTTATGTATAATCCCAAATCTCTCAAAGCAGAAGAATTTATTAATCACGAAGAAATTCTTGAAACACTTGCATTCGCTGATGCACATAAGAATGACCGTGAAATGATTGAACAGATTCTTGAAAAAGCTGCTCAGTACAAAGGCCTGACTCACAGAGAAGCCAGTGTGCTGCTTGCCTGCGAAGATAAAGAATTAAATCAGAAAGTCTGTCAGCTGGCGGAGCAAATCAAGAAAGATTTTTACGGAAATCGCATTGTTATGTTTGCACCGCTGTATCTGTCCAATTACTGTATTAACGGCTGTACTTACTGTCCGTATCATATGAAAAACAAACACATCGCCAGAAAAAAATTAACTCAGGAGGAAATCCGTGCCGAGGTAATTGCCCTTCAGGATATGGGACACAAGAGACTGGCTATTGAAGCAGGTGAAGACCCCAAGAACAACCCGATTGAATATATTCTGGAAAGCATCAAGACTATCTACAGCATTCATCACAAAAACGGTGACATTCGCCGTGTGAATGTCAATATTGCAGCTAC
>CADBOP010000230.1 GCA_902796255.1 uncultured Ruminococcus sp.
GCAGAAATTAGAAATTACTCATCTTGCAAAACGCTGTTACAGAGAACTTTCCGGCGGTCAGCAGCAGAGAGTACTGCTTGCAAGGGCTTTATGTGCTGCAAGAAAAATGCTGCTGCTGGATGAACCTGTCACAGGGCTTGACCCGAAAGCTGCAAATGAAATGTATGAATTAATTGCCCGTCTGAATCGGGAAGATAATATTACGATTATCATGGTATCTCATGATATGAATGCTGCTGTGAAATATGCCTCACATATTCTGCATATTGGCGGAAGGCAGTTGTTTTTCGGTGAAAAGGAAAGCTATCTGCAAAGTAAAGTCGGGAAAGCTTTTCTGGAAGTTTCTGACCTTGGAGGTGATTCCCCATGACAAATATCTGGCAGACACTTATCACCTATCTGCAATTTCCGTTTGTACAGTATGCACTGATAGTCGGATTGCTGGTTGCTTTATGTTCTTCCCTGTTAGGGGTTACGCTTGTACTGAAACGTTTTTCTTTCATCGGTGACGGTTTGTCACATGTTGCATTCGGTGCGATGGCGATTGCCGGATTATTAGGTGTTTCCAACGATATGACCGTTGTGCTTCCTGTCACAGTGATTTCTGCTGTATTGTTATTAAGAACCGGACAGAATACGAAAATCAAAGGCGATGCCGCTATTGCAATGATTTCGGTCGGGGCACTGGCTATCGGCTATTTACTGATGAATCTGTTTCCGAAATCCTCCAACATTACAACAGATGTCTGCACAACGCTGTTCGGGTCATATTCCATTCTGACACTGACGCTTTCAGATGTTATTTTATGCGGTGTGATGGCCTTACTGGTTATCAGTGTATTTTTATTGTTTTATCATAAAATATTTGCGATTACGTTTGATGAAACTTTTGCGAATGCGACTGGTGTCAAGGCAAATATTTATAATTTACTGATTGCTGTCATTACGGCTATGATTATTGTACTGGCTATGAATTTTGTCGGTTCTCTGCTGATTTCAGCCCTGATTATCTTTCCTGCCTTATCCGCTATGAGAATATTCAAGACATTCCGGAGTGTGATTATCTGTTCTGCAATTATTTCTGTATTCTGTTCAGGGTTTGGAATTTTATTTTCCATCGTGATTGACACACCTGTCGGCCCTACTATCGTAGCGGCGAATATTCTGGTATTTTTCATTTTCTCTCTGATTTCATTCTTTACCGGAAGGAGTGCGAAAGCATGAAAAAAACAAGTCTGATGATTAGTCTTGTTCTGCTGACCGGAATCCTGACCGCCTGCGGAACAAAAAGTACATCTGCTGAAAATTCTGTTTCTGTACCAGCTGCGGAAACTGTCAGCAATGCCGAAGAAGAAACCCTTATTCCCAGAAGTCCCGATGCTGACCCGAATGCAGATGTGGATTTAACAACACTTACCAGCAATATGGTATATGCACAGGTAGCTGATATGATGTATACACCGGAAAAGTACAGTGGTAAAATCATCAAAGCAAAAGGGCTGTTTTCTGTATATCATGATGATTCTCAGGATAAAAATTATTACGCTGTTCTGATTCAGGATGCAACTGCCTGCTGTGCTCAGGGGCTTGAATTTGTCTGGAAAGGCGAGCACACTTATCCGGATGATTATCCCGAAATAGGGAAAGAAATCACTATCATGGGGACATTCAACACTTATGAAGAAGACGGTGCAACGTATACCCAGCTTTTAGATGCAGATATCATAGTAGATTCATAATCACAAGGCTGTACCGGAGAATTTTCCGGTACAGCAGTCTTATTGCCTTGATTGTTACAAAAAATTAACAATTTATTATTAAATTATTCACAAATAAGCAGAGTATGTATATTATAATAAGTAAGAATAACAGTAAATGTTCAAAAATGGAGGGTCTTATGAAAAAGAAAAAGAATTCCTATTCGGAAATAGAACCGGAAGAACTCGAAGAAACTGACGAAACAGAATCCGATTTCGAGGATGAGGAAGCCTCACCAAAGGCTGGCTTTTTCTCGAAAATCTTCAGCAGTCTTTTTGAAGAAGTCGAAGATGATGACGAGGACGAGGAAGATGACGAAGAAGATGAAGATGACGAAAATGATGAATACTATGATGTTGAAGACACTGAAGAAGAATATGATGAAAATGACGAA
>CADBOP010000231.1 GCA_902796255.1 uncultured Ruminococcus sp.
AAAATCACCGTTTTCACTTACAAGCCCAAAAAAGGCGAAAAGCGTAAGATGGGTCACAGACAGCCCTACACTCAGGTGCAGATTGAATCTATCACCGCATGATTTACGCTGTTTTTAAATCGGAAAACGGCAGGCTCTGCTATTGTTCCGTCAAGGGACATGCAGGGTTTGCAGATGCAGGACATGACATTGTCTGTGCAGCTGTCTCCTCAGCTGTACAGCTCACTGCTAATTTGATTACGGAATCTTTTCATGAATCAGCAGACGTTTCTGCGGATAATAATAAAATTATCCTCTCTCTGAAATATCCAAAATCCGGCAGTGCTTCCCTGCTGTTAGAGGGATTGTTCATGCATTTGCAGTATCTTTCAGAAGATTATCCTAATACAATTACACTAAAATCTCAAAACTCGGAGGTGGAAAATAATGCTTAGAATCAGTATGCAGTTTTTTGCACATAAAAAAGGTATGGGCTCTACCAAGAACGGTCGTGACTCTGAATCCAAGAGACTCGGCGTAAAGCGTGCAGACGGTCAGTTTGTTACCGCAGGTAATATTATCGTTCGTCAGCGTGGCACTCATATTCATCCTGGTGTTGGTGTCGGCCGTGGTTCTGATGATACTCTGTTTGCAACCGTAGACGGCAGAGTAAAATTCGAGCGCTGGGGTCGTGACCGTAAGCGTGTCAGCGTTTACGCCGACTAAGATTGTGAAACACATCAAATCCCGGGCTTTTTCCCAAAAGCTTGGGATTTTGTTTTGAACGGAGAGGAATGAAGCTATGAATACGTTCGTTGACAAAGCCAGAATTAAAATCAAGGCCGGAAACGGCGGTGACGGTGCAGTTTCCTTCCACAGAGAAAAATATGTTGCTGCCGGCGGCCCTGACGGCGGCGATGGCGGCAGCGGCGGAAATATTATCTTTCAGGCAGATGATAATCTTTCATCTCTGATTGATTTCCGGTATAAGAAAAAATATATCGCTCCTAATGGTGAAAACGGCAGGGGCAACCGCTGCACCGGAAAAAGTGCAGAAGATTTAATTATCAAAGTCCCCAGAGGAACACTTGTAAAAGATGCCGAAACCGGCCGCATTATGGCGGATATGTCCGATGATGCACCGCATATTCTCGCAAAAGGCGGCAGAGGCGGCAAGGGAAATTCTAATTTTGCCACTTCTACAAGACAGATTCCCCGTTTTGCCAAGCCGGGATTTCCGGGGGAAAGTTTTGATGTTACGCTGGAATTGAAACTGCTTGCTGATGTTGGTCTTGTGGGATTTCCGAATGTGGGAAAATCTACCCTGATTTCCGTAGTCAGTGCAGCCAAGCCCAAAATTGCAAATTATCATTTTACAACGCTCACCCCCGTTCTGGGTGTAGTCCGTCTGGATGAGGAACGTTCTTTCGTAATGGCAGACATCCCCGGCCTGATTGAAGGGGCAAGCGAAGGCATCGGCCTCGGACACGAATTTTTAAGACATGTCGAACGCTGCCGGCTGATTGTGCATGTACTGGATGTTTCCGGCTGTGAAGGCCGTGACCCGAAGGAAGATTTTGAAAAAATCAATCATGAACTTGCCAATTTCAGCGAATCTCTGGCTGAGTGTCCGCAGATTGTCGCTGCAAACAAGTCTGATTTGGCTACTGAAGAACAGATTGCAGAATTAAAAGCCTATATCGAATCTAAAAATTTAAAGTTTTATCCGATTTCTGCTGCTTCTGCATCGGGCACAAAAGAGCTGATGGATGCTGTCAGCGAAGCTCTCTCGAAGCTGCCACCTGTCAGAATTTATGAAGCCCAGCCGATGACACAGGCCGACTGGGAAGCCAAATTCTCTTCCCGTCAGCAGTTTGAAATAGAAATCGAAGACGGTGTTTATTATATCTCTGCACCGTGGCTTGAACCGATTCTCCGGACAGTCAATATGGAAGATTATTCTTCTCTGCAATATTTCCAGAGAGTACTCCGCTCCAGCGGCATTATTGACAAGCTGGAAGAAATGGGGATTGAAGAGGGCGATGCTGTCAATATCTTCGGTTTTGAATTTGACTATATCAGGTAATACTATGCAAAAATTATCAGAAAAAGAAGCAAGACAGTTTAGTCCGCTGACACTTGCCTTTTTAGGTGACAGCGTGTATGAACTGATGATTCGTACAGCAATTACCATGCAGGGCAATACTGCTGTAAAAAATCTGCATGATGCTAAAATTCATATGGTCTGTGCTGCCTATCAGGCACGGGCAGCAGAACGCCTGCAATTTACCGAAGCAGAACAGGCTGTTTTTCAGCGTGGCAGGAATGCTGTCAGCAACAGTGCTATCCCGAAAAGTGCCATTCCGGCAGATTACCGGAAAGCAACCGGCCTTGAAGCCGTATTTGGTTATCTGCATCTTTCCGGCAATACAGAAAGATTAGAACTTCTGTTTCTTGAAATCTGGAACATGCAGGAAGATATTTTAAATAAATCATAAAAAGCTCTGTTTTCACCCGTTATTTATTTTCCGGAATTATGCTGTACTAATACAGAGCTATCAAAATAGCAAGGAGTGACTTTTTCCATGTCAGGACATTCCAAATGGAATAATATCAAGAGAAAAAAAGAAGCCACAGATGCAGTAAAAGCAAAGATTTTCACAAAAATCGGCCGTGAAATGATTGTCTGCATCAAAGAAGGCGGGCCGGACCCGAATAACAATGCCAAGCTCCGTGACCTGATTGCAAAAGCAAAATCCAATAACGTCCCGAACGACAATATTGAAAGATTAATCAAAAAAGCATCCGGAGAAGGCAATAAAAACAACTATGAATCCATGGTCTATGAAGGCTACGGGCCGAGCGGTGTTGCTGTTATTGTTGAATGCCTGACAGATAACAAGAACCGTACTGCCGGTGACATCCGCCATTATTTTGATAAATTCGGCGGCAATTTAGGCACGATTGGCTGTGTATCGTTCATGTTTTCTGACAAGGGTATTATTGTTGTAGAAAATACAGGCATTGACGAAGATACTGCTATGGAAGACTGCTTTGAATGCGGCGGCGATGATTTAACAGTTGAAGAAGATACTATCATTATGGAGTGTGCCCCCAATGATGTACATTCCATGCGTGAGGCACTTACAGAAAAAGGCTATCATATTATTTCTGCCGAAGCAGAAAAAATCCCAGCAAATTATACACAGCTTACAGATGAAGATGCCATCAAGAAAATGCAGCTGTTGCTTGAACATCTGGAAGAAAATGATGATGTTCAGAATGTATATCACAACTGGGAAATGCCTGATGAAGAATAAAATGACATTTTTAAATAATTTATAACACAACAGGAGGAATTGACATCATGCATAGTACAGGTATTTTCAGACGGGTAGACGGTCTGGGCAGATTTGTTCTGCCGAAGGAACTGAGAAGAAGTCTTGGTATCAATCAGAATGATTATCTTCAGATTTTTCTGGAAGGTGATACGATTGTTCTGAAAAAAAATCAGGAAGTATGTCTTCTTTGCGGTTCGGCAGAAAATTTAACCGAATTTCATGACAAACATATTTGTGAAAAGTGCATTGAAGAATTAAAACAATCATAAAAACAAAGCACCGGATGAAATAACATCCGGTGCTTGTTTTTTACTTGATATATACTCTTTTCATTACCTGCGGGGTCAATGGTTTATCCATTGCATTTGTCTGCACGGCAGCGATTTCATCTACAACCTCCATACCGGAAACGACTTTTCCGAATGCTGCATACTGGCCGTCAAGAAAAGGGCCGTCCTGATGCATAATGAAAAACTGAGAACCGGCAGAATCCGGATTCTGTGCTCTGGCCATAGAAAGCACACCTCTCTTATGAGAAATAGAATTCGGCACACCGTTTGCTAAAAATTCGCCTTTGATATTCCAGCCAGGGCCGCCTGTACCTGTTCCCTGCGGACAGCCGCCCTGAATCATAAAGCCGGAAATGACTCTGTGAAAAATTAAGCCGTCATAGAATCCCTGTTTTACAAGCTTTTCAAAATTTTCACAGGAAATCGGTGCAATATCAGGATATAATTCCAGTTCAATTTCTTTTCCGTTTTCCATTTCAATAACTACCATAAATAAAAAACCTCCGTTTTAAAAATTAAAATAATTCTATTGACTTGACATCTTCTTCAGTAATTGTCATTAAGTCCTCATCTGTGACAGAAACCATTGTTGCAAGCCTGTTTGCCTGATTTGTGAGTGCTTTTTCAAAATAATTTCTGGCATCCCGTCCATTGGCAAATCCGGCTGAATGCTGTTTCACACGTTCTTCAAAGAAATGCAGTACCTGTTCCGAAGCTGCTTCCGTCAATTTAAAAAATGCTTTCTCGCACATGCCTGTAAAAATGCTCATCAATTCTTCCGGAGAATAGTCATCAAAAACAATCTGTTTATTAAACCTTGACCGAAGCCCCGGATTGGAATCCAAAAATTCCTGCATTAAATCCGTATATCCTGCAACGATAACAATCAGGTCATTACGATTATCTTCCATTGCTTTGAGCAGTGTATTAATCGCTTCCATGCCGAAATCATTTGCCCCTGTATTTGCTGTCAGTGCATAGGCTTCATCAATAAACAGCACAC
>CADBOP010000232.1 GCA_902796255.1 uncultured Ruminococcus sp.
AAACTGCGTAAGAGAATTGATGCCGTAAATGCCTATGTTGAGCGATATAATGCACAGTATGAAACTTTATTTGCTGAGGTCAATCGTCAACTCGAAGAAGTCAATCAGAGCCTTGCCAACATTACGACAGCAGTCGAAAAAGGTATCATTACCCAAACACTTGTTGATAGAGTGGAAGAATTAGAGAAACAACGTTCTGAATTACAATTGAAACTCTATAATATGCACTTGCTTGAACCTTTGAAATACGGCGATTTTTCGCATCTGATAACAGACTTTCAGAATATGCAGAGAGGTATAGAAGAATTCAGAACATTTGTGCAAAGTTACATTGACAAAATTGTGACATTCCCTTATCATATCGAGATTTACCTTGATGTGGGTTTTGGAGTCACAAATGAACTAACGAAGAAAATTAAAATCAGACGGGGCGAACTTTACGACCTGTTTCAATCAAGAACCAAGGAGGAATAACTAATGTTTGAACCGAATAAAAAGAGATACTTAACTCGTGGTGTGGATGCAGAAATTCCGCTTGAAATCCAGCTTTTTCTGTGGAATGCTATCGACCATATGTCTGAACCAAAAGACTATTTACAAGTTTTCCGTTTGAGTGATGTGAACGGATTGCAGGTCATTGAACACACGGCAGAACAGCCGGAATATCAGATGCAGTACATTCTCACCCAGATTGAAAAGCCTGTTACGACTAAAATTTACTGCATTGATAGCGAAGAATATTGCACAATGTTACTTGCGGAGGAATACTGATGGACTTGTTAGAATTGATGTACAACGGGAAATTTCCTCCATTCTACGCATTAAATCTGTGGAATGAGGAATATGCAAAACTCGTATCTGAGTATGCAGAAACAGAAAATAAAATCATTGAAACGTGTCCGGAAATTAAGGAACTGTTTGAGCATTATCAGGAAATCCAAAGCAAAATCAACACAATCATGCAGTACCGTGAATTCAGAAACGGGTTCAGAATCGGCGGACAACTTATGGAAGAAATGAAGAAACCTTTAGATTACCCGAAAGAATAAGCCCCAAAAGAAGCCGTATTTTGTGCGGCTTCTTTTTTTGCTTTCGGTGCATAGAAATTCCAGTAAAATGCTTGCAAAAGTAAAAAATTTGTGTTATAATATAATAGGGTGATGCTTAATGTTTAGACCAGAAGAATGTATGAGAAGTAAGCGATTAGAAAATATACAAGGCTCAATTTATTGTGCTTTAGTACAAGACTTGTTTCATGAAAAAACATATCAAAAAAAAGAGCTATCTGCTATAAAGCAATATTTTACAGAAAAAACAACTTGGATTGTAATGAGTGTACGTTCTGTTGAAACAGATTCTAATCATAAAAAATTTGTGCCTCCGCCTCCTGTTGAAAAACCAAGCCGTGTAAATTTTATTCTGCTTGATTACATGGATAAGATGTTGGAGTCCATGCCTGAAACGAAAGAGGAGATTAGAAAAATTGTAAAAGAAAGGTATCATAAACTTCTGAGCAGCTTAGAATTTCCCTTGTTTGAAAGTGATGCTATAATTTCTAAAGAACAGCTTCTAACAGAATATCTTCCACTAAGAATAGCTTGTGTTTTTTGTTACACTTTCGCATATGAAAATTATGATAAAGAATCATTTGATTATATCAGCGATTATGTGGAGAAGGAGTATCAGAAGATAAAGCAGGATACAGGAAATTTTGAAACATATTCGGAAATGATTGCATTTCTCTCCAATCACTGCATTGAGCAGGATATTTTCGTTGTCTGCAAGAAAGCATCCGTGCAGATGAAAATGGACAAAGAACGCATGAAAGTTGATTTCCAGTATATTACAATTCTGGTATTTAATTCCATGTATGAGGCATCCAAAAATGATTATGATGATATTGCACTCCCCTCATACAGTGAAGAAAGCTTTGAACAGGAAACCATAGCATTACTTCCGGAAGGCTTCTTCCTTGAAAACGGAAAGTCCGTCAGACCAAATACTTTTTGCAAAAAGCTGAAAGAATCTGATT
>CADBOP010000233.1 GCA_902796255.1 uncultured Ruminococcus sp.
AAAAAGAAAATGAAATAAAAAAATACTGTTTTCTGTACTTGATTTTTTCTGTTCTGTGTGCTATACTATTAGAATAGAAGATATAAAAAATCAAATCATGTGAGATAAACAGAGGAGATAGATTTTTTCATGAAACTTTCACGCATTATTTCCAATCTGCATAATTCTACCAAGGCGACAGTTATCGCCTGTTCAGTGCTGCTTGCTTTTACAGCAGCAGTACTGTTTTTTCTGATGCTGTTTCCCATCAAGATGCGGGACCGCAGTGCAGCACTTTCTGCACCAGTCATCGCTGAAACAACAACCGGACTTGCCGCTGAATTTACAGAGACAACTACCACAAAAGAACCGCCGCATACGCTTTCCACATGGGCGGCCGTCCCTGAAACACTTGCCACTACCCTCGACCCTGACGAAACCACTGATATTCCATGGTATGACAAGCTTTTCACTACTACTGTTGAAACAGATGAATACGGCCATACTGTAACATCTACGACTACCACAACAGTAACAGTGCCCTATGAAGAAACTGTACCACCTGTAGAAGAAACACTTCCTCCCCCTCCTGAACCGGTAACAATGCCGCCAGAACCGGAAGTACAGACACCGGAACAGGTGATTACAGAAGTTGTTCCTGTCGAGCCGCCGATAGCAGAACCACCGGAAACTGCTCCGCCAGAAGCAGAAATCATCAATGCCGACCCTGTTGCACCGGTATTTTAAAATGAGTAAGATTCAGAATCTGATAGAAAATAAAAAATTCAGCTATTTAAAGCCTTATTTTTATCAACAGCCGTATGCTTTCAGATGTGAATTAGCTGTCGGTGAAAGCTTTGAAATCCGGATGCGGAATGCCTATGACAGGGCTTTACAAATTTATCATATTCTGTTTCCGGACGGAAAGGCAGATGCTCTGATTTTCAATCACTGGCATTATGACGGCGAACCAGATAAAGACTTTTCAGAAATCCTGAATTGTTATCCATATAAAATCATCAGAAATCTGCCTGTCTATGACTGGGATACAGAATATCAGCTGCATATGCACAGAAGCAGAATTATCTGTTATGCTGGAAAAATAAATTTTAATTATAAATTAATTATTAAAAATCTCTTGCAGGAAGATTTCGGTCTGACCAATCATGAAGAAAGCTTTGTTTCCTTCGGCAACGAATGTATTCTTTCAGTTTATGATGACAGGGGCTGTGATATTACCTTTGCAGATGTGCAGAAATTCAGGGATTTCTATCCGCTTTTAGAACCTTGGTTTCTGGACTATGACAGAAAAATCATGCAGGAAAGACTTGACAAATTAGCATAAACATGCTATGATAGAACTATAAATATAAAAATATATTCTTCGGGGTTATGTGAAAGTCATGACCGGCGGTACAGTCCGCAAGCCATCAGGCCGAACCGGTGTAATTCCGGTACCGACGGTAAAGTCCGGATGAGAGAAGAATTTGTTTTCTGAATGCCTCGGTTTTTTCGGGGTATTTTTTATTTGTTCTATCTATCAAGGAGATGAATTTATGAAAGAAGATACTTTTATGCTGATAGCCGTTAAACTCGCTGAAAACGGCATCGGCTTTGTAAATCCCAATCCTCTCGTGGGAGCTGTGATTGTCAAAGAAAACAGAATTATCGGCCGTGGCTGGCATGAAGCCTATGGTCAGCCCCATGCTGAACGAAATGCCCTGAAAAACTGTACAGAATCTCCGGAAGGTGCAGAACTCTATGTCACCCTTGAGCCCTGCTGCCATCACGGCAAACAACCTCCCTGTACAGAAGCTATTATTCAGGCCGGAATCAGAAAAGTCTATATCGGCTCAGATGACCCGAATCCGCTTGTAGCCGGAAAAGGCATCGAACAGCTCAGACAGGCAGGAATTGAAGTTGTTACAGGTGTCTGTAAAGAACAATGTGACAGACTCAACCGGATTTTCTTTCATTATATAAAAAATAAAACACCTTACTGTATGATTAAAATTGCTATGACAGCTGACGGCAAAACCGCTACCAGAACAGGGGCTTCCCGCTGGATTACAGGCGAATTGTCCCGCCAGCATGTCCATGAGACAAGAAAACAGTTCGCTGGTATCATGTGCGGAATCGGTACAGTTATCGCTGATGACCCTTCTTTAACTTGCAGAATCGAAAATCCAAGCAATCCTGTCAGAATCATCTGTGATACCCATCTCAGAATTCCCATGAACTGTAATATCGTCCAGACTGCCGGAGCAGTTCCTACTATTATTGCAACTTCCAGTGAGGACAATGCCAAAATTGAAAAACTTCAGAAACAAAACGTGCAGATTATGAAACTCCCTTCGGAAGAAGGCTACGTAAATTTAAAATCGCTGATGAAACGGCTCGGTGAAAAAGGCATTGACAGCGTTTTGTTAGAAGGCGGTTCTCATCTGCATGAATCGGCTTTGAGAGCCGGAATTGTACAGCATATTCAGATTTATATTGCTTCCAAGATATTCGGAGGTGTTTCCGCCAAAACAGCTGTCGGCGGTCTGGGTGTGGCCGAAGTAGAAGAAGCCTATCAGCTGACAGAACCTGAAATCAGACACTATGGAAGTGATATTTTATTGGATTATGATATCATAAAACAATATTAACTGGAGAAAAATAACATGTTTACAGGTATTATTGAAGAAATCGGAAAAATAAAAAAAATCCGGACAGGTTCTGACACCTGTGTGCTGACAGTATCTGCCGGCAAAATTTTATCAGATATCCATATTGGTGACAGCATTGCCGTAAACGGTACTTGTCTGACTGTCTGCGAATTTGACAATACAGGTTTTTCTGCTGATGTCATGCCGGAAACCATGAGGAGAACAAATTTAGGTTCTCTGAAAGCCGGCAGTCCTGTCAATCTGGAACGTGCTATGTCTGCACAGGGACGGTTCGGCGGTCATATTGTCTCCGGACATATTGACGGAACAGGTATTGTCAAGTCTTTGAAAAAAGAAAAAAATGCTGTCTGGGTACAGATTTCTGTCAAGCCGGAATTATTAAAATATATTGTTGAAAAAGGCTCAATTGCAATTGATGGTATCAGTCTGACGGTTGCTGAAATGACAAATCAGGATTTTTCTGTTTCGATAATTCCGCATACTGGAGAAGAAACGATTTTATTAAAAAAGAAATCCGGTGATACTGTCAATCTTGAATGCGATATTATCGCAAAATATGTCGAAAAACTGTGTAATTTTAAAAATCCGTCCGGAGATATTTCAAAAAATTTCCTTGCTGAACATGGCTTTCTATAAGAGGTGAATGGTTATGCTGACACCGTTTTCATCAGAATATGCAGAAAAATATATTGCTGATATTCTACAGGCATTGGAAGAAAAACAATTTCCAGATGCGGTTGCTTATCTGAATCACATGACAATTCAAAATTATGATGACTGTCAATGTACAGATTTGCTTGGCTTGCAGAAATGCTATGAACTTTGGACAGCGTGCTGTCTGTTGGATACGGTGCTGAATCATACGGATTATGTCAGCGATTGTCAGAATTATGCAGATAAGTATCTTAAAGTGGTGCAAAGCATAGAAGCCGGCTTTCAGAAAACAAAGCGAAAGCTGTTTAAAAAACTACCTGTGTATCAGCAATCCCGTATTGCACAGAATTGCTTTGATGCTCTGACATATCTCACAGTACCGGATTATGAAGATGTATCTCCGGAAGATACAGCCCTGATTCCCCATGACAAAGAAGGAAATTTTTTGACTGCCCTCGGCGGTATTATGCAGAAAAACAATACTCTCGACCAGTGGGAAAATGATGTGATAGATTTATCATTCCGGCTGTTTGACCATGTTCAGGAGGAGGATAAAAACAAAGATTATTATAACACTATGGGAGAATTGAAATAATTTTAGAAAGAAGCTGATTTTTTATGAATACCATTCCTGAAGCCCTCGAAGCTTTGAGACGTGGAGAATTAATTCTCGTCATTGATGACCCCGACAGAGAAAACGAAGGCGATTTAATTTGTTCTGCACAGTCTGCCACAACAGAAAATGTCAATTTCATGGCAAGTCATGCCAAAGGTTTAATCTGTATGCCTATGTCAAAAGCCTATATTCAAAAATTAGGCTTGCATCAGATGGTTGCTCATAATACAGATAATCACGAAACTGCTTTCACAGAATCTATTGACCATATAAAGACAACTACCGGAATTTCCGCAGAAGAAAGAGGGTTTACCGCTCGCATGTGCATTGCTCCTGATTCCCGTCCGGCAGATTTCAGAAGACCCGGTCACATGTTTCCGCTTGAAGCAAAACAGGGCGGTGTTCTGGAAAGAAACGGACATACAGAGGCAACTGTTGATTTCATGCGTCTGGCTGGTCTGGAACAAGTCGGTT
>CADBOP010000234.1 GCA_902796255.1 uncultured Ruminococcus sp.
AAATTCTGAAAAACGTAAATCTGCCGTCAGATCACTTCCATAGTCTCCGTCACCTCTTTGCAACTACCTGCGTAAAGCTCGGATTTGATATCAAAGCACTGAGCGAAATTTTAGGGCATAGTTCCGTGGAAATTACGTTGAATCGCTATGTTCATTCCGATTTTGAGCAGAAAAGAGATTATATGAAACTCGTACAGCTTAATTTTTGAAAAAATTGCATCTTGAAAATTGGATAACCCTCTGCATCTCGATTTTTCGTTAAAGGTTTCTTTAGCGAAAGCACCTTTTTCATAACCCCATTGGTGCCTTTCGCAGAAAGGCGGATTATAAAGTATGAATAAACTCTATGAACTTTCTGAATTTCAAAAATCTTTGCTGTTGAAAGGTCATCCACTAATTTTAGAAAAAGAAAAAACAAAGCAAAAATACTATGCAATTTTGCATTTTTTTGCTCTAAAAGTCAGTGCAGATAAAAGCACAGCTTATCGATTAACTCAATACCGTGAAACTTTTGGAATTTTGAAAGTGCAATGGAATCCAGATGATTCAAAAGTATATTGGTTTCTTCATTTTGAACGAAAGAGACTTTATCTGTTAATTCTGGATTTATTTCTGATACTTCCGGAACGATCTACTTTTTTTAGGGCAATATGTGAGATTAAGTCTTATTTTAAAACATTGTCTGCAAAAGATAGTATTGATGATTTTATTTCTGAATTTTGTAAAGGGTGTTCAGATTTTAAATATAGAAATTATTGCCAGCCAATGTTGAAACAGGTATATGAAAACTGCACTTTGACAAACTTAAACTCTTATCGTATGTTGATTACTGCTAATATGAGTGCAGGAAAATCTACATTAATCAATGCTTTGATAGGGAAAAAAATTGTTCGCACTGCTTCAGAGGCGTGTACTGGAAATATTTGCTATATTTATAACAAGCCTTTTGAAGATGAACATATACATATGCTTTGTCATCATGATTTAAATTTAAATGCTGATGAAGCAGTATTAAACACTTTTGACTGGAATCAGGAAATCTATTTCGCTTCTTATTTTCGTAACTCATTCAGTCAAATGCATAATTTATGTATTATCGATACACCAGGAGTAGATTTTTCTCTGAACAAAACACATGGTGAAATTACTCGTGCTGCGATTCAAAGTCAGCAATATGATAAATTAGTCTATGTTTTGAGTGCGAGTTCACTTGGAACAGATGCAGAATTACAGTATCTTAGCTGGATTGCTGGGAATGTGCCTGCTGAAAAAACAGTCTTTGTTGTGAACAAGCTGGATAAATTCAAAGCTTCTGAGGATAATATTGAAACAAGTTTGGAAAATGTTAGACAGGATTTATTAAAATTAGGTTACACAAATCCTGTTATCTGCCCTGTTTCAGCATATTGTGCTTTATTAGTGAAGATGAATCAGTATGGTGATGTACTCTCAGAAGATGAACAGGATGAATATGAGCTTTATCAGAAAAAATTCAAAAAAGAATCTTATGATTTATCAAAATTTTATCCTGATGTAAATACAGAAAATATAAAAAATTCTCTGCTTTTCAGATGTGGATTTTATGGGCTTGAAAATACTTTATTTGAAAGGGTATAATGAAAATGGATACTACTATGGCAACGGAAGTATTTATTAAATACAATCCGTACAAATTGGAAACAGAAATCAGAATTAATAATGAACCTTTGTCGAAAGATGGAAACAGTGTGCTTTTAGATAAAATCGTTCCAGGTACACGGCTTCAAGACTGGGTGGAGGAACTTCCTCAGATTCTTGTAGATGAATACAATGAAAATGAGTTTATTATTACATTTCATGGTACACAGCTTGACTATGAAGACTTGAATGAAGTTCTGGAAAAAGCTAAAAGAGATGAAATCCTTTCAGAAAAATGTCAA
This sequence comes from uncultured Ruminococcus sp., assembly GCA_902796255.1. Classification (GTDB taxonomy): domain Bacteria; phylum Bacillota; class Clostridia; order Oscillospirales; family Ruminococcaceae; genus UBA3855. The sequence goes on from CADBOP010000234.1 coordinate 1,920, forward strand.
TTAATCCCGATTTCTGCCAAAGAAACGACAGATAAAGAAGTGCAGATTGAAGAATTATTTCAGAAAATTCAGGAAGGTCCTTTTGAAGAACTACGTGAAAAATCTGTTGTCAGTGCGTTTGAAAAAGCTAAAAACAGTGATTTTGAACTTTGTGTGGTAGCAACAATGAGTTCTGGTAAATCTACATTGATTAATGCTATGCTTGGCAACAAAATGATGCCATCTGCAAGTGAAGCATGTACTGCTATTATTACTCACATTAAAGATGTTACAACAGAGCCAAATGCCCCATGGAAAGCAAAAGTTTATAAAGATGGAGAATTTTTGACTGCAAGTGATAATATGGACTATGATGAAATGGTACATATTAATGAATTAGCTAAACCAGAAAAAGATGAAAAAGGGAATCCATTGCCAAATTCTTTCTTTGAAATATTTATGGAAGGTAATATTCCATTTGTAACTTCTGATGATGTTTCTCTTGTACTAATTGATACTCCCGGTCCTAATAATTCCAGAAATCTGGACCATTTGAAAGTACAACAGAAATTTTTGAATGAATCTTCTAAGTCACTAGTACTATATATCATGACACCTACTTTTGGATCTGATGATGACAATGCTTTGCTTGACCGTGTAGCCAAAAGTATGGAAGTCGGCGGAAAGCAATCGAAAGACAGGTTTATTTTCGTTGTTAATAAATGGGATGACAGAAAAAAAGAAGATGGTTCTACAGAAGCTTCTCTTGAACGGGTGCGAAATTATCTGAAAGAACATGGTATTGAAAGGCCAAATCTGTTTCCTGCTTCGGCATTGCCTGCCATGAGTATTCGCATGATGAAAAATGATCTTGAAGAAGATGAAGAAACAATCGATGAAACAGAAACGAAAGTTAAAAAAATGAATCGGAATTCTGAACAGCATCTTGAAAATTATGCTTCACTTCCCAACAGTTTAAAAGAAAAAATTCGCTCACAACTGAAAGAAACTGATAATCTTTTAGATTATGATAACGCTTTGATTCATACTGGAGTACCGTCCATTGAGGCAGCAATTCGTCAATATGTCCAGAAATACGCCAAAACCGCAAAAATTAGAAATATTGTGGATTCGTTTAATCAAAAGCTGGAAGAAGTCAACAGCTTTGAAAAAACAAAGCAAGAAATTGCTTCTAATCAAGAAGAAGCTAATAAAATCGTACAGCAAATTGAAGAAATCCGCAGTAAAATTAACGACCTTAACTCTGCAAAGAAGTTTGAAGAAGCCGTAGAATCCGCTGTTTCTGCTGTTATTGCGAACTCTAAAAAAGTCAGTGGCAGTATTCTTGGAGAGTTTCAATCTATTGTTGGCGAAACTATTAGCGAGTATTATGGTGAAATTGAGCTTGATGAAGTAGATACTCTTGTCAGAAAACTGGAATCAGAAGCTAAGCGACTTGAACCGCAGTTTCGCAGTAAGCTGGAAGAAAATATTGAACTGACACTGACACAGACTGCAAATGCACTGCTGGAAGAATATCGAAATAAGTTAAGGGCATTATCCGTAGAAATGGGCGGTTCCTTGAACATTAAGATTGATGCATTGAGTTTGGTGCAAGGCAGTATGCCGTCAGCAGATAGTTTCTCTACTTCCAGCCTTTCTCAGCAAACCAGAAAAGTAGAGAATGGTGAAGAATGGGTAGAAAATACAGACAAAAAATGGTATAAGCCATGGACTTGGTTTCAGGAAAAAGGCTATTATCGTACCAAATATAAAAATGTTACTTATGTAGAATCTAATGAAGTAGCAGCCACATTCTTTACACCAATTCAACAGCTGATGGAAGATGAAAGACATTCTGCAAATAAGCAAGCAGAAAAGCGAGCAAGAAAAATTGCAGAGGATTTCAAGAAAGAATTTAAACGTCTGGATAGCGTAGTTCAGCAGAAAATGAATGAACTGGAAGATTGTGCAACTGATAAGACAATTGCTGAACGTCGTATTAAGGAATCCGAAAATAAGTTGAAGTGGCTTGAAAACATTAAATCTGAAATGGAAAAAATTCTTGAAATATAAATGATTATTTTATGGAGGTAATAAATTATGGCATTAACGCAGGGATTTTGCACAGCAATGCAGAACAGAGATATTCATAGTATGCAGATTACTATGAAAAATAGTTTTTATTCTGACCCTTCCGGTGCAGATTTTGAAGAAATGGAACGTGCAGCCGCACAACATGGAATCAATCTTTATGAAACACACGATGGTGGTGTTTTTGAAACAGATTCTTCTAAATGGGATAAGGCGTATGTTAACAATATTATGGTGGAACTAAGTGACAATTTTTCTCGTGAGCGTGTTGAACATCTGAAAAAAGTAGTTCGACATATGCATCCAGAGGTAAATCAAAAACCTAAGCAGACATATTCTCAGAAAGGTACACCAACATCACAGACAATGCAGGAAAACTATCGCAATCGGAACAGAAACTATCATGAACAAAAAGACTATGATATTCAACATGGCAATGTTACTCGCATAGAACCTGCGATTGGTGCAGCTACTGGTGCGGCAGTTGGAGCAGGTATCGGCTGTGCTGTTGGCGGACCTGTTGGAGCTGCTATTGGTGGTGCAGTTGGTGGTGCTGCTGGTTATATTGCTGGGAATAATATCAATACAAAATGACAGGAGGTTGTTGTCATGAGCGATTTTAACCAAGAAAACAATGATTTCAATAATAAAAATGAGAGCCTTCCGTTAGGTACAATGTTTGGGGCGGCAATTGGAGCAATTGTTGCCTCCCGTATTGGGATAAAAGGTGCTGCCTTTGGTGCAGCTGTTGGTGCAATCATTGGATTCTTTCTTGAAAATACCTCCAATAATGAGGAGGGGTCATCGTTATGAGTCAATCTTTGCCTATAATCAAAGAACAAAACGAAATGCCTTCTTATACTTCTTTGGAAACTGGACTTGCGGAAGCGAGTGGTATGGTGAATGACATCATTCTTAAAAAATATCTGTATCATTTGGAAGATATGGAAATTATTCCTATGAACCAGAATGCTGTAAATATCAATAATATTCGCTTATTCAAAATCACAGAGATGGTATATCAGAAAAACGAATATTCTACTTATAAATTTGCTTCTGTTTTCAATACTGTACAAAATTTAAATTGTAGTGTATTTGTAATTGCAGATAGTGATGGCAAGAAGACAGATTTCTATATGGGTGTACGTTCAAATGATAAAAAACACACAGTAAAATCATTGAAAAATACTCTAAAGAATGCATTGTCGGGACAGTTTCCAGGTATTCAAACACAAGACATGATGAATTCAGAAGCAACGGCATTTCTCAATAGTATTTCTGATAAAAATATCGCTTCTGTTTCTTGTGTAGCACAGAACAAAAGTGAAAGATTTGATAACAACAGTGAATTTATTCAAGGTCTCGAAAAATTAATATTGGCTATGCAGGGACAAAAGTATACTGCTATTATTCTTGCAGACAGTACATCATCTGAAAAACTGGAATCAACTCGTCAAGCCTACGAGACTCTTTATACGCAAATGTCACCCTTTGCCAATATGCAATTATCATATGGGGTAAATACTGCCCTAAGCATTTCTAATGCATTATCTCATGGAACAACAACAGGTACGAGTTATTCTGACAGTATTTCCGATCAAACAGGGAAAAATTCTTCCCAAACGAAAGGAAGTTCTGAAACTGATAAAAAAAGTGCTTTTCTAAAAGGAATTGGCAGCTTTGGACTTTCTGCACTTAGCTTACTGACAGCTACTATGACTGGTGGTGCAAGTATTGCTGTAGCAGGAGCTATCAATGCCGGACAAATGCTTGTCAATTATGGTATTCCGCAAAAACAAAACTCTGATAGTATAACACATGGTACAAATAATTCTCATACGGTCAGCAAAACGAAAAGCATAAATGAAAGTCGGTCTGATAACAGCACAGACACTATGGGTATCACTTCTGGAAAATCGCAAAATACGCAATTAACAATGCAGAATAAAAATCTGATTGACATTTTACAGAAAATTGATGAACAACTGAAACGCATTGACAGTTGTGAAAGTACTGGTATGTGGGAATGTGCAGCATACTTTCTTTCTGATACACAGGAAACTGCAGAAATGGCAGCAAATACTTATAAAGCCCTCATGAAAGGAGAAAAATCCGGATTAGAAACATCTGCTGTCAATTTTTGGGGAAGACAAAAACAAGAACAGCTTCCTGTTTTAAGTAATTATATCAAAAATTTTGTACATCCGCTGTTCTGCTATCATTCTGAAGGAATTTCAATTCCTGTAACAGCTTCTTCACTGGTCAGTGGAAATGAACTTGCTATACAGATGAGTTTCCCTCGGCAGTCTGTATGTGGATTCCCTGTAATCGAACATGCAGAATTTGGAAAAGAAGTGGTCAAATATCAGACAAACAATAAAAATGCACGAAATTTATTACTTGGAAGTATTTTTTGTATGGGGACCCCCACTGTACAAGAAGTAAAACTGGACTGTGATTCCCTTACAATGCATACGTTCATTACTGGCTCTACAGGCTCAGGCAAAAGCAATACCATATATGAAATGCTTTATCAAATGTACACATTATATCAGATACCATTTTTAGTGGTAGAGCCTGCAAAAGGTGAATATAAAAATGTTTTTGGTCATTTAGATAATGTTGCTGTATACGGAACTAATCCTCATAAAACTTCATTATTACGACTTAACCCATTTTGGTTTCCATCAGACATTCATGTTTTAGAACATTTAGATAGTCTTGTAGAAATTTTCAATGTCTGTTGGCCGATGTATGCAGCCATGCCAGATATTTTAAAAGAAGCTATGGAAAGAGCTTATATTTCATGTGGTTGGGACATGAGTAATTCTATCAATCCAAAAGGAAACAAATTTCCTAATTTTACGGATTTATTCCATCAAGTAGAAATTGTTATCAACGATTCACAGTATTCTGTCAACAGCAAAGGTGACTACTCCGGTGCACTTTTGACAAGAATCCGTTCTTTGACAAATGGCTTAAACAGAATGCTTTTCTGTCAGGATGATTTATCTGATGAAGCATTATTTAATCAGAATGTTATTATTGACTTAAGCCGTATTCGTTCAGCAGAAACAAAATCATTAATTATGGGACTTCTTGTCATGCGACTTAATGAATATCGCATATCTTCCGGTTTATCAAATCAGCCTTTACGGCACGTTACTGTGTTAGAAGAAGCACATCATCTTTTAAAACGTACTTCTACAGCACAATCTGCTGAATCATCTAATCTGCTCGGTAAATCTGTGGAAATGTTAACAAATTCAATTGCAGAAATGCGTACTTATGGGGAAGGTTTTATAATTGCTGATCAATCTCCTAACTTATTGGATATGTCCGTTATTAGAAACACTAATACAAAAATAATTCTCAGACTTCCAGAAAGAAATGATAGGGAACTTGTAGGCTATGCAGCTAATTTAAATAAAGAGCAGATTGAAGAAATCTCCAAATTAAAGTGCGGTGTTGCTGCTGCGTATCAAAACGATTGGGTAGAACCTGTACTTGTACAAGTAAATAAATGTAAACTTGAAGAAAAGCCTTATATCTTTGCATTAGACAAACCTTCTTTCAATGCTTTACAGGTTCGTGCTGTGCTTTTGGCAATGCTTGTACAAGGTCGCACTGCGAAGAAATTAAACTTCGATATAGAAATAATACGTAATGGACTTTCTGTATTGGCATTATCTACTTCTCTCACAGAATTTATAGAATCTCAAATCAATGAATACGAACAGACTGGTTCACTTGCCATATGGAAAGAAGAACATTTTTCCGAGTTAGCCATTCGTATCACCGAAATTGCAGATGTTCGCAATCAAATTGAAAAATGTCTGTCAGTTGCAAAAGATGATGCTGAATTGACAAAACTGCTGACAAATGTTGCCGTTCATGTGATGCCCACCAAAACTCCGGAAGCTCTGCTTGCATTAATTCAATATTTTATGAAAGATATGACAATGCGGTCAGATAACAGAGAAACTCGACAGAAAATTTACGAAAAATGGCTTTGTTTCGTAACAGGAAAACTTGCGTAAAAGAGGGGGATAGCTATGTTAGGTGAACTTTTACTGGAAACTGCATTAGATGCCGTTCTTGATGTTGCTACTTATGAAATCTCAAAAAAAGTCACAGATGTTGCAGTAGATTTTGTTAGTGAGGTATTTGATATTTCTGAAGATGACACAAAAGAAGCACTGGATATCATAGGTTCTGTTGTATCAGAATTGCCAATATTAGACTTTTTTGTCTGATTAATTTATGAAGGAGTTTATATGAAAAACAAATTTTTTCAAGAATTGCTTCCGGATTTTGAATCAGTTTTGACAAACAGTCCTTTATATCATGGATTGGAACAATTTTACTTTAGAGATTATCATGAAGATTTAATTGAAAACAAACGAACTGGTTTAGAGCGTGAACAACAAGTTAAAGAAGAACTTGAAGAAAAATATCCCCTTGAAAAAGGTTATACTATTTTATCAGAAATTTATCTGCGTGATGAAAATGGAAAATCTGTTGCAGACCCTGTAACTGGTGAACGACGCAGAGTTGATTTTGCGGTAATAAGAAATAACCAAGTAATAGAAATGATTGAGGTGACATCTTTGACAGCAGATAAACAGTTACAAATTGCAAAAGAAAATCGCATCCGTGAAGCAGGTGGAAATTATATCCGAAATCAAAATGGAGAACTGTGCAAAATTCCAGACTCCATGCACACTAAAATAGAAAGAAGAACATAAAATGAAAATTTTTGACAAAGCCAGTTGGCACATTACGCAGGGTATTCCTCCTGCATCTGTTATAGGAAAATTACAAAATGTTTATTCTTTTCTGAAGCAGAAGAACTTACTAAGTGAAAATGGGTTAGAAGATATTGAATTTGGAATTGATGAAAGTACTTCTTTAAATGAAAATACTGTAACAGAAAAAGGAAATGAGTTTTTAACACAATATTATGATGAAGTTATTGGGTTAGGTAAAGAAGAAATTTTTGATGCATTAGAAAAAAAGTATATAACTTTTTTAGGCCTGTAAAGCCATATTTTAATAAAACGCAGATTTTTCTAAATCAATGATGGATATCAGTATTCATCACAAATCCATAGGAATTGAAATTTTCAGTTTCTATGGATTTTTTATAAATCGTAAGCGGTCAATAGGTTCTTTCCAAAGTTGGTTGAAATTAATTGTATGAAAATTTATGTACTATCTGAATAAAGAAAAAATATTCCTGCTATATAGACATTGTTATAATACTTTCATAAGTTAAAATCAACTAACATTGGAAAGAGCCGGTCAATAGGCTCTTTCCAAAGTTAGTTGACAATAAGACATAAAAATGATATAATAATATTGACTATAAATTTTGGAGTAATAACA